>NZ_JBGTDD010000141.1:0-4035 GCF_041748495.1 Parasphingorhabdus sp.
TAAGGTCCGCTCGCAACTTTTTCAGTTTCGCATATTCAGCGCAGTTCCAGAATTTGAGCGCCGTCTGCTTGTCAGGCCATTCAACAATAAGGACGCCGCCGCCATCGCCAAACTTGCCCTCCAATAAGTCGGCACCACCCGTTCGCATGATGTAGCGACCACCCATGCGTTCGGTAAGTTCCGCCGTTTTCTTGACGTAAGGCATTACCGCTTCGCGGTCTGGTGTGACCGCAACGATTACGAAGTAGGCTTTCAAGATTTTTTGCTCTCAACTCTTGGTAACACTCGATCATTGGAGTGGGACCATAATGCTACGTTGAGATCGGCTGCACCCTCTCTTCTTTTACGTATTTTTAGATAGGTATCACTTGTCCAGAAGCCGACCGCATCGGCTTCAGCAGGAAATCCTATCGCTATGCTCACTTGGTCATCAGGATATTCACCCTTTAGAATATCATAGTGAGGGCCAAACAGCAGAGGTACTCCCTTGTGGGTCGCTATCAGGTCTGTCTCGATAAGGCCCGCCAGATAATGTTGGTATTTCTTCCAATTGAAGACTTTGCCCGAAATCAGCATTATTGTTTGCAATCGCTCTGGCACCGGCTCGGTTGTCCAACAAACCAACAATCCTGTCGTACTGATCGCAAGGACCGATCGACCACTGATTGTAGCCTGAAGGATCGCTACGTCATCTTGATAGCGCCCCTCCATTTCTCTCAACGGCTTCCCGGACGAAATCACCTGATACGAACTTAGATTATGAGCTTCTGAGCCTTCTGGTGGGTGTTTTGCATCCGACATGCCAATGTCACTATCAAAACCGAAGCGTTCGGCATAACAACTCCTAGGACACAAAGTTTAATCTCTTGGTTGTGTTTTTTCTTTGGCAATCGACCTGAGAAAATATCCCATTGCCGTGGGGCCATTTTTGCTGAGTAGTCGCGATTTCTGTTGAACTTGCCCTCATCCGAGCGGCAAATATGTCCCTCCTCCGCTACCAACTGAGCGGCATGATGCAGCCAACGCATCAATATCTTACTCTCTGCTTTCCAGATCAGCGAGATCAATCGCATTCAGAGTGACCGTCCCTTTCTTCATGTCGTCGAGTTTCTTGAAAAGTATAAGGGCTTGGTTGGTATGACCGAGCGCCTTCATTCTCCCGCGCAACTGTTGAAATCGGCCCAACTTAAATCGCGAATTCGTTCAAGTTGGATTTGATAAGAACCAAGTTGGCAGCATCTTCAGCTTGACCTAAAAGTTCTGCTGTTTTCCAGATATTGTCCCCGTCGTTGCCATTTTTTTTAAGCTGATTAGCAAAAGCCTGAAGCACAGCGCACACGTCATCGTTATGACCAGTTGTCGAGATGCCAGATTGGTTCTCGTTAGCCTCAATTTTATGAGGCAGATCATCTTCCGTTGTCTGGTTCATATTGACGGTCATCATTTTGCATCATTCTCAATTGTTAGCAGAATGACGAGATAATAATCCACCGCATGGTCGCTGGACCGCAGTTCTTTGTAAATCGAAAATCCATCGCCGGCGTTGCGAATAATGCGCTCTGCAATAGGTTGAAAAGCAATCAGGTCTGATTCGCTCCCGCTAACGGGTCTGACACTGGCTCCGCCGTCTATTTTATCGGCTTTGTGGTGAGGTCCACCTTTCAACAATTCATCCAGAATTTTACTCATATCTTCACCTAAAACCGAACCTTAATATGCGATTCAATTTACCAAACTTGGTTGTTAGATTCCCGGAGAAGGCGACCAACGATCATCAGAAAGTCGCAATAATTCCATTAGCACTAAGTATATCAATTTCGGCGTTCGCTAACCGCTAACCGGATCAATTCTAGTAATTATGGCTCTTCATTATTCGACAGACTATCTTGCTCAGCACGGTCAAGTCGAGCGTTTTTTCAGAAACTTGCGTTATATTATCAGCTGGAAGCTGTGCAGTACGATGTGTGCCGAAGATGTCACGGAGACGCTGGACATGGCTCTGGAAGCCTCAGGCTGCTTGTCGGTCCATGTGAAGCACAAGCCAAACCAGCTGCACCGTTAAAGAAACGGAAGGGCAGGTCAAACGGCCAGCGGAATTGGCCCAAGCCGCCGCAGTCGACCGGGGCAAGATCGCTTTCCTCCGGTGTTCGGCATGTCACGCCTTAACATCGAAAGGGCCTGCTAAGGTTGGCCGATCCGTCTTTATTATAGTGCAGGAAACTTATTGAGCCAAAGGGCTCTCACTAGGAAAAGGCCAAAACGACGTTTCTACGCGACTTTGCGGTTGTTCCGTTCGCCCGACAGGCTTTTGATCAATGCGTTCACGGCCGTGATCGGAACCGGTCGACTGAGCAGAAAGCCCTGAATATTGTCGCAACCGTTCTGGTGCAGTATCTCTACCTGTTCATCCAGTTCTACGCCTTCGGCAAGCGTCTCCATGCCCAGTGCAGCAGCAAGTCCGGTGATCGCCTGAACGATGGCGGCGCTGCCCTTGTCGGACAGGATATCGACAACGAAGCTCCGGTCGATCTTGATCTTGTCGAACGGAAAGCTGCGCAAATAGCTCAGCGACGAATAGCCGGTCCCGAAATCATCCAAGGCAACCCGGATGCCCATTGCGCGAAGACTGTACAGCGATTTCAAGGTCTCTTCGACATTGTCGATCAGCAACGATTCAGTGATTTCCAACTCGAGCCGTTGCGGTGACAGTCCGGACTGGGTCAGCGCCTGGATCAATATGGCATGCAGACCCTTGGTGCGGAATTGGACCGGGGAAATATTCACCGCAACCCGGATGTGCTCCGGCCAGTTCGCCGCCTGCCGGCAGGCTTCCTTGATCACCCATTCGCCAATCTGGACAATGAGACCCGTTTCCTCGGCCAGAGGAATGAAATCCACCGGCTGTATGAAACCACGTTCGGGATGGTGCCACCGGATCAGCGCCTCGAAACCGTTGATTCTTTGTTTCTGGGTATTGAACAGGGGCTGATAATAGAGTTCGAACTGACCCTGCTCGATCGCCAGTTTCAGATCGATTTCGGTTTCCCGTCGCTTGCGGGCCAGTTCGTCCATTTCCTGTTCGAAATAATGATATTGCCCTTTGCCTTCCCGCTTCGCCCGGTACAGGGCGAGGTCGGCATTCTTCATCAGCATATCTGACTTCCGGCCGTCATGGGGCGCAACCGCTATGCCGATGCTGGTCGTCGTCGGCATGATATGGCCCTCGACCTGAAAGCTTTCTGCGAACGACTTCTCGAGCTGTTCCGCGATCATCGTAATCGCATCGACATTGTCGACATTGTCGACCAGTACCGCAAATTCATCCCCGCCAAGCCTGGCGACAAGATGCCCGTCTAGCACCGATGCCATCCGCTTCGTAACTTGTTTCAGCAAGGCATCGCCGACCGGGTGACCGAGCGTATCATTGACCGATTTGAAATTGTCGAGGTCGAGGTAGAAAACAGCGATCAGATCACCGTTACCAGCGCGCTTCAGCGAGATATCGAGCTGATCGCGGAAATATTTCCGGTTGGGCAGTTCGGTCAGTGCATCGTGCAAGGCGATATGGGAGATCCTGTCTTCCCGCTCGACAATGGCGTCGACCATTTCGTTGAAACTATCGCCGAGGCGGCCAATTTCATCGGTTGAATTGACGATAACCTTGTGTCTTTCGCCGATACTGATCTGGCGCGCGGCCTCTTCCAGCCGGGCAATCGGGCGGGTGATGCCCTTGGCCAGCAACCATCCCGCCGACACGATTATCGCCAGGCCAAACAGCGCCAAGGCCGTCAATATATAGGTTATTGGACGATAGGCGAGCAACGCTTCGCTGAGCGAATGCCGCAGCAGCAAGGTCGGCTTCTCGCTGGCACTCAGCGATGGCAAAGCCGAGGCCCGGTATAATATGCGTTCGCCGTCTTCAGTCAGTTCCACCTGTTTGCCGGACTTGGCTGCGAGCGTCTCCGGCAGCGAACGGGCATCCAGCACTTTTGCCGTCAGGTTGATCGGCGCAAGCTCCGCCAGATTCTGCATTTC
>NZ_JBGTDD010000142.1:0-3017 GCF_041748495.1 Parasphingorhabdus sp.
GTGCGGACAGGGCCTGGACAACCGGAAAAAGCTTGATCGCTTCCGGTCTGGTTCCGAAGATGGTCAGGATTTTCGGCTTTGATACGATCTGCTGGGTCATTCCGGTTGCTTAATCACTTTTGGCTAAAATTTTCATAACTATTTCTTTCGCAAAAGCGTTGACCCCTGCTTCTGGCTAGCCCAGGCGCATTTTTATGGATTGGTTTGAAATCAAAAACTGGCTGGAACTGTCAACCGGACTGGACCGGGACTCCCTGCACATTTACGCGGGTGTCGGGGTGCAACTGTTTGTTGCCCTTATCCTTCGGCGTTCGCTGGCGAGCCCCGTTCCCTGGCTTTTCGTCGTAGTGGCTGCATTGGCCAACGAATATTATGATTATATGGGGTTGCCGGAATCATTCGGCGATGCACCGAAATTTTTCGACGAGGCAGTCAGCGATGTTTGGAATACACTTTTGTTGCCATCCTTGTTTCTGGTGATTGCCAGATTCTGGCCGACCTGGCTGACGGGCAAAGCAAATACCGGCGGTGAAACTGAAAAACTGGAAGAGGCCATCCCGCCAAGCTAGCCTTATTCCGAGAGTTTTTGGGCCATTTTTTTCACATCTTGGGATTGGCCGCGTGGCAGGATCATGACTTTATTCTCATGGGTTACGATGATCAGATTCTCCACACCCAAGACGGCGATTTCGAGTTCCTGGCTGTGGATCAGATTGTTGTTTGCACCGATTGTGGTCGCCTTGCCGAATATCACATTCGACTGCTCGTTGCCGTCGCTGATTTCGAACAGGGAATCCCAGCTACCGACATCAGACCAATCGGGACTGACGGGCGTTACGGCGACCTTTTCTGCCCGTTCCATTATCGCATAGTCGATTGAGTCAGAAGGTGCCGATGCAAATGCCGCAGGTTCAGGATAACAAAGTTCTGCTTCCATCCGCCTGTCGCCCATCGCCGCGCTGCACGCTGCCAGCATTTCGGGCGAATGCTTTTCCATCGCCGCCAAATAGGCGTCGGCCCGAAACAGGAATATTCCCGCGTTCCAGTGATAGCCGCCATCTGCGAGCATTTTCTCGGCAAATTCCTGCTCCGGTTTTTCAACAAATCGCTCTGCCGACATACTGCCGGCACTCCCGTCAATCACGACGCCCTGTTTAATATACCCATAGCCTGTGGCAGGTCCGGTGGGTTCGATGCCGAATGTAACCAGCCAGCGGGCTTGTGCGACCGGTATCGATGCTTGCACAGCTTTTTGAAAGGCTGGCATATTTTTGATCATATGATCACTCGGCATCACCAGCAGCAAATCGCCCGGGTCTTCAGCGGCAAGGGCAGCTAGCGCGATAGCGGGAGCGGTATTGCGCGCGCAAGGTTCCAAAATGATGGCTCCGGGTGTCGAGCCCACTTCCTGCATTTGTTCCTGCATGATTTTGATATGCATGTCCGAACCCACAATGACCGGCTGCCGATATATCGTCTCGTCCGCACAGCGCTGGAGCGTTAGCTGGAACATGCTGAGCGGACCGAAAAGGTTGAGAAATTGCTTCGGTTTTTCCGGTGTGGATAGCGGCCATAATCTTGTTCCGGAACCACCCGACAGAATGACGGGCGTAATCTGTGTGCTTTGCACCATGATCAATATCTCACGTTTTTGTACATGCGATGAGCGACGTTCCGTTTTGGGAAAGATCAATATCGGAATATCGCGGACAGATGCCACATTCTCCGGCACCGATCAATTTGCCGCGCACCGTGACCGAACCCTCCAGCGGAATGATTTGCCATTCCTTGCTGCCGGTTTGCGAAATGACCTCGTCGTCCGTGCCGACAATCTGGAATAGCTCAAATGGCGCGCCAACGAGAAGGCTGGCGGACATGTCAGCGGGAACCTCACTGCTGTATTTCATGTCGTAATCGGTGAGCTTGGCCACCGCGATAGCTTCCTCCAAATGGAGTTCGCGAGGGCGACCATAGTCGTAAATGCGATAGGTGATATCGACGTTCCGCTGGACTTCGACAAGGGAAATACCGGGGCCAATCGCATGGATTGTGCCAGCAGGTATATAGAAGAAGTCTCCCTTCTTGACCGGCTTCCAGTCCATTAGATCTTCTATTTCTCCCAAAATCGCAGCGGTTTTCAGTTTCGTGCCGCTGACCTTCTTCTTCAGGCCAAGCCCCAAAACGGCATCCGGTTCTGCATCGAGGATGAACCAGCATTCATCTTTACCATGAGGCAATCCGACTCTGCGGGCCTGCCTGTCATTGGGGTGGACCTGAATCGACAACTTTTCACTGGTGAAAAGATATTTCACCATGAGTTGCGGAGTGACGCCCTTTGGCGCTTCAAACCATACCTCTCCAATTTTCTTTTCGCTTTTGGCATGAAACATCTCTGGCAAAACTTCCTTGCCCCAAGGCTTTTCGACGAGTTTCTGTTTCAATTTCATGTCTTGTAACCGAGGATCGCCAGACGTTTCTCGATGAGGGCGTAAGTCAAACTGGTTTCCCTAACTTCAGATCGCTTGGAAATACTGCACAAGCTGATCAGCAGGTTTTTTCCCCTGACAGGACCAAGATCAGCGACAAGTGCCTCAGAAGCCAATCCACGATAGTCAGAATCAATCTTTGCAAATTTCATTCAATACTCTCGAACACAGGACATTCAGACTTCAGGATCTCGTGCCTTGTGACCGGTCCGCAGTCACAGGTCAAGTGTGTATCAACGGGCTATTGATAGTCTGTTTGTGACAATCGATTCCGGCTTGCCACCGTCCCTTGAGAACCACAAATGACCAATTCAGAATTCATGAACAATGGCGGATTAATGGTATTCCGACGGTTCCCGCTGGTCAGACAAAATTGTCTCTCTGACTGATATCTCAGGGCTTCAGCAGCCCGAAGGGAACGATTCTATTCTCGACATCATGGCCTATTTCCGATCGTCCCAGATAGGCGATATCATTGCTCTGGCACCATCGCCTGGTGATCGCCTCGGGATCTTCGCCGAATGGCCGGTC
>NZ_JBGTDD010000143.1:0-8191 GCF_041748495.1 Parasphingorhabdus sp.
CGCCCCAATTACGGTCGTTCCTGTTGTCCAGCTCTAATGGCGGCTATGGGCGGAACAGGGGGCACTCAATGTCAGCCGAATGCGGAGTTATTAAAACCGATGGCGAAGGACACATCTTCTGTTAGAAAGCGCAGCATGGTCTTCCGCCTGAACTTGATAGCGTTATCGCTCGGAATTGTTTCGTGCAACAGCAGCACATCACTACCGGAGAAGGCTTGGATAGTGGCGGGTATGGAACCGCAAATCAAGTTAGTCCGAGAGATTGTTTTGGAAGAAGGTTGGCAGATTTCCTGCGAAGGAAGATCGGGAGAAATGACCACGTTGCTAATCTTTTCGACCCGAGGAAAACAGAGCGGCTCTGTTGAAGAAATTGATGAAAAACTCTTTGAGGTGGGCTCATCAACAACGGCTGTATTTGGTTCGGACATTAGAAATAAGAGCTGTAATATTCAACCACCGGCGGTAACAAGTGACCGTCCCGATCAGGATTCGCCACTCGCCTTTGGTTCCCGAGAAGACTTATCGACTTATTTGGACACTGCAATTTCGTGCGGCTTTAGAGATGCCCGCTTAGCTCCCATTTCATCTGCAGATGCAGATATCCTGCAATTTGAAGTTCCGTCCGATTGGGTGGCGCTTTACGGTGGCAAGAACTCAGATTCCCGATACGGCCCAAGTATTTGTTATCTAAAAATGATCGAGCGTTTGAAGCCATAGGCTATTTCAAACTTAGGCCAATAGTGTTAGGTCTTTTCGATGGAACAAAGGCAACTACGAATTGCAGAGTGGTGTATCAAGGCGGCGATCGTTTTTACCGCAGGGCTTTTGTTCTGGTACGCTTGGAATGAGAACCTTGGGTGGCACTCGGTCGCGCTGATGTGCATCGGGTCTTTCCAGTCAATAGCGCTTATTCAATTTGAGAGACATCGTCGGGCGCTATGATCCATTTGCAGACTAAAAACGATCATGTTCCACATCCGCCATGAACGATAATTCTGGCTATACGCCTGACGAATTAGAGCGTGGAGAGGATCAAGCTTGGCATATCCCACTTTGGGGTTGTCTCATGGCCATCGCTACATTGGCCCTATTCCTATATGGCCTGTATCGTGTCGCGATCTGGCTAGGGTTTGCATGGTCGTTTAGTCTATAGATCCATTCGGCCTTGAACGCCCGCTTCCCACCCACTTGCGGTCATTCTAATTGTTTGGATGGAAAATAAAAGCTGTCGGTCGGCAACCGGGATAAAGCGGACATTAGAAGATCACCCATTGAATAAACGATGCGCAATCGATGCATACAAATTTTGCGATGGTGTAGTCATTAGCGGCATGTTTTACTAAGATCACTATACCCCCCGTTCTGCCGACGGACGCCCCTGACCTCGCCATCCTGCGGCAACGCCCGCTCCGCCAGCAGCCGGGGATCGGTTCGGGATCTACCTGATTTGGTTATTTGATTTGGCATAATATCTCCTTAATGGCATGGTTTATTCCTTGCCATTTCCTCGCCATTGTAGGAAAGAACAAAACCATATAGGTGTGGAGAAAAAAATGATCAGCCGCATCAGGGACGTTCGCAAGGCCAAGGGATTGACGCTGGACGATGTTGCCACACGATGTGAGCCACCGACCACAGCACAGACAATCGGGCGGCTGGAGACGGGGATGCGGACATTGTCGCTTGGCTGGCTGAACCGGATTGCTGGTGCCCTGGGCGTGGACAGCGCCGCGCTGCTGTCGCTGCCCGATCAGGAGGAACTGCCGGTTGCCGCCATTCTCGATCACAAGGGCGCGCATGCGCTCGGCAAGACCGAGAATGTCTATCAGCCCGCGATCGAACCGGCGATGGTCGCATTGCGCGTCAAAAGCAGCATCGGAGACTATCGTGCCGGCGACGATGTCTGGCTGTCGCGGCGGAACCCGGCGCAATTTGCCGCTGCACTGAACCGCGACGTGCTGGTCCCTCGCCCTGCCGGACGCTATCTGTTCGGTCGTCTGATCGGAAGGGAAGATGGTCGCCTGCAAATCCTGCCGCTCGGTAGCGGTGCGCGACAACAGATTGTCAGCGATCCGGAATGGATCGGCGTGGCGGTCCGTCTGGTAAGGGAGCTTTAGGGCCATTGTGCTAGGAGGCCTGCGATGACCCGTTCGCTCAACATCCTGACACTGTCGACATTATTTCCCAATGCGACGACACCCCAGTTCGGCATATTCGTCGAACGGCAGACGGCCCATCTGGCAAGCCAGCCATTGACCCAGGTAACCGTGATCAATCCGATCGGGATCCCGCCATGGCCATTGAACAAACATAAACAATATCGACCGCTGAACGATCTGGTCGAACATGAGGAGTGGCGCGGACTGGACGTCTTCAGGCCCCGGTTCCGGCTGATCCCGAAGATCGGCGGGGCCAGCAATCCCCGGCATATTGCCGGTGCGCTGCTGCCATTGGTCAAGAAACTGCACGATCAGAGACCATTTGATGTGATCGACGCGGAATTTTTCTATCCCGACGGGCCGGCGGCGATGCGGCTGGCCGGTGCACTCGGCATCCCCTTTACGATCAAGGCGCGGGGTGCTGATATTCATCATTGGGGCAGCGATCCGAAATGCCGGCTTCAGATATTGGACGCCGCGGCAAAGGCCAGCGGCTTGCTGGCGGTATCCGAAGCATTGAAGCAGGACATGATCACCTTGGGCATGGATGGCAGCAAGATTGCCGTCCACTACACCGGGCTTGATCCAGACAGATTCGTACCGGTTGATCGAGCAACCGCAAAGCAGGAACTGGGCGTCAGCGGGCCGTTATTCATCAGCACCGGCGCGTTGATCAAGCGCAAAAATCAGGATCTGGTGATCCGTGCCCTGGCGGGTTTTCCCACTGCCCAACTCATGCTCGCTGGCACAGGGGAAGAAGAACCAAATTACCGCGCGCTCGCCGAGCAGCTGGGCGTAGCAGACCGGGTCCGCTTTCTGGGCAGCATATCCCATGACCAGCTGGCACAACTCACGGCGGCCGCCGATATCGCCATTCTGGTATCGAAATCCGAAGGGCTCGCCAATGCCTGGGTCGAGGCCCTCGCTTGCGGCACGCCGATCATCATCAGCGAGGCCGGTGGCGCACGGGAACTGGTGACCAGTGTCGATGCCGGACGGATCGTCGAGCAGAATGTCGAGGCGATCATTCAGGCTGCAAAAGCAATTCTGGCCGACCCACCGCGCCAGGACATTGTGCGATCCTCGGTTAGCCAGTTCAGCTGGGCCAATAACGGGAAACAGCTGCGAGCGATATTGCTCAGTGCGGCGGGAAAGCGCTAGGCGAGCGGCAGAAGCGCGCCGATGATCCAGCGTTCTTCGGCGCGCAGCACACCCCATGTCCGGGCCGCAGCCCGGCTGTCCATGACCTCCAGCCCCATGCCGGCGGCCTCAACCTCCCGCCGAAAGGCAGCCGGTGGCTGCGCCATCGCCGATCCGCTGCCAAGCAGGAGAAACTCCGGTGCCGGTGAGAGGTTCAGCCGCGACAATATCTCTGCCAGGTCCAGCCGGTCGAGGCCTGAGCCATCCCAGCCCACCGCCTGTTCAGGCGAAATCAGCAGGCCCTGCTCGAACCGCTGGTCACCGACCTTGTAACCCGCAGGCGTGAAGCCGGTGATGACCGGACCGGTAAACTCGACATCCTTGCGCAGTTCTACCAAGATTCAGCCTGTCTGACCGGGCCCGCCGGTCCGCTCGGCTTTGTCATTCGCTGACTCCGCCGGAACAAATGTATCCGGACCGACCTTGAGCCAGATCAAGATCGGAGCGGCCATATAGACCGAGCTGTAGGTGCCGACAAAAACGCCGAAGAACATTGCCACCGAGAAGCCGAATATCACGTCCGGACCCCACAGGATCAAGCTCCCAAGCGCAATCAGCATGGTCAAGCTGGTCATTACCGTGCGCGCCAAAGTCTCGTTCACCGACAGGTCGAGCAAGGCGATGATATCCATCTTGCGATATTTCTTCAGATTTTCGCGCATCCGGTCAAATACGACGATCGTGTCGTTGAGCGAATAGCCGATAATGGTCAGCAGCGCTGCGACCGTATTGAGATTGAACTCCATCTGGGTCAGCGCAAAGAGGCCGAATGTCAGCGAGACATCGTGGACCAGCGCGAACAGGGCACCGACGCCAAATTGCCACTCGAAGCGGATCCAGATATAGATGGAAATCGCGATCATCGCGAACAGCAGCGAATAGGCACCGGTTTCAAACAGCTCCGACGAAACCTTGCCCGATACCGACTCCACGCCATCGATGCGCACGTCGGGATGATCGGCATTGATCGTTGCCACGATCTTTGCGGTCATTTCATTGGCTGCTTCAGGCCGTGATTCCGCATCCGCTGGCAAGCGCATCCGAATCGACACTTCATTGGCTTCACCAAATCGCTGGATCGTTGCCTCGCCATAGCCGAGCGCACCGATGCTGTCCCGCAATTCCGGGATCGGTGCCGTTTCGGTCTCGGTAAAGGTTGCCTGGATCATCTGGCCCCCGATAAAATCGACGCCAAAATTGAGACCCTTGGCGGCGACCAGTCCGATCGATGCGATGATCGTCAGGATACTTAAGGCCATGGCGATGTTGCGCCATTTCAGGAAACCGATATTGGTATCGTCCGGGACAAGTTTGAGCAGTCTCATATCGTCAACTCCTGCGGCCGGGCGCGACGGACCCAGATCGCCACCAACATCCGGGTTACGACAACGGCGGTGAACACGGACGAAGCGATACCGATCATCAGCACGACGGCAAAGCCCTTGATCGGCCCGGAACCGAACAGGAAGAGCAGAACCCCAGCGATGATATTGGTCACATTGGCATCAAGGATCGCTCTGGATGCTTCCCTGTAGCCAACTTCAATGGCCTGGACGACTCGTCGCCCTCGCCTGCGCTCTTCCCTTATTCGTTCGTTGATCAGCACATTGGCGTCGACCGCCGCACCAACGGTCAGAACAAAGCCCGCGATACCCGGAAGCGTCAGCGTCGCATTGAACATTGCCATGACCCCGACGATGATGAACAGGTTCAAGGCCAGGGCAAAATTGGCGTACATGCCGAAACGGCCATAGGTGACGACCATGAAGGTCAGGACCGCAACCGTCCCGATGATCGCAGCAAGCATGCCCTTGTCGATCGAATCCTTGCCAAGATCGGGCCCGACGGTGCGTTCCTCGACGATCTTCAATTCCACCGGCAGCGCGCCGGAACGCAGGGCAATCGCCAGCTGGTTCGCGCTTTCGACCGAAAAATTGCCGGATATCTGGGCCGAACCACCTAGGATCGGCTCGTTGATATTGGGAGCCGACAGCACCTGACCATCGAGAATGATGGCAAAGGGACGTCCGACATTATTCTGGGTCAGGCGGGCAAATCTTTGGCCGCCTTCGCTATCGAAGGTGATATTGACGACCGCCGCGTTGGTTGTTGCATCAAAGCCCTGCCCGGCAGCGGTCAGCTTGTCGCCGCTGATCCCGCCCAGACGCTTGACCGCAATATTGGGCAATCCGGTCGGATTGTCGGGATAAGGGAAAATCTGGCTGCCGACCGGTGCCCGGCCCGCTGCCAATGCATTGGGATCCGCTTCAAAATCGACCAGCTTGAATTCCAGCTTCGCGGTCTGGCCGAGCAATGCCTTCAGCGCTTCCGGATCCTCGAGGCCTGGCACCTGCACGACAATCCGGTTGTCGCCCTGCCGGATAATCGTCGGTTCGCGGGTGCCCATTTCGTCGATCCGGCGGCGGATCACGTCGGTGGCCGTTTCCATCGCATTCTCGACCGCATTTTCCAGGCCGGCTGCCGTCGGCGTCAGGACGAAGCGCGTGTCATCGCGCACTTCAATATCCCAGTCCCGCTGGCCGGTCAGTCCGGCACCCGAGGTCAACGGCACGATTGCATCGCGCGCGGCATCAACCTGGGTGCTGTCGCGAACCATGAAGCTCAAAACACCGTTGCGCCGGGAAATATCACCAATGCCGATGCGCGGCGTGGCCCGCCGCATTGCCGCGCGTACCGATTCTTCCATCGTCTCGAGACGGGTGGTCGCCACATCGGCCGGATCGGCTTCGAGCAGGATATGACTACCGCCCTGAAGATCGAGCCCCAGGTTGATGGTTACGTTCGGCAGGAAGCTCGGCCAATATTTCTGGCCGCTTGCGCCCAGCAGGCTGGGCAAGGACATCAGCACGCCAAAGGCCAGCAGCAGGGAAATGGAAATGACCTTCCAGCGCGGGAAATCGAGCATTGAAACTAACTTTCTATATCACCGCGTTCAGTCGTTCGCAGGTTTGGCACCGCCGCGGGGCATGACGTCCGACAGGGTCGCCTTGACGGCTTTCACGCGAACGCCGGTGGCAATCTCGATCTCGACATAAATATCGTCGACCTTGACCGCCTTGCCCACCAGCCCGCCGCCGGTTACGACCTCGTCATTCTTCTTGACCGATCCGACCTTTGCCTGATGTTCCTTCATCTTCTTTTGCTGCGGGCGAATGAGGAGAAAATAGAATACCGCGAAAATGAGCACCAGCGGCATGACCGAAATCAGAAATCCTCCGGCACCGCCCGTGCCTGCTGCGGCAGATAAAATAGTAATATTTGTCATGAACTCGTCCCGATAATTGCAAATTTTTATGTGTGGTGCCTGGACCGCTGTTTCAAGCCCCTGAACAGCCAAGCCAGCTGATGCGCGCGCCTATCACGCACTTGCCGGGCGCGCAATGAAATCCGTATGCGGGAAAGGTTGCACGGAAGACGCAAACGACTTGCCAAGGCCATGCGACCACCATATATGCCCAGCCTCGGTCGGGACGTAGCGCAGCCTGGTAGCGCATCACACTGGGGGTGTGGGGGTCGGAGGTTCGAATCCTCTCGTCCCGACCAGTTATCAGCCATTTCTGCCATTCTGCCTTGGCCCCACGCGCCACAAATATGAGCCGCTGGACCATTGACGGCGAATGGCAGGGTTTGATTTCGTCATCGCCAACGCGGCCTTATCCCCTCTGGCAACGCGGTCCTCCTTGGATTGATACCATCGGACCGGGAACCATAAACAGAATGGCGCGTTATTTTCCGGCAGCCCACTAATCGCTCCGGAGAAGCATTTTGAACATCGTCATCAATGGCAAGGCGCACAGCTTTGAGTGCGACAATCGCACCAGCTTGCTCGACTTGCTCCGCAACCAATTTGAACTCACCGGTACGAAAAAGGGCTGTGACCATGGCCAGTGCGGGGCCTGCACCGTCATTCTGAACGGTCGCCGGGTGAACAGCTGCCTCACGCTGGCGGTCATGCACGATGGGGACGAGCTGACCACCATCGAGGGACTGGGCACGCCAGACCAATTATCTCCCCTGCAACGCGCCTTTGTCGAACGCGATGCCTATCAATGCGGATATTGCACACCGGGGCAGATCTGTTCGGCCACCGCCATGCTGAAAGAAGCCGCGATGAGCTGGCCCAGCGCGGTCACCGATGATCTGGATGGCGGAATCATGCTCTCGGACGAAGAGATTGGCGAGCGCATGAGCGGCAATATCTGTCGCTGCGCGGCCTATCCCAATATCGTCGATGCGATCCGTGACGTGGCGGGAAAGGGCCAATGAAACAATTCCAATATCAGCGCGCTGCCGACCTTTCCGATGCGACCGACGGCGATGACGCTGCAAAACTGATTGCCGGTGGTACCAATCTTGTTGATCTCATGAAGCTTGAAGTGGAGACACCCGAGCGGCTGATCGATATCAACAGGCTGCCTCTGGGCGAAATCAGCGAAGAAGGAGATGGGCTGCGGATTGGCGCCTTGGTACGCAATAGCGATTGCGCGGCTCACTTTCGCGTTCGCAACGATTATGCGGTGCTGACCCGCGCGATCGTGGCGGGTGCCAGCGGCCAGTTGCGCAACAGGGCGACGACGGGCGGCAATCTGTGCCAGCGTACCCGCTGCTATTATTTCACCGACACCGCCATGCCCTGCAACAAGCGCCAGCCGGGATCGGGTTGCCAGGCCCTGCACGGTTTCAACAGGATACATGCCATATTGGGCGCCAGCGAAAATTGCATCGCCACCTATCCCGGAGATATGGCGGTGGCATTGAGCGCTCTGGACGCCGAGGTCCAGATCGAGGGACGGCAGGGCGAACGATCCGTC
>NZ_JBGTDD010000144.1:0-7466 GCF_041748495.1 Parasphingorhabdus sp.
CTGCACGGTTTCAACAGGATACATGCCATATTGGGCGCCAGCGAAAATTGCATCGCCACCTATCCCGGAGATATGGCGGTGGCATTGAGCGCTCTGGACGCCGAGGTCCAGATCGAGGGACGGCAGGGCGAACGATCCGTCCCGGTGCGCGAATTTCACCGTCTGCCGGGCGACCGGCCGGATCGGGACAATGTCCTGGAGACGGGTGATGTAATCACCGCCGTCACGCTGCCTGCACCGATGCCGGGGCGTCACGTCTATCGCAAGGTGCGTGACCGTTCATCATATGCCTTCGCGCTCGTTTCCGTCGCCGGAATAGTGGACATGGAGGATGGCAGGATCAGCAGCGCCTCGCTGGCGTTCGGCGGGCTTGCCCACAAGCCGTGGCATGATCCTGCGGTTGCGGATGTCCTGATCGGCGAGAAGCCCTCTTCGGCGCTATTTGACAGGGCCGCCGATATTCTGCTCGCTGGTGCGCAAGGCTATGGCGCCAATGATTTCAAGATAGCGCTCGTGCGCCGCACGCTCCACGCCGCCTTGGCGGAACTGACAGGAGACGGCGCATGACGCACAGCCTGACAATGGACCAGCCGGACCGGCGCGATCGCCTGGATGACATGAAGCAGCAACTGGTCGGAAAGCCGCTCGACCGGCCAGATGGCCCGCTGAAGGTCAGCGGCACTGCCACTTATGCGTCTGAATGGAACCTGCCCGGAACAGCTTATGGCGTCTTCGCCCGCGCAGAGATCCCCGCTGGCACGGTCGAGAAGATCGATGTCGACAGCGCCATGAAAATGCCTTCCGTGCTGGGCGTATATTCTGACCAGCGCTTTCTCAATCGGCCTGCGCAAGGCGGGGCGGGTGAAGCGCCGGTACAGGGTGCCACGAAGGTCAGCTATTTTGGCCAGCCAATCGCGCTGGTCGTGGCCGAAACGTTCGAGGCTGCAACCGCCGCGGCAAAAGCCCTGGAAATCAGCTACACCGACGTCAGAACGGACAGCATATTTGATGCCGAGCATGCCGATGCCGAAATCGAAGAAGACGAAGAGCCGGTCGAAAAAGGCGATCTGGATCAGGCGATGGACAGGGCCACCTATACCGTCGACGAAATCTATCGCACGCCCGGCCATGCGAGCGCCGCGATGGAACCGCATGCCGCGACCGCTTCCTGGAACGGCCATAGCCTCACCTTGCGCGGCAGCTACCAGATGCTCAATTTCAATGTGCCGGAACTCGCCGATGCGCTGGGCATAGCCGAGAGCAATGTCCGGATATTGTCGCCTTATGTCGGCGGCGGATTTGGTTCAAAACTGGGTATAAGCCATGAAGCGATCGGAGCGGCGATAGCCGCCAAGGATCTGGGTCGACCAGTCCGTATCGACCTGTCGCGGCCGCAGGTGTTCGAAACGATCATGCGCCGATCGGAAACCCGCCAGCGCCTCCGGCTTGCCGCCGACAAGGACGGAAAACTGATTGGCCTGGGCCATGAATGCCTGGTGTCCAATCTGCCGGGCGAGAGTTTCGCCGAGCCGGTGACGCAGGCCACCGAATTTCTCTATGGCGGCGATGCCCGCCTTACCAGCGTCGATATGGCGCGGGTACACCGCTTGTGCGCCGGTTCCGTGCGGGCTCCGGGTGAGGCCGTGGGCATGCAGACGCTGGAAAGCGCCATGGACGAACTGGCCGAAAAGGTCGGAATCGATCCGGTCGAATTGCGCAAGCGCAATATCCCGGAGAAAAACCCGTCCAATGGCACGGGCTATAGTTCCCGCAAGCTGGCAGAATGTCTGGATCAGGGAGCCGAGCGCTTCGGCTGGCAGGACCGCCAGCCTGAACCCTGCTCTACCCGCGATGGCGAATGGTGGATCGGAACCGGCATGGCATCGGCGGCAAGAGTGAATATCCTGTCTCCCGCCGAAGCGCGCGTGACCCTGAATGCCGACGGCAGCGTGACCGTGGCCACCGACATGACCGATATCGGTACCGGCAGCTACGCCATATTGGGTCAGGTGGCCGGGGAGATGCTCGGCATCCCGGTCGAGCGGGTCGAGGTCCAGCTCGGCGATTCCGCTCTTCCCTCCGGCCCCGGGTCGGGCGGTTCCTGGGGAGCCGCTTCGGCCGGTTCAGCCGTGTTTCAGGCGTGCGAAAAGATCCGCATGGAGATCGCCAATAAAATGGGCGGCGCCGAGACGGATCTTGAATTGAAGGATGGCCAGGCTTCGCTGTCCGGCAAAGCGATCGCCCTGGTCGACCTGCTCAAGGGCAAGGCCGTGGAAGCGGACGGCGCGATCAAGCCGGGAGACATGTCCGAGGATGTCACGCAGGCGACTTATGGCGCCTTTTTCGCCGAGGTTGCGGTCAATGCCTATACTGGCGAAACGCGGGTGCGCCGGATGACGGGTGTCTTTGGCATCGGCCGCGTTCTCAATCTGAAAACCGCCACGTCCCAATGCTATGGCGGCATGGTCTGGGGGATCGGCAGCGCGCTCACCGAAGAACTGGTCTTCGACCATCGTGATGGTCATCTGGTCAATCATGATCTGGCCGAATATCATGTGCCGGTGAATCGCGACGTGCCGCAGATCGATGTGTCCTTCGTGGAAGAACGCGACCATCACGCGAACCCCATACAGGCCAAGGGCGTCGGCGAGCTTGGTATCTGCGGGGCGGCCGGAGCGATTGGTAACGCCGTATACAATGCCTGCGGCGTCCGGGTGCGGGAATTCCCGATCACCCTCGACAAGATTATCGCCGGACTGCCAAACCCGTGAGGACAAGGGCTCTTGCCAGGGCCTTTTCCTGATCCGTCAGCGAATGCCCCTCAAAGTCGCTGCGCGTGCCAGCGCAGATGATCTTCCATGAAGGTGGAGATGAAATAATAGCTGTGGTCATAGCCTTGGCGCATGTTCAGGGTGAGCGGAATATCGGCTTTGGCGCAGGCTTCCGCCAGCAAGTGCGGCTTCAGCTGCTCGTCCAGGAAATTGTCGCTGGTTCCCTGATCGACCAATATATCCGCAACCCGCGCGCCGTCCTCGATCAGGGCGCAGGCGTCATATTGCCGCCACGCCGACTTGTCGCCGCCGATATATCCGCTGAGCGCCTTTTCACCCCAGAGACAGTTTAGCGGCGAAACGACAGGTGCGAAGGCGGACACGCTTTTGAACCGGCCGGGATTGCGCAATGCGATGGTCAGCGCGCCATGGCCGCCCATGCTGTGGCCGAATATCGCCTGCCGTTCCATATCCGCCGGAAATTGTGCGGCGATCAGGTCGGGCAATTCCCGCTCGATATAGCTGCGCATCCGGAAATGGTCTGACCACGGCGCTTCGGTGGCATCGACGTAAAAGCTGGCCCCCTGCCCCATGTCATAGCCGCTGTCGTCGGGCACGCCTTCACCGCGCGGCGAGGTGTCGGGAGCAACAATGATCAGGCCCAGTTCGCTGGCGGCCCGGCGATATTCACCTTTCTCCATGACATTGGCGTGGGTGCAGGTCAGACCGGACAGATACCAGACGACCGGCAGTTTCGCGCCCTCCGGATGATCCGGCACGTAGACCGCGAAGGTCATCCCGGTTCCGGTCTCGCTGGACGCATGGGAATAGACCCCCTGCGTTCCGGCATAGCTTCGGTTGGTTGAGACCGTCTCCATCAGAAGACCACGACGCTGCGGATGCTTTCGCCGGCGTGCATCAGGTCAAAGCCCTTGTTGATCTCTTCGAGCGTCAGCGTGTGGGTGATCATCGGATCGATCTCGATCTTGCCATTGACATACCAGTCGACGATTTTCGGTACGTCGGTCCGGCCGCGCGCGCCGCCGAAGGCGGTGCCTTTCCAGACGCGGCCGGTGACCAGCTGGTACGGGCGGGTGGCAATTTCCGTGCCGGCTTCGGCGACGCCGATGATGATGCTTTCGCCCCAGCCGCGGTGGCAGGATTCCAGCGCCTGGCGCATCACATCGGTGTAGCCGGTGCAGTCGAAGGTATAATCCGCGCCGCCGTCGGTCAGCTTGACCAGATGTTCGACAATATCGCCGTCGACCTTCTTCGGATTGACGAAATGGGTCATGCCAAACCGCTTGCCCCATTCTTCCCGGTCATCGTTGATATCGACGCCGATGATCTTGTCGGCACCGACCATGCGCGCACCCTGCAGCACATTGAGGCCGATGCCGCCGAGACCAAAGACGATGACATTGGCACCCGGCTCCACCTTCGCCGTATTGACCACCGCGCCGACGCCGGTGGTGACGCCGCAGCCGATATAGCAGCTGGTGTTGAACGGCGCGTCGGTGCGGATCTTGGCGACCGCGATCTCCGGCAAGACGATGAAGTTGGAAAAGGTCGAGCAGCCCATATAATGGTAGATCGCCTCGCCCTTGTAGGACATCCGGCTGGTGCCGTCGGGCATCAGCCCCTGGCCCTGGGTCGAGCGGATCGCGGTGCACAGGTTGGTCTTGCCCGACAGGCAGCTTTTGCACTGGCGGCATTCGGGTGTGTAGAGCGGGATCACATGATCATCGGGAGCTACCGAGGTGACGCCCGCACCGACTTCCCGAACAATACCGGCGCCTTCGTGACCAAGCACGCTCGGGAACTTGCCCTCGCTGTCCAGCCCGTCAAGCGTATAGGCGTCGGTATGGCAGATGCCGGTGGCCATGATCTCGACCAGCACTTCGCCCGCCTTCGGACCCTCCAGATCCAGTTCGACAATCTCCAGCGGCTTCTTGGCTTCAAATGCGACGGCGGCGCGGGTCTTCATATTGACTATGTTCCTTTATGGGCCAAAATATATCGTCTTTTGACATAGGTGCGGTTATCGGCATGACAATCCGCATGATTTCCAGCCACATCTATAGGTGTTCCGGCGCAGGATATCTACCGGCGGATCGACATTTTGGCCGCAAACTTGGCACCCAAAGATTGAAGGACCCGAAGGAATGCAGGATTATAGCGACATACGCGAAGAGGTTGCCAAGCTGTGCCAGAAATTTCCCGGTGAATATTGGCGCGCCCGCGACAAGGCCCGGGAATATCCCACCGATTTCGTCAATGCCCTCGGCGAGGCGGGATATCTCGCGGCGCTGATCCCGGAAGAATTTGGCGGGGCCGGGCTGCCGATTTCGGCGGCGGCGGCGATCCTCGAGGAGATCCAGGCACAGGGCTGTAACGGCGGCGCGGTGCACGCGCAAATGTATATCATGGGCACGATGCTGCGGCACGGATCGGAAGAGCAGAAATCGCAATATCTGCCCAAGATCGCCACCGGCGAGCTGCGCCTGCAGGCCTTTGGCGTGACCGAGCCGAGCAGCGGCACCGATACGCTGGCGCTGAAGACCGTCGCCAAGCGGGACGGCGATGATTATGTCGTCAACGGCCAGAAACTCTGGACCAGCCGGGCCGAGCATAGCGACCTGATGCTGCTGCTCGCCCGCACCACGCCGCGCGATCAGGTGAGCAAGCGCACCGACGGCCTGTCGGTGTTTTTGGTCGACATGAATGCGGCGCTGGACAACGGGCTGACCATCCGCCCGATCGAAACGATGATGAACCACAGCACCACCGAATTATTCTTCGACAATATGCGCGTACCGGCCGCCAATCTGATCGGCGAGGAAGGCAATGGCTTCCGCTATATCCTGTCGGGCATGAACGCCGAGCGGCTGCTGATCGCGGCGGAATGTATCGGCGATGCCAAATGGTTCATCGAGAAAGCCACCGCTTATGCCAAGGAGCGCGTGCTATTCGGCCGCCCGATCGGCCAGAATCAGGGCGTGCAATTCCCGATCGCCCGCGCTTATGCCCAGATGCGCGCCGCCGAACTGCTGGTCCAAGAGGGTCTGCGCAAATATGAGGCGGGCGAGAATTGCGGCGAGGAAGCCAATATGGCCAAGATGCTCGCCGCCGATGCCAGCTGGGCCGCCGGCGAAGCCTGCGTCCAGACCCATGGCGGCTTCGGCTTTGCCGCGGAATATGATGTCGAGCGCAAGTATCGCGAAACCCGGCTCTACCAGGTCGCCCCGATCAGCACCAACATGATCCTCTCTTATGTCGCGGAACATGTGCTGGGCCTGCCGAGGAGCTATTGATGAGCCAATGGGCAGACTGGATCGGCCGGAGCGAGACCCGCAGCGACAGCATCACGCCGGGGCTGGTGGCGCGTTTTTGCGCCACCCTCGACCAGCCGGTGACCGGGGAGATTCCGCAGGGGCTGCACTGGTGCCTCTGCCTGCCCGATGGGCCGACGGCGGAACTGGCAAAAGACGGCCATCCCGAAAAAGGCGGCTTTTTGCCGCCCATTCCGCTGCCCCGCCGGATGTGGGCATCGAGCAGCGTTTCCTTTGATTCGCCGTTGCAATTGGGCGACGCAATCACCCGCGTCTCGACCATCGCCTCGATCGAGGAAAAGTCGGGCAAGTCCGGCGATCTGATATTTGTCGCTCTCGATCATGAAACCCATGCCGGCGACCGGGTGACGATCCGGGAGCGGCAGAATATCGTCTACCGGGAGCCCGCCGCGATGCCTGCATCGGCTCCGCCGGTCAGCGCCCCGAAGCCCGACCTGAGCGACTGGGACTGGCAGCAGCAAATCCTGCCGTCCGAGCCCTTGCTGTTCCGCTATTCGGCGCTGACCTTCAACAGCCACCGCATCCATTATGACCGCCCCTATGCGGTGCAGGAGGAAGGCTATCCCGGGCTGGTCGTGCAGGGCCCGCTGATGGCGACCCTGTTGCTGAACCTGGCGGCCAGGCAGCTGGGCGCCAACAGATTGGCGCGCTTTTCCTTCCGCGGTCAGTCTCCCGCCTTCGCCAATCGCGCGCTGCATCTGGTCGGCAAACGCGTTGGCGAAGAGTTCACTCTGGCGGTGCTTGGCAGCGAGGGTCAGGCAATCATGACCGCAGAGGCGGAGATGCAGGAATAATCCTTCCGGGCTTTACGCCAACACGCGTTTTTATTTACGGTGACCTTTGCCCCAAAGCCATGAATTTCAGCGATTTTCCAGCCAGGCGCGTGGCGCCGAGTGTGACCTTCCCGACGGACGCAACATCCGGTCGAGATGCGGTTCCTTTATTATCCAGAATGACAAAGAGCCTGTCCCGCGCCTGACGCGGGACCGGTTGTGAGAATAGCTGATCGGACGGGAGAGCGGCGCGCGGATGAAAATTGCTCGCGCGGCCGCCTGGCGGCTCCGCATCCGTAGTGGCAAGCTTTCGCGTCGGTTGGCAGACGATCGGGGTCCTGAAACGAGTTCAGGATGACGAAAGGGTGGTGGGATCACAAAAGGCGGCGGGATGACCGTCTGATGACCGTCTACGGCCCTGACCGCAAAAAGAGAAGCCCGATGGTCGGGTCGCAAAAACCATCGGACTTCTCCCGGGTACCCTCAAAGGGATAGTGCGGCACCAGAATCGTATCGAGTGAAATGCATCGTCAGATCGGTGCCGCAAGATTGTGTTAGCTACATATTTT
>NZ_JBGTDD010000145.1:0-28127 GCF_041748495.1 Parasphingorhabdus sp.
GCCGGCACCTTTTTCGGTGAGACGCAGCAATTTCTGGCGTCGGTCGATGATTCCGGGTGAAGTCAGAATGAATTGCCTGTCCTGCAATTCCTTCAAAACCCGGCCCAGCGACTGTTTGGTGATCGCCAGCAATTTCAGCAAGTCGCCAACGGTCAGATCGGGCTGCCGGGCAATGAAATATAAGGCGCGATGATGGGCCCGGCCCAGACCCTGTTTCGCCAGTTCCTGATCGATCGCATTGGTCAGTCTTGTATAGCCGAAATAGAGCAGCTCAATGCCGCGCCGGACCTCGTCTTCGCGCAGAAAAAGCGGCGAAGCTCCAGGGGATATGGCAGGGCGAGATACGTCAGTCATGTTGACGTATCTTGACAGGCTGATTAGGGGATTGCAAGACAATTGGATTATGCCTCCAATTCCTCCATTGGTCGGCACGAATAACAGCGAAAGCGGCAATTTATGGCAGATAGAGAAACCCTAGAATTCCAGCTCGAACCCAGCGCTTCGCCAGTGTCCGCCAGCGAACGGACCAGACGGCTGGAGAACCCCGGGTTCGGGACGCTGTTCACCGATCATATGGCCATGATCCGCTACAGCGAGGCCGAGGGCTGGCATGATGCCAAGATCACCCGGCGCGAACCCATTATGATGGATCCTGCATCCTCGGTGCTGCATTATGCCCAGGAAATATTCGAGGGCATGAAGGCCTATCGCCTCGCCGACGGGGCCACTGCGCTGTTTCGCCCAGAAGAAAATGCGAGAAGGTTTCAGGCATCGGCCCGGCGGATGGCGATGCCGGAACTGCCGGAAGCGATGTTTCTGGATTCGGTCGAATCTCTGGTCGATATTGACCGCGAATGGTTTCCCTCTGTCGAGGGCGGCTCGCTCTATCTGCGTCCATTCATGTTCGCGAGCGAAGTGTTTCTCGGCGTTCGCCCGGCCAAGGAATATCTCTATCTGGTGATCGCCTCTCCGGCCGGTGGCTATTTCAAGAGCGTCGCTTCGGCGATCAGCATCTGGGTGTCCGAACATTATAGCCGGGCAGCGCCTGGCGGTACCGGCGCGGCCAAATGCGGCGGCAATTATGCGGCCAGCCTGATCGCCCAGGCCGAAGCCATCGAGAAAAACTGTGATCAGGTCGTTTTCCTCGATGCCGCCGAACATAAATGGGTGGAAGAGCTGGGCGGCATGAATCTATTTTTCGTGATGGATGACGGCAGACTGATCACGCCGCCGCTGAGCGGAACCATCCTGCCGGGCATCACCCGCGATTCGATCATGACCCTTGCCCGGGAAGAGGGTCTGACGGTGACCGAAGAGCCCTATGCCATCGATCAATGGGAGGCCGATGCAGCCAGTGGCAAGCTGATCGAAACCTTTGCCTGCGGGACAGCGGCGGTGGTCACGGCGGTCGGTACCGTCCGGTCGAGCAACGGTGATTTTACCATCGGCGGAGGCGGGCCCGGCCAGCTGACCGAAAAACTGCGCCGGCGTCTGGTCGACATCCAGCGCGGGATCGCGCCGGACAATCATGGATGGGTCAA
This sequence comes from Parasphingorhabdus sp., assembly GCF_041748495.1. Classification (GTDB taxonomy): domain Bacteria; phylum Pseudomonadota; class Alphaproteobacteria; order Sphingomonadales; family Sphingomonadaceae; genus Parasphingorhabdus. The sequence continues at coordinate 1,542 of NZ_JBGTDD010000145.1, forward strand.
AAGACTGTTCGAAGCTTAGCTGTAACTGCCTCTTGCCCCTTGCGGGCAAACTGGATAATAGGCCCGTTCACCAGCGCGGCTCGCCAGAATCAGGCCCGCAACTATTGGGGTGTCGCCAAGTGGTAAGGCAGCGGCTTTTGATGCCGCCATGCGCAGGTTCGAATCCTGCCACCCCAACCAAACTGTAAAAATATATTATTCAGTGGCTTGATGGACAAGAGCGGGCCGCTGTGGGACATGTTTGTGGGACAGTTTATTTAGGGCGATTTCCGGGACCAGTCGGCTTCAATATCCGCGATGATATTCCAAATGCTTTCAGGGCCTATAAGATTGACGGGCAGAGCTCCGTCGGTGCCGGTAACTGCCAGATTGAAGATCATAAAAAAGGATCAGCCTAGTTCAGAAAAAATAGGCCGTCAGGCAGCGGTTCTGGTGGCCTCTCGTGGCGAGAACAGAAGCGCGCCCTCGATACGGTTGCGGCCGCCGGTCTTCGCTTTGTAAAGCGCAGTGTCGGCAGCCTGGAGCAGGCCGTGCGGCATCTCGATGGTGCCGCCGCTCGCGGCCATTGCAGTTGCTACGCCCACGCTGACTGTGACGACGCTACCTACCTCATAGCCTGGATGCGGAACAGCTAGAGCTTCGATGGCAGACCGAATCCGCTCCCCCGCAGCAAGTGCCCTGTTGTAGTCGGTACGAGGCAGAATGACCGCAAACTCCTCGCCCCCATATCGCGCAGCCAGTTCACCTTCCCGGGTAGCATTTTCCGCAATAGCGGCGGCGGCTGTACGGAGGCAATCGTCTCCGGCCTGATGACCATTGGCATCGTTGAACGCCTTGAAGCAATCGATGTCGATAATGAGCAGGGACAGTGCGTTGTTCTCACCGAGAGCTCGGCGCCATTCTTTCTCGAGGGACTCATCGAAAGACCGGCGGTTGGCAATCCCGGTCAGCCCGTCCTTGCGTGCAAATGCCTCGAGCTGCGCCTCGAGAATTTTCTTCTCATGTATATCACGCATGGTGAAGACGATGTCCGTGGGCCGGCCCGTCTGTGGGTCAAAAATCGTGCTGCAGTTCGTCTCGACCCAGATCACCGCACCGTCGCGCCGCTTGATGCGAAACTCAAGTTTCATATGTGGGAGAGTTCCTGAGAAGTGTTCGTGCACTGCCGACGCGACCTTCTCTTGATCATCGTCATAGATGAAGCCATTTTCCACGACGTTGCCGCCCATGGCGTAGATTTCACTGAGGGTATACCCGTAAAGGCGCTCGACGGACGGCGAGATGTAGCGCGCCTGACCATCCAACCCGAAGCGGAAAATTACATCGCCACAGTTTTCAGCAAGGAGCTTTAGGGACTCCTGCTCAAAGCTTTGCCGGCCCGCTTCCGTTGGCTTGCCTGCTTCCTTGGGATCGCTTCGCAGTCTCTGCACGAGCGCTCCCGCGAACTTCCCCAAGCGTTTCATTTTTCCACTCCACTAAGGAGACGGAGAGTAGATAAATTACGTTAACGAAGACCTAAGATCATGTTTTGCCGCGTCCTATCGGATCATCGCGCAGACGCTCCCATAATATCAACTAACAAGACGAGGCCCATGCTCCGCTAATTTACCCGGCCACCAGTGCCAAATGTTCTGACGACGGTCAGTTCGAATTCGGATCATTCTGTTCCAATTTGGCAAGGAAAAACCGCGAACCTGGTTAAAGAATGTGATGCCTCTCCTTATCAATACGAATTTGTCAATCACGAAACTTGACTTCAATAAACGAACTCGTGCTAAAGATGCGCTTCGTTTCCAGATGGTATGAGATAGTTGTAATGGCGATTAGCGACGCGAAGCAAAGTAGCGGGATCTTTGGCTGGATCGAACGCACTGGCAACAAGCTGCCTGACCCCGTTTTCCTGTTTTTCTATCTCATTCTGTTCGTGATCGCCTTGTCTGTGGTCGCGGAGTTTTTCGGTTGGTCTGCCGTTCATCCCATTGAGGTAAATGCTGAAACCGGCAGCAATACGGTAATTGGCGCGGCCAGCCTGTTAAGCGCAGAAAATATCCAGCGGCTGTGGATCGAAATGCCCAAGACATTCACGCATTTTCATCCTCTGGGCTATGTGCTGGTCGTCATGCTTGGCGCTGGCGTTGCAGAACGGTCCGGGCTTTTTGCGACGGCCATGCGCGCAGGCGTAAGAAACGCGCCTGTCGCTATCCTTACCCCAATAGTGGCTCTGGTCGCTATGCTAGGTAATTTGGCGGCTGATGCCGCTTACGTCGTGTTGATTCCGCTGGCGGGAATTATTTTTGCCGCTGCAGGGCGTCATCCAATCGCCGGAATCGCCGCTGCCTTCGCCGGCGTATCGGGCGGTTTCTCCGCCAACCTTTTCCCCGGACAATTGGATGCGCTGCTTTTTGGCATTACCCAAGCTGCAGCAGAAACAGTTTTTCCTGGCTGGGAAGCAAATATTGCGGGAAATTGGTATTTTATAGTCGTCATGACCTTCGTGTTCTTGCCAGTCATCTGGTTTGTGACTGACCGAATTATAGAACCACGACTTGGAACATATTCTGGCGCGCTTAATCCGAGTGAAAATATCTCCGGCGATGTTCAGCCAGTACAGGAGGATATGCAAGACAAGGCTTTGACGGTGGATGAAAAGCGCGGTTTACGCTTCGCCGGAATTGCACTGCTTGCCGTCGTCGCACTTTGGCTTCTGATGCTTTTTGGTCCCGGCACAGCTTTGGTTGATGAGAGCGCCGCGCCAGAAGCACAGCTTACGCCATTTTACCAATCGCTAGTCGCCGGTTTTTTTCTGCTGTTTCTGTTGGCAGGTTGGGGCTTTGGCAAAGGCGTTGGAAATATTAAAAATCACCGCGACCTTGTCAAGATGATGAGTGACAGCATGGCTGACATGGCGTATTTTCTGGTGCTGGCTTTCATGGTCGCACATTTTGTTGCGATGTTCAGTTGGTCAAATCTTGGATTGATTACCGCAGTTCATGGCGCTGTCGCTCTGCAAAGTTTGGATATGCCGGCCCCGGTGCTACTTGCCCTGGTAGTTATTTTCGTGGCGGTGATGAATCTATTTGTTGGCTCCGCCAGCGCGAAATGGGCTCTGTTGGCTCCCATATTGGTGCCAATGCTGATGTTGATAGGTGTGAGCGCGGAAACCACAACAGCCGCCTATCGCGTGGGCGATAGCGCGACGAATATTATCACACCGCTGATGGTCTATTTCCCGCTAATCCTTATATTTTGTCAGAGGTGGAATAAGGATTTCGGCATTGGCAATCTCACAGCCATGATGTTGCCTTATGCCATCTGGCTTCTCGGTACCGGGCTGCTTCTAATAATGATTTGGGTTGGATTGGATATTCCGCTGGGGCCCAATTCTCCGGTATTTTCTCCGCCGCCAACAGGTAACTAGGTTTATGCAGACAATTGACTGACAGCGAAGCACTAAACGCTTCGGTCATTTCAAAGTTTGATCCCGCTCAATTTCCATAGCAATTGACGTGACCCCCGTCGTTCATCCAGTTGGTAGAGTTTCCGTGATGGTTGAGGGTCCCCCTGTTTCACATCCAGGTTCAATGTTAGCCTCCCGCCTTCATCGGTCGGGGTTGCCGTATTTTCGCTCGACGGCCTGAGCTAGGGGGTTGGTCTGGGCGCCCGCCATATCCCCTGGGTTGTCTTATTTCCTGATTGAAAGAGACGGAAAAATGTAGGGGCCCGCAATTCCCGCTGTCCGCATCCTGCAGTGTGTGGGGCTTTCCGGACGGGCTCCTTTCATCCGTGGGAGGACAGCGGCTATTGGGCCGGGAGATGAAGGTCCCGTTTTGGGATAGATGATCGACCAAAAGCGGCTGTTTAGCATGTTGCAAAAAGTATGACGGGTTGCGATCCAATTGAAGCGGTTACCGATAAATGGCTCCAACCACCGCTATCGGCCAATTCTGTTTAGCCGCACTCCAAATCAGCTCTTATCAATCGCAAGACATGTGCGCATAATCTTGAATACTTCATCACGAGACTTGTCGGGTGTGCCGGGAAAACTGGCAGTAGAAAGCAACCGCTCATAATCCTTCTGGCCGAATTCAATGTCCAGTCTTCGGGACTGCTGAACAGCATTTCGCGCATCCCCCTCTTTGCCAAGCAGGCATTTATAGCTGGCAAGTGCGTAGTGAAATGGCGGATAGTTGGGGTTGCGATCTATCGCCTCTTCCGCAGCCCGCTCTGCCTGAACAATCTCGCCCTCAACCGATAGGCATGCGCTTCTGAACCAGGCCCAAACCCCGGTACGTGGATCGCGCGGCGCGCGCGCCTCTGAGTTGCGGATCAGGGTCAATCCATCCTTGATCTTTCCGGTATAACATTTGGTCAGACCCAGCACGACAGCGGCGTGCGGTTCATTGGGGTCAATGGAAAGCGATTGTTCAAGCAGTCGCTGCGCGGCCGGCATATCCCCCTTGATATAATATTGAATAAGCGCAGTGGAGGTCAGAACGTTGGGATCACGCGGCGCAACAGACCGAATCTCGTCCAGATATTGCAGAGCCAGCGGAGCATCTTTTTTGGGGTTGTCAGAAAATCCGCTGATCACATTTTGCGCAAGCTGTGTCGCCAACGCAGCCCGAGCCGAGTAATTTTCAGGATCAATCTCCACCGCGCGCTCCAGATAAGACATGATCTTCTTGGCCGGTTCGCGGCCATACCGAGATCGCTCCGATTCTGCCTTTTGAACGAGTTCGTAAACCGACAGGTTAAAGTCACGTTCGTTGCGAAGCTGTGCAATCTGTGACGCCTTGATTTCGGAGAATATGGATGTCGAAATTGCCTGTATGACCTGGTCCTGCAATTCAAAGAAATTATCGAGTGGTTCGGTAAATCGCTTGGACCAGATTTGCTGCCCCGCCTGTGCATCGCTGAGGTCAATACGCAGCACCAGCCTGTCGCCTTCCTCAACCATCGAGCCTGAAACTATATAGCGGACGTCCAGCTGTCTTGCCGCCTGTGCCGTATCGATCCGGGTGCCACCAAGTTCCCTGATCGAGCTGAACGGCGAAACCCGAGCGTTTGGCACGCGGGAGAGAGCCGCCGTCAGATCTCGCGTCATTCCTTCCGCCAGAAACGGGCGGCGGCCGTCCCCTGCCAGAGTCTCGATCGGCAAAACCGCCAGCGAAGATGTCGAGTCATTGGGAACGAAAGAGGACTCGCGGCTCAACGTCGAAGGTCCGCTCATCAGGAAAAATGCTACAGCAGCAATGCTGGTGATCACGACCAGCACGATAACAGCGTAGAGCCACGCAGGCAGGTTCGCACGAGATTTAGCGACCGCTTGCATGTCGTGTTCGGGTGCAGCTTCAGATAGAGCTGCGCTGTCCCCTGACGCAAGTTTGATATCGGCATCGAGCCGGTAGCCGAGCTTGGGAATTGTCTTTACAATATCGGTTAGCCCGTGATCGCTGACCAGCGCCTTGCGCAATAGCGAGACAAGCCTGCTCAGGCTTTCGTCGCCACCCGCACCATTCGGCCAGATTTCATCGATCAGATCAGCTCTGGCCCAAAGAGATCCCGGCTTTCGGGCTAGAGAGACCAGCAGCGCCATAACTTTCGGTTCCAGCGCGCTTTGCCCATTTTCACTCGTGAAACTTCAACAACCGACCGCGCGTCAGACGCCGGCGAACAACAGCCTCGCCTTGCGCATCGACACCGTGAGCCTGAAAAACAGACTTCGCAATATCCAGACCAATAATCGTAACCGTTCCCATAACTGCTCTCCTTTCCAAATTGCCCCGCACACAATAATGCAGGGTAGAGGGAGAGCCGTAACAGTTATCACTTGCAGACATGCGCCAATTGACTTGTATGATATTCTTGCCAATCAGAGACTTTTTGAGATTGGACTGTCACCACCAACAGTTTTTGATCAGAATGACGGTTGTTCCTCCGAATGCCGGTCTTATCGCGTCAGCGCGTAGTAGATCACATAGAGCCAGGAGAAAAATCCGTGGATAATCGCCCATAGAATCGACTGGTGCGTGGTGAAGCTTATGGCAATCGCCAGAGCGCTGCCAAAGCCGACACCCTTGCTGACAATCTCCCTGCGGACATAAGTCGCGCCTCTCCTCATCGGTGATTCTCCCGGCGCATAATCTTCTGGACGCATCCGTTCCGGCTTTATCTTTTCCGCCATGATCAGGCGGCTTCCCGGGTCCGGTCAGATAGCTCCTGGTTCAGCATTTCTGCCAGCAGGAACGCAAGCTCCAGCGATTGCGCTGCATTGAGGCGCGGGTCGCAATGGGTGTGATAGCGATCACCTAGCGATGCATCGGTGATGGCCACGCCGCCGCCGGTGCATTCGGTAACATTCTGTCCCGTCATCTCGCAATGGATGCCGCCAGCAAAAGTGCCTTCTGCCCGGTGCACCGCGAAAAAGCCGCGCACTTCGCTGAGGATACGGTCAAACGGACGAGTCTTGTAGCCACTGTCCGCCTTGATGACATTGCCGTGCATCGGATCGCAGGACCAGATCACCGGATGGCCTTCGCGCTTCACGGCCCGGACGAGCGGTGCCAGACCGCTTTCGACCTTGTCATGGCCGAAGCGCGAAATCAGCGTGATACGGCCGGGCTCGCGCGCCGGGTTCAGCGTGTCGAGCATCTTCAGGAGCGCATCGGGTGTCAGCGACGGGCCACATTTCATGCCGATCGGATTGCCGATACCGCGCAGAAACTCGACATGTGCAGAGCCCTCGAAGCGGGTGCGGTCGCCAATCCAGAGAAAATGCGCGCTGGTATCATACCAGTCGCCGGTCAGGCTGTCCTGGCGAGTCAGGCATTGCTCATAAGGCAGCAGCAGCGCTTCGTGGCTGGTGTAGAAGGATGTGGCTTTCAATTGCGGCACGGTATCGGGATTGATTCCGCACGCTTCCATGAAAGACAATGCCTCACCTATGCGATCCGCCATTTCTTCGAATTTTTTCGCCCACGGGCTGCGCGCCATGAAATCATGGGTCCAGCCGTGAACCTGCTTCAGATTGGCATAACCACCGGTCGAAAAGGCGCGGAGCAGGTTAAGCGTCGCGGCCGATTGATTATAGGCGCGTACCATCCGCTCCGGATCCGGAGCGCGGCGACTGTTGTCAAATTCGATGCCGTTGATGATATCCCCGCGGTAGCTGGGCAGTTCGACGCCATCCTGCACCTCAATATCGGAAGAGCGCGGTTTGGCAAACTGGCCCGCCATGCGGCCCAGTTTCACCACTGGCAGTTTCGACGCATAGGTCAGCACCACCGCCATCTGCAGGATGACGCGGAACGTATCGCGGATATTGTTCGGATGAAACTCTGCAAAACTCTCGGCACAATCGCCGCCCTGCAGCAGGAAGGCCTTGCCCGCAGCCACATCGGCCAAATCCTGTTTCAGGCTTCGTGCCTCGCCGGCAAAGACCAGCGGCGGGTAACTGCCAAGCAGTTCCTCGGTTTCCGCCAGTTTGGCAGCGTCGGGATATTGGGGCATGTGCAACCCTTCAAAATCCCGCCAGCTATTTGCCGTCCAATTTGTCGCCATCAGAGCGCTCCGCTTCATTTCCTATAAAATCGAGAGCCTTTAGGCGGGAGTCAAGGGGAATGGCAAGGGAAACCCAATGTTGGTTGCTTGCGAAACTATCGGTAAACTGCCGCTGCGGGCTAGCCTGCGGGCTTCTTCTTCCAGGTGCCGCTGTCGCGGAATTCGGATTTGAGGCGGCTGACACCAGGCAGATTCTGTCCGGCGAAAGCCTCGTCCCCACCCATGGCTCTTGCCTCATGGCTGTAATTGGGGGCCTGATAGGCCCGGCCTGCATTGAGCTCGAGGGTCGGAGCAGACCGATCGTGCCTGCGAGCATAATCGTCTGCCATCGCGGCCGCATTCTCTGAAAGGGCTGCTTCGGCCTTGCGCCGGCCAGCCTCATAGGCCTTTTCCAGTTCAAGAGGGTCGAGCGAGGATGCCGGGCTGTTGCCCTTGGCAATATCATAGCGGCGCGGTTTGGGTGCCGGCAAAGGCTCACCGCCACTGTATCCCTGGCTGAAGGCATTGGCCTTTCCGGCATTGCCCTTCCAGCTATAGAAACGATGCTCGCCGATCGTGCCGAGGAACCGCAGGCTCGGTGCCCAGTAAGGATAGACATAGCTCGCGTGATAATGGGTGGCGGTGCCGATGGTTGTATAGCTTTTTCCGGTCAGGGCTTCGGCAGCGACGTTGCTGGCGCGGTCCCAGTGAAACCGTGACGGCTTGCGACGTAGTGATCCATCGCAGGTGTAGGTAAACTGACAACCGGTGATCCGTTCGCTGCCTTGAAAGATCACGCCGCACACCGTGCCGGGGTAGCTGGGATGGCGAACGCGGTTCAAAATGACCTGAGCGACGGCGCGTTGGCCGGCATCCGGTTCCATCCCGGCTTCATAATAAATCGCCTGGGTCAGGCAATATAGGGCGCGACTATTGTCCAGGGCCGAACCGCGAAACGCGATGGGCCTGATGTGATAGGCCGCTGGCGTCCGATCGGACTCATTGCCGAGCCTATCGTATAAGCCGTCACCAGACCCCGCTCCGGTATCCGCGCCGAAACCGCCATAATTCTGAGGGATCGCGTAATTCGGGTCGATGAAATAGAAGGCCGAACCGGCGAAATTTTCCTCTGCTCGCTCGACCGATTGCAGCCGGGGGTCGCTGGGGTTGATCTGCTGCGCATCGACGCTTGATTGCGGCAGGCTGGCCGGAATCAGGATCAGGCTGATCAGGAAAAATGCGGTGAGCAATCTTTCGCGAATCGTCAGCTTTTTGAAGAGTTGGCCCGACTTGGTATCCGGTGCAGGCTTGAAATCACATGCCCTATCGGCCGACATCACGCTGTCGGAAATATTGTCCACCATGGTTAACGGCTCAGGATTCCCGCCCTTCTGCCCAAAGTCGGGCAGGTGACTGCTGAGAGGCGGGACATAAGGTGGTGGGACGCGCACGGGCTTTCGAGTACCTAATATGGGCCCAAGCGGGCGGAACAGGAGGGTTATAGAGGGTTTTCCGGGGCTTGGCGCGGGGCAAGAACAGGCTGTTCCATGATGGGACGCGATTGACCGACAGGTTAATCGGTTAACGTGATCCGCCGTTCCTGAATGCGCACCAGATATAGCGCGACGAGATATCCGGCCAGACCAAAAAATATTCCGCCAATAGCCGGTCCCACAACAATCCCGTCGAGCCCGAAATATTCGCGCCCGAACCAGAGAAATGGGACAAGACCGAGCGTGTTGCGTAGCCAGTTCATCACCGCTGACCAGTTGGGATGGCCCAGATTGTTGCAAGCGGCGTTGCCGATAAATAACATGCCGTTGAAAAAGAACAGCGGCGTCAGGAATACGGCAAAGAGCCAGAATACGTGACGCCCTTCACCCTGCAATTGGAACGCATCGCTAATCGGGCCACTGAGAAAATAGAGGATCGGCCAGATGATCAGCGTATAGGCCAAGGCAAATATCGTAGCTTGCTGGATCGTCGTGCGCACCCGGTTAAATTGCAGCGCTCCGAAATTTTGTCCGATGATCGGCCCGATGGCACCGGATAACGAGAAAATCAGACAGAATGCGACCGGTATGACCCGTCCGACAACCGCGAAACCGGCTATCACATCGTCGGAATAATCGGCGACAAAACGGTAAGAAATGAATCCACCGATCGGGGTGGCAACATTCGTAAGGATGGCTGGGATCAGGATCGTCATGATCGGCGGAATGTCCTGCCGGAAGCGCGGCAGGGAAAAGCGTTCAAACCCCCCGTAATTTTTCACGATCGGCCAGATCGCAAACAGAGCCGAAACCACCGCAGCGCATGCGCTGGCAACCGCCGCGCCATTCATTCCCCAGTCGAAGCCAAAGATGAAAATCGGATCGAGAATCGCATTGGTGATGCCCATGCTGAGCGTCACGTTCATCGCCCGCCGGGCTGCACCATGAGCGCGGAGAAAACCGGAGCAGACCATCGCCGCGACGCTGAACGGCAGGAATGGTGCAACGATCCGGATATAGCCGGTGGCCGCCTGATTGGCAGTTCCATTTGCGCCCGCCAGTTCCAGAATATCGGGTGCGAAAATGAAAAGCAGGATCGCCAATGGCACGATCAGCATGGCACTGAGCACAAGGATGTTGGTCAGATAGCGCCGCGCCTGATCCGGATTACCCCGGCCAATATGGTGAGCGGCGAGCGCGCTCGTTGCGATCATCAGGCCGATGTGGAAGGCGGTTGCAAAAAACAGGATCGTCGCGGCAAAACCCATGGCAGCCGTCAGTGAACTGTCGGCCAATTGTGCGATATAGAACAGATCAGCGAAGTCGACGATGAACATCGTCAGCAGACCTATGCTGGCGGTCAGCGACATGGTTGCGATATGTCGAAGCGGACTGCCAGTTAGGAATATGGCGGGTTGCGTCGCGATATTATCTGTTCCACTGCAAGTCGCCTGGCCGGAACTGGCAATGGCGGAAGAGAGTTTTTGCCCTATAGCCTTTTGCCAAGGGGTCAATTCATCTCTAGTAGAAAATGATCTTTAGGGAGCGTTGGATGATCTATCGAAATGGACTGATCGCATTGATGATCGCGATATTGCCAGGCTGTTCTGTCGCCGAGGACGATCAAGAGCCATCGTCGCAAGAACGCGGCGTTTTCGAGCGCAAGAATGTCGCGCCTAATCCTGCGGACAATCCTCTGACGCCGCGCAAGGCGGAGCATAGCTATGCACGGATCGCGCTCGACTGCATTAACAAACAATATCCCAACAAGATCAGCCATGTTCTGAACAGCGGTGACGATGTGGCAGAGCCAGCAAAGCTGACCCCGGTATTCTATGGCTGTTTCGACTGGCATAGCGCCGTGCACGGGCATTGGCTGTTGACGCGCCTTTGGGGGCAGGACCTGGTCCCCGAGATGGATAACGAGATCGCTGCTGCGCTGGCCGCGAATTTTACAGCGGAAAAGATTTCCGGCGAGCTCGCCTATATTCAGGGTGACGACCGGGCGTCGTTCGAGCGGCCTTATGGTCTGGCCTGGTTCCTGCAACTGACAGCGGAATTGCGCGAGATTGCAGATGGCGAAGGTGACAAGGCCGAACAGGCAAAGGCATGGCTGGCCCGATTGGAGCCATTGGAAGCTCAGATCGTAAGCAATATCAAGGACTGGCTGCCAAAACTGGCATATCCCATCCGGCTGGGGACTCACAATCAATCGGCTTTTGCTTTTGGATTGTTTCTGGATTGGGCCGATCGCAGCAATGACACGGACATGGCGAGTCTGGTGCGCGACAAGGCTCTGGGATTCCATCGCAATGACCGGAATTGTCCGATGGCCTATGAGCCTTCGGGAGAGGATTTTCTGTCTTCCTGCCTGATGGTTGCAGATTTGATGCGGCGGGTAATGGATGACAGGGAATATGCCAAATGGCTATCCGCTTTCCTTCCAGAGCTTCCGACCGATGGCAGCGCCGACTGGCTGGCAATTGGTATAGTCAACGACCCGACCGACGGTAAGCTGGTCCATCTCGACGGACTCAATCTTTCCCGGGCGTGGGCGCTGGAGGGCATGGCGTCGGCGCTACCGGCGGATGATCCCCGCCGTGCATCCCTCCTGGCATCGGCAAGTCTGCACGGTAATTCAGGCGAGCAATCTGTCCGTACGCCGCATTATTCCGGCAGCCACTGGCTGGCCAGTTTCGCGACATATTGGCGGACCAGGAGGGGAATCGAGCCAATCAGCAGCAATCCAGATTTGTGAAGCCTGCACCCATCATTCGACCGGCACAACCCGCCGAAATCCGAACAGCTTCACTGTTCAACCGGTTATTTCCTGTCAACCGGAACTTGGCGATCAAATCAATATTTGGTGTTTGGGGCGCCTATTTTCTGTTTGAAACAGGCCGCCTACTCTATGTTTCGAACAGCAATGCAGAGGCCCTGTTCGTCCAGCGGATATTGATGACCATCATCTGTATCACATTCACCTGGCTGCTTTATCGCATGCTGATCGCGGTGCGCAGCGGCGGTATGGGTGCCGCGATCTTCATGCTGGTCCTGCCAACCATGATTCTGGCCAATTATATCGCTATTCTCGACCAGATCGTTTTTGACGATCAGGCAGCCCTGTTCGAGTTTTCCTATCTACTCGATCCGATTGATTTCGCCTTGTTCGACTGGGTATTAATCCTCGATGAGACATTTACGCGCTATTTTATTCTGGCCGGCTGGGGTGCGCTATATCTGGCTTTGTCGCACAGTCAGGACGTGCAGCGGATGATGGAACATAGTCGGCAGCTGGAGCGGGTAAACCGGGAAAGTGAATTGCGTGCGCTGCGCTACCAGTTGAATCCGCATTTCGTTTTCAATGCGCTCAATTCGGTCAGCAGCCTGATCATCGACCGTCAGAATGAGCAGGCGGAAAAATTGGTCGATGATCTGGCGGACTATATGCGGGCGGTGTTGACCGGAGGCGCCGAGGACATGATTACGGTGGAGCAGGAAATTGCCCAGCAGGCGCGCTATCTCGAGATTGAGCGCATGCGTTTTCCCGAAAGATTGCACTATTTTGTCAATATCGCGCCAGCGGCAAATGGCTGGAAAATACCGGCGTTGATCATCCAGCCACTGATTGAAAATGCGATAAAATTCGGTGTTTCGAGTGCGGATCAGCCTCTGAATATCGTCATTTCCGCGCAAATCGACGGCGATCGGTTGCAAATCCGTGTCGCCAATGATGGCCGTGTGAAAATCCCGGCCGAGCAACCGCATGACCGCACAGACGGCACCGGCACCGGCCTCTCCAACATCCAGAACCGGCTGAAAGCTCTATATGGTCAAAATGCTTCACTTTTCTTGGCGAACAGCAAGGACGGAATGGCTGTTGCAACCATCATATTGCCCGACCCTTCCCTGATGTTCGAGGATATCTGAGAATGACCCAACGGTCACCATCGGTCCTGATTGTCGATGATGAACCGCTCGCTCGCTCCCGCCTCAAAGCGCTGTGTGAAAGGTCCGGACTATTCGGAGACATGGCTTTGGCCAGTGGCGGTCGTCAAGCGATGGAGAAAATCAAGCAGCGTCAACCCGATATTCTGCTGCTCGACGTCGATATGCCCGACTTGTCAGGACTTAAGGTGGCGGAACTTTGCCAAGGTCTGACGCGGATGCCGGAGATTATTTTTACGACAGCGCATAGCAATTATGCGGTGCAGGCGTTTCGACTGGAAGCGACCGACTATCTCTTGAAGCCAGTCAAGGAGTCGTTGCTCCGCGAGGCCGTCAAGCGCGCCATAGCCAATCGCGAACACGATGTCGTCGGTCAGGAGTCTGATATCGCGCAACGACTTTGGGTGCAGGACGGGACGGGGTCATTGCAGTTGATTGTTTCGGATATCGAGCGAGTGGAAGCAGAGCGCGATTATATGCGGCTCTATCTACCCGGCCGCAGTTATCTGGTGCACCAATCCATGCGCTCGCTGGAGAGCCAGCTACCGACGAGCCTGTTTGTTCGCGTTCATCGATCGGCCATCGTGCGCCGGGATCGGATCGCGGAGGTTCGCCGCAAAGGGCGCAAGCATTATATAATCCTGCAGGATGGCGGCCGGCTTCCGGTCGGACCGCGCTATGCAGACCGGATCACCGCCTTTGCTCAGACCGGACGCTTGGGCGGATCAGAGACCGTGACCGAATAACGCGGTACCGGCGCTGGCTGCTGCATACCATCGACATCGACAAAGGTTTGCCGCGCAACATTATGGGGATGCTCCTTGGCTTCGGTCAGGGACAGGACCGGCGCAAAACAAATGTCTGTGCCCTCCATCAGATCACACCATTGCGAGCGGGTCTTGGTTTTGAACAGAGCGGCCAGTTTTTCCTTCAATGCGGGCCATTGCCTAGGATCCATTTGGGCATCGAAATCCTTAGCTTCCGTCAGACCCGCTACCTGTCGAAGTTCTGCGTAAAATTGTGGCTCGATTGATCCAATCGAGATATATTTGCCATCGGCCGTTTCATAGCTGTCATAGAAATGTGCGCCGGTATCGAGCAAATTGACCCCTCGTTCATCCCGCCATTGACCGATATTGTGAAAGTCAAAAATCATGGCCATCAATGTGGCTGAACCATCGGTCATCGCACAGTCGACCACCTGGCCCGTGCCGCCGGTCTTGGCGTGAAGCAGAGCGGAAACCATGCCAAAGGCCAACATCATGCCGCCGCCGCCAAAGTCACCGACCATATTGATCGGCGGAGTCGGTTTCTCGCCAGCACGACCGAAGGCATGCAAGGCGCCGGAGATAGAAATATAGTTTATATCATGCCCCGCGGCCGCGGCGAGCGGTCCAGATTGGCCCCAGCCTGTCATCCGGCCGTAGACCAGCCGTGGATTGTCCGCGAGCAACACCTCCGGTCCCAGTCCAAGGCGCTCCATGACGCCGGGGCGGAATCCTTCAATCAATCCATCAGCATTTTTGACGAGGTTGCGGGCGGTTTCAATCCCTTCCTCCGACTTCAAGTCAAGCGCCACCAATTTGCGGGAGCGGGAAAGAGCGAGTCGGGGGTCTGGGGCGCTGCCTGGTCGATGGAGAACGGTCACCGTGGCTCCCTGATCGGCGAGCATCATGCCGCAAAAGGGCCCGGGACCGATCCCGGCAAACTCGATGATATTAATTCCGGCTAATGGTCCCGCCACGTCCTGCTCCCGTTTAATCGACTGATTAAAGTGTCCTATGCAGGGAAGTTATTCTAATCAAGCTTATTGTTGCGGGTTGACTGGCAATCTAGCGAGGACGCTGGCCGTGCCGCAACGGCACGGACTTTTTGGACTGTTGACGCAGATAACGTGGCAATTCCGTTTTATTTTGTCCAACGGGCTTTCTCGCCAGTTTCGGATCAATCGGATGATCGAAGGCGACGCCAAATCGACCCTGTGCGACCCAGGCGACATGGCCGGTGATGCGACCAATATTCCGGAGCTCCAATTGTACCTTGTCTCCCCGTTTGGTGGGCACCGGCGCTTCGGCCATGAGGCCACCCGCTGACAGATTGCGGATCCGCACCTCGCCGAAATTTTCGTCATTCACAAAGCATGATTCAGCTTTCAGGAACAGGCTGTCTCGATCGAGCTCCCGTTTCGGATGGCCGAGGGCCTGACTGTTCATTTTCAGACTATCGTCAAATGTTTCTTTCATGTGCATCCCGTAGTCGATAAATGTAAAGGCATGTGCCGGAAAGCAAAACATAAAGCAAAATAGGTGCAAATTTGGTTAATATCTGCGCTTTTTCCTCGCAAAAATATTGATATGTCTCAGTGCGTCCTTGTTGTCTCGCCCACGGCACTGAAGTTCATGAATTTTATTGCGGCGACAGGAACCTATATCACTGATCGCGCGAGATTTTCTCGTTCCTCTCATGCGCTTCCTGCGCCTCGACGGTCATCGTCGCAATCGGTCTGGCTTTCAGACGGTCCAGCGAAATCGGTTCACCGGTAACCTGACAATAGCCATATTCGCCGTCTTCGATCCGTCGCAGAGCCGAATCGATTTTCGATGTCAGCTTGCGTTGACGGTCACGGGTCCGCAACTCCAGACCCCAGTCGGTTTCGCTCGATGCACGGTCATTGAGATCGGCTTCCTGGATTGGGCCATCCTGCAAATGCGCCAGGGTTTCCCTGGATTCGTCGATGATTTCCTGCTTCCATTTTTTCAACGCCTGCTTGAAAAATGCGAGCTGCCGCCCGTTCATGAACTCTTCTTCGTCGGTCGGTTCATAGCCGTCAGGGAGGATCGAATCTGCGCCATTAGCGCCATTTTCTGTGGATGCTTTTTTTACCGAGGATGCCAACATACTCTCCAAACATCTTGCCCTACCCGAATCCGGAGGACTGGACCATATACACGGCGGGCCTATATAGAGCGGACTTGGGGGAAACAAGGCGCAAAATCGCTGTTTCTCCAATTATCCAGAAAATGGAATATTTTGGCGAAAAATCAGACGATTGGTGAAAGGCGTTTCGGTTCGCAACCGCATGAACCCTGGTGACATCAATCGCTGTCAAAAAGCCTGCATTTTTCGCGATTGGGAAAGGAATCCATGCCAAACGGTTCCATTTCGGGACATTAACCGTGGCTGGATACATACTGTTAACATATTTTTCCGTTTCGTAGCGGCAAACAGGGTTAATGTAATTGAGATTTACCCTTTATTCTGTCTTTCTGATGCATGTCAGGACGGCGAAAGCTACAGTCAGCATGGAAAGGTTGGCTTACCGATCGCGTCTACAGCGGAAGAGAGATGAAATTATGTCGGTACGGATGGCTTTGGCGAAATTATGCGCCTGCACTTGCGGCGGCGCTTTGATTGGTGGCGGCGCGGTGCATGTTTCGGAGGCGCCGACTGCCCCATATGTCAAAAAAATGTCGAAAAAGCAGCCTGTCCGGGCCCGGGTGGTCAGATCAGGTGAGCCGGCGCGCAAGATTAAGCGCACACGGCGCACGGTCACCAAAACGGTCACAGCCTGCCAGCCCACTGTCGTCACCATTGCCCAGACCCCTGCACCGCAACCCATTCCGGTTCCCTTGCCTCCTTATATTCCACCCGCACCGCCTATGGATGGCGGCGGCGGTTCAGTGCCGGTTGTGATCGGTGGTAGCGGTGGATATGGCGGCGGCGGCGGTGGCTTCTTCGGTGGCTTCTTCGGTGGCGGCGGCTCCGGCGGCGGCAGTGTCGTGATTTCCTCGACTAGTACTGGTGGATCAACAAGCACCTCTTCCGGCGGCAGTTCCACCGGTGGTAGCTCAACCGGTGGTAGCTCAACCTCAACCGGCGGCAGTTCCACCGGCGGCAGTTCAACCGGTGGTAGTTCCACCGGTGGTAGCTCAACTTCAACCGGCGGTAGTTCAACGGGTGGTAGCTCAACTTCAACCGGCGGCAGTTCCACCGGCGGTAGCTCAACCTCAACCGGCGGCAGTTCCACCGGCGGTAGTTCAACCTCAACCGGCGGTAGTTCCACCTCAACCGGTGGTAGTTCCACCTCAACCGGCGGTAGCTCCACTTCGACTAGTGGCGGCTCCACCAGCACCTCCACCGGAGGCAGCAGTTCTTCCTCCTCGAGCTCATCGAGCAGTTCATCCAGCTCTTCGGGCGCCACCGGCGGCTCCTCGAGCTTCGGCGCCAGTAGTTCCTCGAGCAGCTCTTCCAGTTCCAGTTCCTCGAGCAGCAGCTCTTCCTCAGGCGGCAGCAATGGCGGTTCGAACGGCGGCACAGAGGTTCCGGCACCACCGGTGGTACTGCTTTTCGGAGCAGCAGCGGCGGCCTTGTTTGCCCGGCGGCGCAAGGCGAAAAAGCCAATTGCCGCTTGAGACGCCGGTAATGTCATGATCTGAAAAAGCGGCCGGAGTAATTTGGCCGCTTTTTTCTTTGCAGTCTTGCAAGTGAAACAGACGCTCGGCATAGGCGATTGCCATGCATGATATAAAATATATTCGTGAAAATCCCGAAGATTTTGATGCGGCGCTGGCGAGGCGCGGCGTTGAATCTGTCGCGCGGGATGTGCTGGCGCTGGACGAGCAAAGCCGCGCGCTCAAAACCGAGTTGCAGAAAGGGCAGGCGCGCCGCAACGAGGCATCCAAGGCGATCGGCAAGGCCAAGGGCCAGGGCGACGAGCCCGCTGCGCAGGCGTTGATGGCAGAAGTCGCCGAGCTAAAGCGCAGCATGCCGGAGACAGAGGAAAGGGAGCGGGGAATTTCTGACCGAATGCAGGCGATTCTGGCCTTGCTTCCGAATTTGCCGGACGAGGCCGTTCCTCCTGGAGACAATGAAGACGATAATGTCGAGAAAGCGCGCTGGGGCGAACCGCGCCAGTTTGATTTTGATCCGAAAGAGCATAGCGAGATCGGCCCGGCGCTGGGACTGGACTTTGAAGCGGCCGCTGAAATGTCCGGTGCCCGCTTTGCTTTTCTCCGCGGACGGATCGCAAGACTGCAGCGAGCGATCGGACAATATATGCTCGACCAGCAAACCACCAAAAATGGCTTTCAGGAATGCGCGCCGCCGTTGCTGGTCCGCGATGAAGCTGTTTTTGGCGTTGGTCAGTTACCGAAATTTGCAGAAGACATGTTCCAGACAACCGACGGTCGCTGGTTGATACCAACCGCCGAAGTGAGCCTGACCAACAGCGTCAGGGGCCAGATCCTGGAGGAAGCATCGCTGCCCATCCGCCTTACCGCCCTGACCCCCTGCTTTCGCAGCGAGGCTGGTTCGGCGGGCAAGGACACAAAAGGCCTGATCCGCCAACACCAGTTCGAAAAGGTAGAATTGGTGACAATTGCCCATCCCGATCATAGCGACGATGAGCATGAGCGGATGACCCAGGCCGCGGAGTCAATCCTGCAGGCGTTCGAATTGCCCTATCGGAAAATGCTGCTCTGTGCTGGCGACATGGGCGCAGCCGCTCGCAAGACCTATGATCTGGAAGTCTGGTTGCCAGGCCAGAATAGCTATCGAGAAATTTCCAGCATTTCCAATTGCGGCGACTTTCAAGCGCGCCGGATGAACAGTCGTTTTCGTCCCGACGGCGAGGAAAAGGGCACAAGATTCGTCCACACGCTCAACGGCTCCGGGCTTGCCGTGGGTCGCGCTTTGGTGGCGATCCTCGAAAATTACCAG
This sequence comes from Parasphingorhabdus sp., assembly GCF_041748495.1. Classification (GTDB taxonomy): domain Bacteria; phylum Pseudomonadota; class Alphaproteobacteria; order Sphingomonadales; family Sphingomonadaceae; genus Parasphingorhabdus. Next base: position 20,240 of record NZ_JBGTDD010000145.1, read on the forward strand.
CAAGCGGATGGCTCGGTCACCATTCCGCCAGCCTTATTGCCCTATATGGGCGGGATCGACAAACTGGAGCCGGAATGATGCGGATATTGTTGACGAATGATGACGGGTTTGACGCGCCGGGCATGAAGATTCTGCTCGATATCGCATCGCATTTTTCCAACGATATCTGGCTGGTCGCGCCGTCTGACGAAAATTCGGGGGCTGGGCATTCGCTGACCCTCACGCGACCACTGCGGATCCGCAAGCGCGGGGACCAGCAATATTCGGTCGACGGCACACCGACCGATAGCGTGATGATGGCGGTGGCCAAGATCATGCAAGATGGTCCGCCCGACCTCATATTGTCCGGCGTCAATCGCGGTGCCAATCTGGGCGAGGATGTCACTTATTCCGGTACCGTTTCGGCGGCGATGGAAGGTGCCTTGGCGGGGATCCCGTCGATTGCGCTCAGCCAGGCCTATGCGCGTGAGGATATCGGTGCCAATGTTCCTTTTGATGCTGCGGTGCATTGGGGCGAGCGGGTGTTGCGGCCGCTGATCAATCAACGCATGGATCACCGGACGCTGGTAAATATCAATTTTCCGGCGGTGCCCGCAAGCGATGTCAAAGGTGTGCGGGTCGTGTCGCAGGGTATCCGCGATTACGGCCGCTTGCAGATCGTCAGCAACCGCGATCCTCGCGGTTTTGAATATCACTGGTTCGGTCTCGGGCCGATGGTGGAAACCCCAGCGCATAGTACGGATCTGGAAGCGATCGCCGATGGTTTTGTCTCGATAACACCGCTCCATCTGGACCTTACCCATTATGGTTCGATGGACAGCTTGAAAAACCTATATCCCTGATCGAGAGTTGCGGCTCCGCGAATTTGCTATGTTTTTGGGAGCTGGGCTGGCAAGCTCGGGATTTGCTGCTAATAGCTTTCCCGAAAGGGGAGACATGGGTTAATGGGGTCATATATGCGTCATATTGCGATCCTCATCTTGCTCATGGCTGTGACCGCCTGTATCCCGCCGGGTCGCGAAGACTATGTTCCGCCCCCACCGCCGCCGCAATTGCTCACCGATCCAGCAATCCTTGGCACCGTACCCGAACAGGCGCCTGCTTCAACATGGCAATCGCGTCCGGTTACACCCCGTGCCGAGCGCGTGGAATCGGGGACCTATATCGTGCAGCCCGGTGATACGCTGCGCGGCATTGCCAACAGGACCGGTGCGGGATCGCAGATTATCGCTTCAGCCAATGGCCTGGTCGAGCCCTATGTAATACGTCCCGGCCAGCGACTCAAGATCACTGGCGGGCGCTATCATGCTGTCAGTCCGGGCGAAACCGGAATCGCGATCGCCCGTGCCTATGGTGCACCATGGCGAGATCTGGTGGCCCTCAATGCTCTCGAAGAGCCCTATATTTTGCGTGTGGGCCAGAAACTGCTGCTCCCCGCCGACACGCCCAGCGATCCGGCGCGGTTGAGTATTGATCAGCGCGCTGCCGCCTTCGATCTCGATATTGACGATATTGTTACCGGCAGTCAGCCTGCGCTGGCCAATGGTGCGGCTGCAAAAGAGCCGTCCGATTGGCGCAAGGCGATTACACCCAACACGACCATCGTCACACCAGCCAGCTTTTCTGGCCGGTTCCAGTGGCCGGTGAATGGCACGCTGCTCTCCAGTTTTGGCAGCAAGGGCGGCGGTAAGGTCAATGACGGCCTCAACATCGGTGTCCCCAGAGGAACGCCGATCCGTGCCGCGGCCGACGGCGTGATCGCCTATAGCGGTGACGAGATCGGTGTTTTCGGCGGGCTGATTCTGATCAGCCACGGATCCGGCTGGGTTACCGCTTATGGCCATGCCGACAAGCTCAACGTCACGCGTGGCCAGCAGGTCAAAGCCGGCGAGGTTATCGGCCTGGCGGGCGAAAGTGGTTATGTCCAGGAGCCGCAGCTGCATTTCGAAATCCGCAAGGATCGCAAGCCGGTGGATCCGATCATTCATTTGCCGAAGCGCGGGTGAATCCATAGTGGCTCAGAACAACCGTAGCAAAGTCTCGGACTATTTTACCCTCCGAAGACGTTCCAGCCTGCCAATTTGGGCGGACATGGCTTGGCGCGTGGCCTTTGTTCTGGGACTGATCTTCATGGCCATCGCCGTGCATTGGTTTGACCGGGACGGATTGCAGGACAGCTATGACGGTCATATCAGCTTTCTGGATGTCGTCTATTTTACGATGATCTCGATTACCACCACCGGCTATGGCGATATCGCGCCGGTCACCGAGCGGGCGCGGATGTTTGACGCGTTGGTTGTGACTCCTATTCGCATCTTCGTCGTGCTAATCTTCATCGGCACGGCCTATAATTTTGTTTTCAAACGAACCTGGGACAAGTGGCGCATGAAACTTATTCAAAGCAATTTGAGAGATCATATCGTGATTGCCGGCTTTGGTACAAGCGGCAGCGAGGCGGTACAGGAACTGCTGGCACGCGGAACCGATGCGGAGGAAATCGTCGTGATAGATTCGTCTGACGATGCCCTGGCGCTGGCGGAGAAGCTTGGTTGCGCGGTGGTTAATGGCGATGCGACGCGTGACAATGCACTGATGAACGTGAAGATATCCCGCGCTCGCTCGTTGATTGTTTCGGCGGGGCGAGATGACACCAGCATATTGATCGTGCTCACCGCCCGGCATCTCGCCTATCATCTACCGATCAGCGTATCGATCAAGGCCGCAGACAACGAAATGCTGGCGCGGCAGGCCGGGGCAACGACCGTCATCAATCCGGTCAGCTTTGCCGGGCTGTTGCTGGCGGGCAGCTGCGAAGGTGCCAAGATTTCCGACTATCTCAGCGATCTCGCTTCCGCCACCGGCCGCGTGAAACTGGTCCAGCGGTCGGTCACCGAGGACGAAGTTGGCATGGCGATGAGCGACGTTGTCGGTTCGGGACTGGGGGTGAGGATATATCGCGGCGACACCGTGTTCGGCTTCTGGGAAGAAGAGGCAAACGAGTTGGAAGCAGGCGATATCATTGTCGAGATCATTCCCGGCAATGGCATCGAATCACGGCTGGTGAAAAACGCCTGAATCGGCCTGTCCCTTGGTTCATGTTGCACCTGCGAGATAAACTGCTATTCTGGCGGTTCAATAATGGAGCTTGCTGATGGCCGAACCCCTGGAGATGCCGACCGGGCTGCGCCCGCCGCACAGGCTGGCGCAACTGGGAGAATTGTCGCTGCCGCTGGATCTGGTGCGCTTTGGCCTGCAATGGCCGCGACTGGTGACTGCGCCGCGCGGTGACGGGCGGCCGGTCTATCTGATCCCCGGCTATGGCGGCAGCGAATTGTCGCTGCGGCCGCTGCAAGCCTTTCTCAAGCGGATCAACTATGATGTTGCCGACTGGTCGCTGGGCCGCAACAAGGGCTCCGTGGACCGCGATGTCGAGCGTTTCACCGCGGTTGCAGAAGACCGATTTGCCGCCAATGGCGAGCAGCCGTTCACGCTGATCGGCTGGTCGCTGGGTGGCACGATCGCGCGCGAAGTCGCCCGCCTGTCGCCGCATCTGGTGCGCGAGGTGATCACCATGGGCACCCCGATCATCGGCGGCCCCAAATATACCACCCCGGGCCAGCGCTACGCCCGGTCGGCCAATCTCCGGCTCGACCAGTTCGAGCGCGACGTCCACGAGCGCAACAGCATCGGCTTTGTGCAGCCGCTGACTGTCCTCTATTCCAACCGCGACGGCATCGTCGGCCCGGAAATCGCCAGGGATATCTACAATCCCCAGGCCCGCAATATCCGCGTCGATGGCGGCCATATGAGTCTTGGCTTCAACCCCAGGGTCTGGCGGATCATTGCCGATACGCTGGCCGGTCGCTGATCCGGATCTGAAGGCGGGAGCGCCTGCCGTCACGACCGTCACGCCGGTGATTCCGCTTTCGGGTTGCGCCAGAGATAGCGGTAGATGCCGAGCAGGTTGATTCCCAGCAGCACGACATTTTGGACCGCCAGCGGGCTGTTGCCATCGAGCAGGGACGCGGCCACCCAGACGATCGACGATCCGCTGAACAGGACAAAGCCCCAGCCGGTGATCCTGGCCCCGGCGTTGAGAGCGACCATCGTCGCGGCGATCATGCCGCTGATACTGGCGGTCCATCGCAGAATATCGATCATTTCCATAAAGTTGCTCCAGCTGCTGTCGGGGTTCGACCTAAGGCCAACGCACGGACAGGGGATAATGTTCAATATTATCGCATCTTTTCCGTCGGCGTCCGGAACCGATCGCCGGGTTGGTCGTTATAATAGCAAGCCGGGTGTTGCCACTCCCTCCCGCTTTTTGGCAACCCCGGCGTCCTATTGTCCCGGCCGATCGGGCTGGATAGCGGTCAATCCCCTGTATTCATTGCGCTCTTCGCGGACCAAAGCGAACGTTGGCGTTGCCGATGGCGATCTTTTGATGACTCCTCCGCAAAACAGGACTAAAGCGCCCGCCTTATGGCTACCCAAATTCCTTCTCCGCCCAAAGTGGGCATGGTCTCGCTCGGCTGTCCCAAGGCACTGGTCGACAGCGAGCGCATTCTGACGCAGCTGCGCTCGGACGGCTATGACCTGTCGCCGGACTATGCCGGCGCCGATGTCGTGCTGGTCAACACCTGCGGTTTCCTCGACAGCGCCAAGGAGGAGAGCCTCGAGGCGATCGGCGAGGCGATGGCCGAGAATGGCCGGGTGATTGTCACTGGCTGCATGGGCAATGAAGCCGATCTGATCATGAAGCGCTTCCCCGATGTGCTGGCGGTGACCGGCGCCCATCAGTACGAGGATGTGGTGACCGCGGTGCACGCGGCGGCACCGGCGGCGCGCGGGGCGTTTGTCGATCTGGTGCCTGAAGCAGGGCTCAAGCTGACGCCGCGCCATTACAGCTATCTCAAGATTTCCGAAGGCTGCAACCATCGCTGTTCCTTCTGCATCATCCCCAGCCTGCGCGGTGATCTGGTCAGCCGTCGCCCCGATGCGATCCTGCGCGAGGCGGAGAAGCTGGTCGAGGCGGGCACGAAAGAGCTGCTGGTGATCAGCCAGGACACGTCGGCTTATGGCGTCGATATCCGGCATCAGCCGCGGGTGTGGAACGGTCCCACCGGACAGGGCCGCGAGGTCCGCGCCCATATGACCGATCTCGCCGTCGCACTCGGTGAGCTGCGCACCCCGGCTGGCGAGAATGTCTGGACCCGGCTGCATTATGTCTATCCCTATCCGCATGTCGACAAGGTCATCCCGCTGATGGCCGAGGGCAAGATCACGCCCTATCTCGACATCCCGTTCCAGCACGCCGCACCCAATGTGCTGAAGCGGATGAAGCGCCCGGCCAACGAGGCCAAGGTGCTGCAGCGGGTCAAGAGCTGGCGCGATATCTGCCCCGATCTCACCATCCGCTCGACCTTTGTCGTCGGCTTTCCCGGCGAGACCGAGGAGGATTTCCAATATCTGCTCGACTGGCTCGAGGAAGCACAGCTCGACCGGGTCGGCGCGTTCCGCTTTGAACCGGTCGAAGGCGCGGCGGCCAATCTGCTCGACGGCGCGCTGCCCGAGGAAGTCAAGGAAGAGCGCTACCAGCGGATCATGGACGTCACCGCCCGGATCAGCGCCGCCAAGCTGCAGGCCAAGATCGGCCGCACGCTGCCGGTGATCATCGACGAGATCGGCGAGCCCGACGAGGACGGCGATGTGGGTGCGACGGCGCGGTCGCAGGCCGATGCGCCGGAGATCGACGGCAATGTGTTCCTGCGCAATGTCTCGCCCGGTCTGGCGGTCGGCGATATTGTCGACGCGGTGATCGAGGATGCCGACGAGCATGACCTGTTCGGGGTTGGGGCCGGCTAGTTCGAGGCGCGTTCTGCAGCCAAGCTTTTCCGTCTGGCGCCAACCAGCGGGATAAAATCATCGGGTACCGGCCGCGCCAGCCTGTCAAAGACCTTGGCCACATCGGGATGATTGCCCAGCTCTTCGTGGATGTTCGGCAGGGTTGATGCGGCATAGAAAAGTTCGAACGCCGGCTTTTGCAGGGCTTCGATAAACTGGGCCTGTTTCTTGTCATCCTCCAGGCCCTTAATCACCATCCGGGCTGCCTGTTCGCGTTCTCCGGCGCACAACAGGGCGTTTGCCGCCACCTCTAGCGCATCATCCTGATTTTCCACGATATCGGACATGACGGCTTGGGTTTCCTCGCTGCGACCGAGACCGTGGAGTGCGCACAGCCTGGCTTTCCGCACCAGCATATTGGCGTAGGGCGACCCCGAGTCTTTCGAGACCTCTGCAGCGAGCTGTGATGCGGCCAGGCCTTCGCCCCAGCGTCCCTGGGCGACCAGCCGGCTCGCCCGATTGATGACGAAATTGACCAGCCAGGGGTTTTCCCCCGGCCGATGATCAATTTTGCCGAACTGGTCGAAAATCCTGTCGGCGGCCTCGGTGTCTCCCAGAGCATCCAGCGCATAGGCCTCCAGATTGAGCATCCAGCCATCATCTTCGTTCCAGCTCTGGCTGCCTGCATCGCTATGGTCAATCGCTGCGGCCAGCGTGACAACATCTTCGAAACGTCCGGAAAACAGAAGAGAATGGCCATATTGCTGCCTTTTCTCCTTGTCGTCCGGCTTTGCTTCAAATCCGCTCTTCCTTTCCTGCAGATTGCGAGTCAGGATATTCGCCATGTTCGGGCCGGCATGCTGTTCAATCTGCGGCCAGATCGGTTCGTACAGCCTGTCCGCGAGCAGGGGGATATAGCTATAGGGGGAGCTGATCTGGCCCAGCATATCGCCGACATCACCAAGCGCACCGGCGCCATCCGTTTCGATCTGCATTTTGAGCATTCGGGAGGCGCTGATCGAACGTATGTCGGTGGACAGCCGTTCGAAATGAGGCGATCGATACAGCGTCCGATACAGGCGCATTGAGCGGTCGTTATCATCATCCTTGTTAAACCTCTGGACCAGCGCGAACAGAATATCGTCTGACAGGGACGTCAGCTGCCACGGATCATCCAGTCTGGCGAGGATTTCGAGGCGATCAAGCGCCTCGTCATATTCTGCCGCGACAAAGGCCAGCCGGAAGCCCCATTCCATCGTCGGCGCGTTGTCGCCGCCAAGCTTTTCCCATTGCTTCATATTCCGATAGGCTTCGGCCCAGTCCTGGCGGTCGATTGCGCAGCGCGTCGCATATTCTGCCTGATAGCCATCAATTCCTCCGCTCAGGTTGCGTCGGACCATTTCGGAGATCAGCGCCGAGATCTGGCAATGATTTTCGGCATCGCCGGCGATCTGCCTGTTGAAGAGACCCAACAGTTCCTGATCGGCCAGGTCCGTGAGATCGCTCCTGTCTGGGGCGGCGGATTGTGCGGAAGCGGGAGCCAGCGCCATCAGGATCGGGAGCAACAGGCGCATGGGGATTCGGCTTGTGGTGGACATCGTCATTTTCATCCCGATCATTTGTTTCAATATGGCGACGGTTCTTATGACGACGCCGCAAAACAGGGTCAATAGAGTCGGGCGACTGTGCCGTGTCCTGCTTCCGGAGGGGGTGGTCACTGGTGATTGTCCGCAGCCATTCTTGACAATCTTTACACTAACATAGTTTTTTCGCCTTTTCCGCCCAGCGGGCGCCGAATTGACCCGCCGCAAGCTCTGCCAGTTCCGCCGGGGTGACCAGCGCGTTGATCATCGCGTCGTCGCTGGTGCCGGTGGACGTGGCGGTCAGTCCGGGGACGTCGCCTTCCATGTCGGCGGCTTCCTCCGGGGTCATCCGGTAATATTCGGGCGGCCGGTCCGCGTCGGGCCATTGCACCGCGTAAAATTCCAGCTCCGCTTCCGCTGCGACGGGCGGCCCGGGCCGCGCCTCCGCCTCGGCGGCCAGC
>NZ_JBGTDD010000146.1:0-107639 GCF_041748495.1 Parasphingorhabdus sp.
GAAGGTCATCGCCGAAGTGATGGCCGCCAATGAGGACAAGGTCGCCCAATATCGCGACGGCAAGGACAAGCTGTTCGGCTTCTTCGTCGGCCAGACGATGAAAGCCATGCAGGGCAAGGCCAATCCGCAGGTGGTGAATGAGCTGCTGAAGAAGAATTTGGGTTAAAACGCTTGCAAACCCCACTTGCCCTCATCGCGCCTTTACGCTAGGCGCGCGGGTCAATCGTACTTCGATAGAATTTTGACGGCTTAGCTGGGCGGGCGTGGCGGAATTGGTAGACGCGCCAGATTTAGGTTCTGGTATCTTCGGGTGTGGGGGTTCGAGTCCCTTCGCCCGCACCAAGTTAGTCGCAATATCTATCGAAAAACACCGAATATGAAGGCACCAAAGGATAGTCATGCAGATTGTTGAAACGCTGAACGAAGGTCTGAAACGGGCCTATGAAATCAAGATCACCGCGAAAGATATCGAATCGCGGGTCGAAGCCGAAGTGCAGAAGCTGGCACCGCAGGTGAACATGCCCGGGTTCCGCAAGGGCAAGGTCCCGGCCAATCTGGTGCGCAAGATGCACAATGACGCGCTGATGCAGGACGCGCTTTCCAGCACGATCCAGGAAAGCATCGAGAAAACCGTCACCGAGAACAAGCTCCGCCCGGCGATGCAGCCCAATGTCAATCTCGACGAAGATTATGCGCCCGGCAAGGATGCCAAGGTGACTCTCGACCTCGAAATCCTGCCGGATGTTCCGACCCCGAATGTCGACGGTCTGAAGCTGGAGCGGCTGCAAGTCGAGGCGGACAAGAAAACCGTTGATGAGGCCCTGCAGAAATTTGCCGAGAGCCAGAAACAGTTTGAAACCGCCCCGAAATCCTACAAGGCGCAGGTCGGTGACCAGTGCCTGATCGACTTTGAAGGCAAGGTCGACGGTGTCCCGTTCGACGGCGGCAAGGGCGAGGGCATGGCGATCGAACTCGGCTCCGGCCGCTTGATCCCTGGCTTCGAAGACCAGCTGGTCGGCAAGAAGGCCAATGACGAAGTGCTCGTCAAGGTCACGTTCCCGGATGATTATAATGTCGAGGATCTGAAGGGCAAGGACGCCACCTTCGATGTCGTTATCGGTGAAGTCCAAAAGCCGAAGGTCGCCAAGGCCGACGACGAAATGGCAAAATCCATGGGTCTCGAAGGCATTGATCAGCTTTCCGAGCTGCTCAAGGGGCAGATCGAGCAGGAACTCAACGGCCTGACCCGCACCCATATGAAGCGCAAGCTGCTCGACCAGCTCGCCGCCAGCCATGATTTTGAAGTGCCACCGGGCATGGTCGAAGCCGAGTTCAGCCAGATCTGGCAGCAGCTCGAGCAGGAAGCCGCACAGGAGGAAGATCCTGAAGCCGCTCGCAAGGAAATGGACGACGAGAAGGACGAATATCGCGATATCGCTGTTCGCCGTGTGCGTCTCGGCTTGCTCCTCTCCGAAATCGGCCAGGCCAATGGCGTCGAAGTCAGCCAGCAGGAAATGTCGATGCTGATGCAGCAGGCAGCCCAGCAATATCGTCCGGAAGACCGCGACCGCTTCTTCCAGTATATTCAGCAGGACCAGATGGCCGCTGCCCAGCTGCGCGCACCCATGTATGAAGACAAGGTCGTAGACTTCCTGTTCGACAAGGCTGAAATTACCGACCGAAAGGTCACCCGCGAGGAACTGGAAACCGCCATCGAAGCGGAAGATGATTCCGAGACCAAGCCAGCTGCCAAGAAAAAAGCGCCGGCAAAGAAAGCCGCTGCGAAAAAGCCGGCGGCGAAAAAGGCCCCCGCCAAGGCGAGCGCAGACGACGCGCCAGCCAAGAAGGAGCCTGCAGAAAAGACACCTGCCAAGAAGGCTCCGGCCGAGAAGGCACCAGCCAAGAAAGCGCCGGCCAAAAAAGCACCGGTAAAAGCCGCTGAAAAGGCACCCGCCAAGTCTGCAGCGAAAAAGCCGGCAGCGAAAAAGCCAGCTGCCAAGAAATAATGCCAATCTACTGTGCCGGGCGGGGTCAGCCCGTCCGGCACAGAATGATCAGATAATCAAAATATCAGAAAACTACCTCACTGGCCTTGTCGATGACGGTGCCGAGAATGCCATATTCCTTGGCTTCTTCTGTACCCATCCAGTAATCGCGGTCGATATCCTTGCGGATACGTTCCACATCCTGTCCCGTTTCCTGCGCGATAATCTGGGCCAGTCTTTCGCGCATTTTCACGATTTCCTGCGCCTGGATGGCGATATCGGAAGCCTTGCCGCCCGCTCCACCGGATGGCTGGTGGATCAGGAAGCGCGTGTTGGGTAGACAGAAACGGCGTTCCTTGGGTACGCCGAGAAAAATATGGGTGCCCGCGCTGGCGACCCAGCCAGTGCCGATCATCGCGACCGGCGAACTGATATAGCGGACCAGATCATGGATGGTGTCACCGGATTCGACATGGCCGCCGGGCGAATTCAGAAATATCTTGATCGGGTCATGGCTGACGTGATCGAGATAGAGCAATTGCGTGGACACCCGCTCTGCCAGCTTCTGGTCAATCCCGCCGAATATCATGATCGTGCGGGCTTCCAGAAATTTGGTCATCATCGCACCCGGCAGACCACCGGACTTGTTCTCTTCTTCTTCTTCTTCTTCATTATATATGGGAGAGATTGTGCTGTTGCTGGTTATCATTCTGAACTCCGCTTGTGAAATCTTGATAAACGCTGAGCATTTGGCGGTCAGCGTTGCCTTGAAGAACATGTAGGGATAGCGTGCAAGCTGCGCAATGATCGTCGCATCGAAGTTGTATTTTTTCGGGGGATGCCGATTAGCGCCCAACATCGTTAAAGCCCTTGAACAATCCTGCGATAATCCCGATGTAGTGCCGAAACCAAGAATAGGATAATTTACAAAATGCATGATCCGATCACAAACGCTCTCGTCCCGATGGTTGTCGAGCAATCCAACCGGGGGGAGCGCAGTTTCGATATTTTCTCCCGTCTGCTACGTGAACGGATCGTGTTCGTGACCGGGCCGGTCGAGGACGGCATGGCTTCGATCATCACCGCGCAGCTGCTCTTTCTGGAATCGGAAAATCCCAAGAAGGATATCTATCTTTACATCAATTCGCCCGGCGGCGTTGTGACCGCAGGCATGGCGATCCATGATACCATGCAATATATCCGTCCCCGCGTCGGTACCGTATGCGTGGGGCAGGCGGCATCCATGGGTAGTTTCCTGCTGGCTGCCGGTGAACCTGGCATGCGGATGGCGACCACCAACGCGCGGGTCATGGTGCATCAGCCCTCCGGCGGTGCTCAGGGAATGGCCTCGGACATCGAGATCCAGGCCAAGGAAATCTTGCGGATTCGAGCCAGCATGAACGAGCTCTATGCCAAATATACCGGCAAGTCGGTCGAAGAGATTGAAAAGGCCATGGATCGTGACACCTTTTTGCAAGCAGACGAAGCCAAGGCTTTTGGCATTGTCGACGAAGTCTACGACAAGCGTCCGGTGCCGGTGGAAGATAATAAATAAGCGGTTATCGCCGCCCTAAATGAAATTTAAGCCATATTTGATAGACTTGTTTCTCCGCCCCATTCGCCGAGAAAAAAGCGGTGGCATTTTGGATTTTGACGGTTAGATTACAATGTTAGCCGGTTTAAAGGACTTTTTATGACGAAATTGACGGGATCTGATTCGAAGAGCACCTTATATTGCTCCTTCTGCGGAAAATCCCAACATGAAGTCCGCAAGCTGATTGCCGGGCCCACGGTTTTCATCTGTGATGAATGTGTCGAGCTTTGCAACGACATCATCCGCGAGGAAACCAAGGGCGCCGCGACTGGCCGCAAAGATGGTGAAGTGCCGACACCACAGGAAATCTGCGATGTGCTGAACGATTATGTGATCGGGCAGAAACGCGCCAAGCGCGTCCTGTCGGTTGCTGTTCACAATCACTACAAGCGCCTCAACCACGCCGCCAAATCCGGCGATATCGAACTGGCAAAGTCGAACATTCTGCTGGTCGGCCCGACCGGTTGCGGTAAAACCTTACTGGCGCAGACTCTGGCAAAGACCTTTGACGTGCCGTTCACCATGGCCGATGCCACCACCCTGACCGAGGCCGGCTATGTCGGCGAGGATGTCGAGAATATCATTCTCAAGCTGCTCCAGGCCTCCGATTATAATGTCGAGAAGGCCCAGCGCGGGATCGTCTATATCGACGAAATCGACAAGATCAGCCGGAAAGCCGAAAATCCGTCGATTACTCGCGATGTCTCCGGCGAAGGTGTTCAGCAGGCCTTGCTGAAGCTGATGGAAGGCACCACCGCCAGCGTTCCTCCGCAAGGCGGCCGCAAGCATCCGCAGCAGGAATTTCTGCAGGTCGATACCACCAATATCCTGTTCATTTGCGGCGGTGCCTTTGCCGGTCTGGAAAAGATCATTGGCGACCGTCTCGAAGGCAAGTCGATCGGTTTTGGCGCCCATGTGGCTGCTCCGGAAGAACGCCGGGTCGGCGAATTGCTGGCGCAGGGCGAACCCGAGGATCTGCTGAAATTCGGCCTGATCCCGGAATTTGTCGGTCGTTTGCCGGTCATCGCAACGCTTGAAGATCTGGATGTCGACGCGCTGGTGACCATTCTCCAGGAGCCGAAAAACGCGCTGGTCAAACAATATCGCAAATTGTTCGAACTGGAAGATGTCGGCTTGACCTTCACCGATGACGCGCTGGTCGCGGTCGCGAAAAAGGCTATCGAACGCAAAACCGGCGCCCGTGGGCTGCGGTCGATCGTCGAGAATATCCTGCTCGACACGATGTTCGACCTGCCCGATTTCGAAGGTGTGGATGAAATCGTGATCGACAAGGATGTCGTCGCCGGAACCAAGGAACCGGTCAAGGTGATTGCCAAGAGCAAGGCGAAGAAGGAAGACGCGGCTTAATGTCGCCGTGCCCCGGCGAAGGCCGGGGCCCATCTCCAGATATCGATCCACAGAGGTACGGTCCTGGTGGCCTTGCCGGTTCGTTCTTGTTGGGCGTCCTGCAGGACAATCACGGGATGGTCTTCTGCGCGCGAAGTATCACCATCACTTATAAATACAACTATCCAGCTTTTCGTTCCTCACCACATTGATCCGCGCCGCAATCGTATTGCCATAGCGCCGCGTAAAGCCGCTGGCCCCATTGACCGCCCGCTTCTTCGGCAGGGGCAGGGCAGCGGCAATACGCGCTGCCTCGATACCGGTCAGATCCTTCGCGTCCTTGTTAAAATAACGCTGCGCCCCCGCCTGCACGCCATAGGTGCCGATCCCCGTCTCGGCGATATTGAGATAGACTTCTATGATCCGTTTCTTGCTCCAGATCGTCTCGATCAGGAAGGTGAAATAGGCCTCCAGACCCTTGCGGAAAAAGCCGCCGCCCTGCCAAAGAAAGGCGTTTTTCGCGACCTGCTGGGAAATGGTGGAGCCGCCTCTTATCCGGCCGCCTTGCGCATTACGCTCGATAGCCTGTTGGATCGCCTCGGTGTCAAAGCCGTTATGGCTGCAGAATTTCCCGTCTTCGGCGGCGATCACCGCGCGCACCATATTGGGAGAAATATCGCTGAAGCCTGTCCAGTCTCTGGTCGCACCATTTTCGTCGAGAATCATCGTGGCGGTAATCGGCGGCGGCACAATCGCATAGAGGCCGACCCACGCCACCGTGATCAGCAGGAAATATAGCATGAATTTGAACAGAAATTTGATCACCCGCATCGCAGCAATCTAAATGCAAAACGCCCCGAAAACAAATCCTGTTTCGGGGCGCTTGCTATTCTGTCGAAAATCCAACCGGGAGCGCTAGCTCGCTGCGAGAAGCTGTTTCTCTCCGGCAATGCGCAGCATCGCCTTCTGCAGTTTCTCGAACGCGCGCACCTCGATCTGGCGAATGCGTTCGCGGCTGACCTCATAGACCTTGCTCAGGTCCTCAAGCGTTTTTGGATCTTCCGACAAGCGCCGTTCGGCCAATATATGCTGCTCGCGTTCGTTCAGCGATTCCATCGCCTCGGACAGCATTTCGTGACGGAAATCCGCTTCCTGCGAGGCCGCAATGGCTTCGTCATGCAGCGGGCCGTCGTCTTCCAATATGTCCTGCCACTGGCCGCCATCGCCGTCTTCCGACGAAAGCGAAACATTCAGCGATGCATCGCCGCCCATCGACATGCGGCGGTTCATGTTGACCACCTCATGCTCGGCAACGCCCAGATCGGTCGAGATTTTCCTGACGTCTTCCGGTTTCAGGTCGCCGTCTTCGAAGGCATCCAGATTATTCTTCATCCGGCGCAGGTTGAAGAACAGCTTCTTCTGCGCGGCGGTCGTGCCCATCTTGACGAGGCTCCAGCTGCGCAGGATATATTCCTGGATCGAGGCCCGGATCCACCACATGGCATAAGTCGCCAGGCGGAAGCCGCGTTCGGGCTCGAATTTTTTCACGCCCTGCATCAGGCCGACATTTCCTTCGGAAATGAGATCCGACACCGGCAGGCCATAGCCGCGGAAGCCCATCGCGATCTTGGCGACGAGCCGCAGGTGCGACGTGACCAGCTGGGCGGCTGCTTCCTGATCCTTATGTTCAGAATAGCGTTTCGCCAGCATATATTCTTGTTCTGGAGTCAAAAGCGGAAATTTACGAACTTCCGACAGATATCGGTTCAGGCTCGCGTCCCCCCCTAAGGCAGGGATTTTTGCCGGAACATTGCTACCATTAGCCATTTTCGTTCCTTCTTATGTTGTGCCGCCGGGCCTCATTAAGCACCCTTTGGTCAAAAGCGAATATAAGGTGTGTTACCTATACCCGCAACTGCATGAATAGTTCCTGCATATCGTCCGGAAAACTAATAGAAAACATCAATTTTTCGTCCGTTATGGGGTGAACAAATCCAAGACTAGCAGCGTGCAGGGCCTGCCGTCCAAATCGAATATCTTTTCGCCGGGAAAGCAATGATTTTCGACGAGTGCCATAGAGCGGGTCACCGATCAGGCTATGGCCAATATGCGCCATATGCACTCTTACCTGATGGGTACGGCCGGTTTCAAGGGTGCATTCCACCAGTGCGGCCCCGTCAAGCATTTCCTTGACGGTATAATGGGTCATTGCCAGCTTGCCCCGGTCGTCTCCGACAACCGCCATTTTCTTGCGATTGACGTTGCTGCGGCCAATACTGCCCTCCACCGTCGCAGAAGCCGGATTGGGCCTGCCGTTGACAATGGCCATATAGCGGCGTTCGATATCATGTTTGGCGAACAGCGCGCTGAGGCCCTGATGCGCCGCATCGGTCTTGGCGGCCACCATCAGTCCGGACGTATCCTTGTCGATGCGGTGGACAATGCCGGGACGCGTGACGCCGCCAATGCCCGACAATTCGCCCCGGCAATGGTGGAGCAGGGCGTTGACCAGGGTGCCGTCCGGATGCCCGGCTGCCGGGTGGACAACCAGACCCGCTGGCTTGTTGATGATGATCAGATGGCTATCTTCAAAGACCACATCCAGCGCGATATCCTGCGCCAGCGCCGGTCCTGCAATCGGTTCGGGGATGGTCAGGGTGAACGGCTTCCCGGCCATTTTCTTGGCTGCGGCATCGGTGAAGACCGCGCCGTCAATCAACAGATTGCCGGACGCGATCAGCGCTTTCACCCGCTCGCGCGAGAGCCCGTCCACCGCCTCGGTCAAGGCCGCATCGAGACGCTGTTTTTTCTGAGATTCCGGTAAAGTTCCGGATATGGTGGATTGCCCCGTATTCATCGCGTAGATGTGGGCCATGCAACTCCTTATATCAAGCGCGATGTTGGCGGATCTGCAGCAACTGACCCAGGCGGCCGCGCCGCAGGAAATCTGCGGCCTGTTATTCGGCCGCGAAGGCAGGGTCAGCGCCCGGCGAACAGCGAAAAATGTCGCGCAGGATCCGCAGCGGCATTTCGAGATCGATCCGGCGACACTGATCGCGGCGGAAAGGCACCAACGCGATGGCGGCGAACCGATCCTCGGCTATTATCATTCTCATCCTGCGGGCACCGTGCGTCCCTCGATCACCGACGCCGAATGCGCAGCCCCGGATGACCGGTTCTGGCTGATCCTGAACGGGCAGGACGCCGCTGCATGGCGGGCAACCGAAAAGGGTAAAGTTTATGGCCGTTTTGACGCGATCCCGCTTGATTGCTTCGGCGCGAAAGGCCAAACAGCCGCGAAATGACAATCATAGTTAAGGGCGCGTTTATATGGCGAATAGTGAAGTTGATCTGGCATCCCTGCTTTGTTCGAAAATATGCCATGATTTGCTGAGTCCGGTGGGAGCCCTCAACAACGGACTCGAGCTGCTTGACGGCGAGACCGACCCGGTGATGCGCGACCGCTGCATGGACCTGCTGGCGGACAGCGCGAGGGCATCGGCGGACAAGCTCAAATATTTCCGGCTCGCCTTTGGTGCAGCTGGTGGCTTTGGCGACAATGTCGATCCGGCAGAGGCGCGGCAGCTGATCGAATCTTTGATTGGCGATTCGGGTAAAATTTCGCTGGGCTGGGCCTTGCAGGGCGAGGCTCTGCCGAAAAAGGCGATAAAGATTCTCCTCAATCTCGCGTTGATCGCGAAGGAAACTCTGGTCAGAGGCGGCAGGCTCGACGTCGGCGCCGAACAGGGTGATCTGGGCATAGAAGTGGTGGTGCGGGCCGAAGGCGAGAAAATCGCGCTCGATGAAGGTATCCGGACCGCGCTCGATGGCACGATCGCGCCGGCTGATCTCAGCGCCCGCACGGCGGCCGCCTGGATGACCCGCGAACTGGCCCTGAAAAATGGCGGCGATCTTAGGATTTCGCCACCATCCGCGACAGAATTGCTTTTGGGTGCTATCGTCACCGCCTGAGTTCGCGAAGGAAGCCTTGCATGGATGTGATCTGGACCCCGTCTCCCAATTTTGACGAACGCAAGCTGCCGATCAGCATTCTCGTCATGCATTATACCGGGATGAAGGACGCGGCTTCGGCGATCAACTGGCTGGCCAATGCAGAAGCGAAAGTCTCGGCCCATTATGTCGTGACCGAGGACGGCCAGATCGTCCAGATGGTCGATGAGGAAAAACGCGCCTGGCACGCAGGCCGCGGATATTGGCGTGGGATCACCGATGTGAACAGCGCCAGCATCGGCATCGAGATCGTCAATCCGGGCCATGAATGGGGCTATGTCCCGTTTCCGGAAGAACAGATGGATGCGGTCACCCGGCTTGCCCATGCCATCGTCAATCGGTTCAACATTCCGTCTTCCAACGTGATCGGGCACAGCGATCTGGCCCCGGGGCGAAAGCAGGATCCCGGCGAATTGTTCGACTGGGAGCGGCTGGCGCGCCACGGCATCGCGCTCAAGAAACCGCCCCTGAAACTGAGCGATCCGCCGTGGACCGATGGCGGTTTCATGTTGGCGCTGGAACGGTTCGGCTATGATATTTCCGATCAGACCGCCGCCGTCATCGCCTTTCAGCGACGCTTTCGGCCCAAAACCATCGACGGCGTGATCGATGGTGAATGCCGCTCGCTGCTTTTGTCTTTAATGTTGGACAGAGAGCGCGGAATCACTAAATAGGACGCACCAGAGGGTCGGCCAGCCGTCCGCCAAAGCTTTAGCGAAGGTGGAAGGAAAGTCCGGGCTCCACGATTAAAAGGTGCCGGATAACGTCCGGCGGGGGAAACCCTAGGGAAAGTGCAACAGAAAGCAGGTCGCGACGACCTTGGTCACGTGACATTGAAAGGGTGCGGTAAGAGCGCACCGCGGGACTGGCAACAGGACCGGCATGGTAAACCCCACCTGGAGCAAAACCAAATAGGGGCGGCATATGGCTTTTTCGGCCTGCAGCCCGGGTTGGTTGCTAGAGCCATGCAGCAATGCCTGGCCCAGATGAATGGCTGGCTATCCCGCCGAAGCTTCGTGCAGACGCGGGTGGACAGAACCCGGCTTACAGACCCTCTGGTATTTTGGAATTGATCTTTGATCCGCCGGCTATCGGTGGTAAACTGGCCTATGAGAAAATTCCTGCTCGGCTGCTTTGTTCTCGCCTGTCTGTTCGGCCTGGAGCATCCCGCCAAGGCAGAATGCGTGGCGCCACAAGGCGAGCGCGGTGTTGCGCTGCTCATCGGTATCGGCGCATATGATGGTCTGAACTGGCCCGAACTGGCGAACGCGGTCAATGATATCGATCATGTCTGCGAAGCCTTTGCGAAAGCCGGTTTTGAAATCATTGATGTCCGCGATGCAGACATCGCAGAGTTGAACAGCGCGACCCAGCTATTTGCAGCCAAGGCATCCCAGGCTGACAGCGCGGTCGTCTATTACGCCGGGCATGGTTTTGAATATAACGGCCGTAATTTCATGGTTCCCGTCAATGCGCCGGCTTATGCGTCCCGGGATGAACTGGATACGGTGTTTCTCTCGCTGGACAAGATGCTGGAAGCCGCCTCGAAGGCCAGGAAGTTCAACCTTTTCTTCATGGATGCTTGCCGGACGCCCGACCCTATTGTGCGACTGAAAGACTTGAGCAGTGACGACCCTGACGGCGGTATTTCTCCGATGGGCTTGCTGGAGATGACGCAAGGCGCCGTTTTCTACTCTACTGCCAAGGGAAAACCCGCTCTGGATGCCGCCCCCGCGGATTCCAAAACAAGCCCCTTTGCCAAGGCGATCGCTAGCAAGCTTGCCATTCCCGGTCTTGAGCTATCCGATTATTTCAAGGTCGTATCGCGAGAAGTATATAGCAATACCCGGGGACTGGACCTTGGTCCGCAGCAACCGTTTCATTATGGCAGCTGGTTTGACGATTTCTATCTCAACCTGCCGAAAGATGTTTCTGACGATCCTGATGTAAAATCTTCTGTTGCCGCAACAGCATCCGGACCGTCAATCGACATTCCGATGGAACGACTGGCGATTGAGGACGAGACCATATTGGTCGGCGAGATTCTCGGCGATCTCGGTCTCACCGATTTGACTCAGCTGGCGATGAACGGTGATCCTCTGGCGCAATCTTTCTTGGGATATATGTATCATCTCGGTGTTGGGGTTCGCAAGGATTTGAAACAGGCAAAGGCCTGGCTGGAAAAGTCGGCGGCGCAGGGGCACCCGGCAGGACAGACCGAACTGGCCTGGTATCTCCAGGAAAATGAGCCGGCCGAGGCAAGCCGCGCACTGGAACTATATTTGCGCGCGGCGGCTCAAGGATATGCCAAGGCACAATCGCACCTGGGTTTCGCCCTGTGGGAAGGGAAGTTCGGCATTACCGACAAGAATCGCGCGATCGAGCTTTTTAGCGCCGCTTCCGATCGGGGGCATCCCTATGCAACCTTCGCACTGGGCATATATGGAAACCAGATCGACGAATCTTTGCGAAAGCTCCGGTTGCTGGCGGATGGTGGAAATGTTGAGGGCAATAACTGGATATGCGAGTTGCAATATCAACGCGGGCAGGCGGACAAGGCGACCAAGGATTGCTCGCTCGCCGCCAGGGGTGGATATGCCGGTGCAAGGGCGATATGGGCGCAGCTTCACGATCGTGGTCAGGGCATCCCCAAATCCCCGAGCGAGGCGCGATACTGGGCGACGCTTGCAAATAGTCAGCCCGAGCTTGAACTGCGCCCGGACTTGGAACGCGCAACGGCAAATATATTGTCCGGCAACTAGCGCGTTGAAGAGGCTGGTAGTTCGCTGCAGTCTTTGATAGAGTCGCAATCATGCCAAAAGCAAAAAGATCAGACAATTGGGGTTTCCCACGTTGGGGAAGCTACGAAAGTTCGCGCGAAACGCAGCAAGTGAAGATTTGCGACCGTCACGGCTGCAACGAGGCGGGCAACTGCCCGGCCCCGAAATCCCCCAACAGCCCGGAACGCTGGTATTTCTGCCAGACCCATGCCGGGGAATATAACCGGGGCTGGGACTATTTCGAAGGCCTCGACAAGGAAGAGCGCAAGCAGCGGGAAGCGGACGAGCAACGCGATGCCAATGCCTATCAGGAAGCAGCGCACTATAGCTGGATGGGGTCCGGCGATGGCAGCCGCTCGCGCGATGAAATGACCGCGCTGGAAATTTTTGACCTGACACCGGATGTCGAATTTGAAACGGTGAAAAAGGCCTGGCGGTCGATGGCCAAGGAATATCATCCCGACGTCAATCCGGGCGATGCAGAAGCCGCGAAGAAATTCCAGACGGCGCAGGCCGCCTTTGATGTCCTGCGCATTGCCGAAGAACGGCGGGTCTGGAAACCGATCTAGCCTCAGTATTCCTGCGAAGGCAGAAATCCATCTCCCGCCAGTACGACAATCACCAATCTCGGAAGGAAGCACCGGCCGATAATCTGGCGCGATTGGCCAATATCATTGACGACCGAAAAACCGGACATCGACCTCTACCTTTGCAGAGTCCCTAACCCTCCTGAAAACGCTCTGCCGTCTGCCGGATCAGGGCGATCATGTTGGGGATGCCCTGGGTCCGGTTAGAGCTCAGCTGGTTTTTGAGATCAAATGGCTCCAGCACTTCGGCAATATCCACTTTGCCGATTTCCGCTGCGGATCGATCCTGCACCGTTTCCAGCACCAGCGCGATAATACCCTTGGTGATCGCGGCATTGCTGTCCGCCAGAAAATGCAGGTGCCCGTCGTCCCGTTGCGTCGGATAGACCCAGACCGAGGCCGAGCAGCCCCGCACCAAAGTCGCATCGGTTTTCAGCGCGTCCGGCATCTCGTCGAGTTGCTTGCCCAGATCAATCAGCAGCCGATAACGATCATCGGCCTCCAGAAACTCATATTCTTCAATTAATTCGTCAATCTTGCTCATGGGCAGGGCGGTTAGCAGGGTCGGGGAGCAAGGTCACTTATTTTCACGTTCGCCTCGAGCGAAGTCGAGAGGGTCTCGCGTGTTTGGACTTCGCTCGACACGAACGGACTGGGGCGCCGTTCGCTAAAGCTCCACGCCCGCCGCGATCGCTTCCAGCTTGCGGATCCGCTCTTTCAGATCGGCAACTTCGATCCGCGAGGTTGCGGTTGGCGGATTTTCCTCGCGCCGCTGCTCCAGTTCGCGGGATTTCAGCGCCAGCCAGTCCCGCCATCCGCGCAGGGTAACCAGCGCCACGACGGTCAGGCCGATCAGTGAAAAGGCCGCAGTGATCATATAAAAGGCAGGTTCTTGCATCATGCTTGTCCTTCTATTCGTCGGACCGGCTTACCGGTCGCGCAATTTTTCAATCTCGTTTTCCAGTTCCCTGGCACCGCGATCATCGGTGGCGATTTTTTCCAGCACGGCGACGCGCTCTTTCAGATATTTTACGTCTTCCTGCAGCCGTTCGGCGTCGCGATGCTGCACGGCAATCGCCTTGCCATTCTCGTCTTCACCGATTCCATGTTGCGCGCGATAACGGGTGCTCAGCACTTTTCCGATCGTCACGACGATGATGATGGCAACCACCATTTCAAAAGGATTCATGTCCATACTCCCTGCAGTCTGCGGATGACGGGATCAGCGATCCCGCAATTGTTCGATTTTATTTTCCAGCTGTCTGCTGCTGTGACCGTCGGTGGTAATCTGCTCCAGTACCGCCACCCGTTCCTTCAGATATTTCATCTCTTCCCGCATTTTGCGGCTTTCGCTGCTTTCCGGACCTCGTTCCCCCAGCAGCATCAATTCTCTCTGCTTATCGATCATGCTCGATTGATGTCTGGTCCAGATCCAGAGGCCACCGATGGCAAACGGGGCAATGGGGATCAACAAGGCAAGCCAGCTCATATCCATCAGTTCAGTTCCTTTGTTTCAGCGGCGTCGCGTAAATCCTCGATCTGCATCGAGACATCGAAGCCCTTGTCGGTGATGATCCGCTCGAGCACCCGCACGCGTTGTTCCAGCTGATTGTTGCCGACGGCATATTGCGCCGCCTTCTCCGCCGATATCGAGGCCTGCTTGTCCATCATTTTCTGCTGATGATTGGTCCAGATCGCGAAGAAGGCGATCCCGATCCCGGCAAAGGGGATCATCAGGGCAATATATTCAATAGGCATGATCTTCCCTTCAATTCGTCCGCTTGTCGCGCAACTGCTCGATTTCCTGGGTCAGCCGGTGGCTGTCATCGGTGACAATCCGTTCGACATTGGCCAGCCGGTCCTTCATCGACCCGATCTCGGCGCGCAGCTCGGCATTTTCGTTGGTCAGCAATTTGACTCGCTCGACGGCTTCCTGATCGGTCTTCGGATAGACCGACTTGCCCCACTGGTTTTCCAAGGGATAGCCGTTCTTGATCCGCATCCAGGTCGTGGCGACCCATCCAAGCGTGATGACAGCACAGGCAAATCCTATCGGCCAGAGGATGGAGGGGTTGGCAAGGATCGTATCCATCAGTTTTTCTCCCGCAGGGCTTCAATTTCATCGGCGGTGCGTCTGGCGGGATCGGTAGCGATCCGTTCCAGCACCTGGAGCCGCTCTTGCAGCCGGTCGATTTTTCCCACCAGCTCGGCATTTTCGTTGGACAGCAATTCTATCTTGCGCTGCTCATCCGGGCTGGTCTTCGCTGATTTTCCAGTCTTTCCGCCCCATTCGTCTTCCAGATCATAGCCATGCTTCGCTCTGATCCAGTTGTTGATGATCCAGCCGGCATAGCTGACCGCGATGATCGCGATGATCGTCTCCGGGCTTCCCCAATCCATTGTGATTCTCCCTCTTCAGACGTCTAGCGCAGATTTTCGATTTCGTTCGAAAGCGCCGTATTCTTGCTGGTGTAATAAAGTTCCATATCGGCCAGCTTGCGGTCGATTTCCCGGAACCGCGACTTGATGTCGCGGGTGGTGCGGCGGGGCGACTGTCTCACGCCTTGCCAGAATTTCGTGTCTTCCGGATCGCTCAGATACATGCCGCTCGGTTTTGGCTCGGATATTTTTGCCGCGATCCAATAGGCGATCAGCGTCCAGGGAAAGGCGAAGGTGACGGTCGCGATGATTGCGGCGAGTCGAACCCAGGCCACATTGATCCCGGTATAATCGGCGATCCCGGCGCAGACACCACTCCATTTGGCCCGTTTTTTGTCGAGATAGAATCTGGTGCGGGAAGAGCTCATGATGGGTGCCTTTCTTTTTTCAGCAGTTCGTCGAAATTCTCGAGCGTGGGAACGGGGTCTGCGGACTGCTTGGGCAGGGCCGAATGGCGCCAGTCTGGGTTATCCGCTGCCATGATCCGCTCGATGGTTTCCATCCGGTCATCCAGACGGCGCGCCATATGGTGCAATTCTTCCAGCAGATTTTCGTCTTCATTGGTGATCGTCGCTGCCGTCTTCCATTTGGTGACATAGTGAAAGATCAACCAGGGCAGGCCAATGAACAGCGTACCCATGACGATGGGAATGATGATGAGCTCTTCCTGCATTATGCGTCACCTTTCTTCATGGCCGCCTTCATGGCTTCCAGTTCCTCATCGACCCTGTCGCTGGATTCCAGCGCCGCGATCTGGCTTTCCAGGCTCTGCGGTTCTCCGCCCATGCCGAGCGCATCGGCGCGGCCTTCGGCAAAGTCGACCTGGCGTTCGAGATATTCGAACCGCGAAAAGGCGTCATGCACCTTGTCGCCATTGTACATTTCGCGCAGCTTCACGCGATTCTCGGCGCTCTCGAGCCGGTTGACCAGATTGCTCTGGCGCGAGCGGGCTTCCTGCAATTTCTTCTGCAATTTGGCGATGTCGCCTTCCGAAGAGCGGAGCGCTTCATCGAGCACCTGGATTTCGGCTTTCAGCTGATCGGCCATGTCGGCGGCCTTGCGCTTTTCGACCAGCGCCGCCTTGGCCAGATCTTCCCGGTCCTTGGAGAGGGCAAGCTGGGCTTTCTCGTTCCAGTCCTCGGTCAGATGATCGAGCTTGTCGATATGCCGCCGCATTTCCTTCTGATCCGCAATCGTGCGGGCAGCAGAAGCGCGTACTTCGACCAGGGTTTCCTCCATCTCCAGGATGATCATGCGGATCATCTTCGATGGGTCTTCGGCCTTGTCCAGCATGTCGGTAACGTTGGCGGCGATGATGTCGCGCGTTCTTGAAAAAATACCTGCCATGTACATACTCCGGTTGCGTCTGTGATCGTGTTGAAACCTGTTCGAGCCGTCGCTCCAGTCCTGTTCTACATCAACCTGATGAATTTCAAAAGGTGGCCGGGACCTGACTTCGGCAAGGGGGAAAGAAGGGGTCCCGGCCATTTTGTCTGTCATGCTCGGTAGCCTTGGCCAACATAGCTGACAGTGGGGGAATCGTTCTGGCTGCTGACCAGTGTTCCTTCGGCCTGTGCCGGTCCGACGGAGCTGATCAGGATCGTCACGCCAAACAGCAGGATCGAGACGATCGCCGAAACATCGGTGCGGCTCATTTTGTTCAGTGCGGGCATATCATCCTCCAGAAGTTCGTATATTTCGTATCTGAAACCTACATTGCAGAAGCCGTGCCAACTCTATCAACCCATTGAATATAAACAATAATCTAACTTTTTCACGCTGCGGAATATGGTATTAATTGCTATTTAATGGGATTCGACACTATATCTTGGCGATGGAACGGGAAAGTCAATTTGTCGGCGAATCAGGCGCCTTTCTGGACGCGGTCGAAAAGGCCAGCCGGGCCGCGCCGCTCAACCGGCCGGTGCTGGTTGTCGGCGAGCGGGGCACGGGCAAGGAGCTGATTGCCGAACGGCTGCACCGGCTCAGTCTGCGCTGGGACGGGCCGTTTATCACGCTCAACTGCGCCGCCATGCCGGAAACCCTGATCGAGGCGGAACTGTTCGGGCATGAAGCGGGTGCCTTCACCGGTGCGACCAAGGCACGGGTAGGGCGATTTGAAGAAGCGGACGGCGGCACATTGTTCCTCGACGAACTCGGGACCTTGTCGGTCGGGGCTCAGGAGCGACTGTTGCGGGCGGTGGAATATGGCGAAATCACCCGCATCGGATCGTCCCGGCCGCAGCGCGTCGACGTAAGAATCGTCGCCGCGACCAATGCCGACCTGCCGAAAATGGCAGAAGAGAACAGATTTCGCGCCGACCTGCTTGACCGGCTGTCGTTCGAGGTCGTGACCTTGCCGCCGCTCCGCGTGCGCGAGGGCGATATCCCGGTCCTGGCCGACTATTTCGGTCGCCGCATGGCCGCGGAACTGGAATGGCCGTCCTGGCCCGGTTTCGGCCGCCTGGCATCGGAGGCGCTCAACCGCCACGACTGGCCAGGCAACGTTCGGGAATTGCGCAATGTGATCGAGCGCGCCGTCTATCAGTGGAACGACCACAGCCGGCCGGTTGATCATGTCGTGTTCGATCCGTTCGAATCGCCGTGGAAGCCGCGGGAGCGGCAAGGCAGGCCCGAAACGGAAAACCCCGAACCGCGACCCGAGGAAACACCGCAAGACGGCACCGATAACATCGCCGCCGACGCGAAGCTTGATTGTGTCGACGACATGAAAGCGGCGGTGGAAGCCTATGAAAAGCGGATATTGGAGGCGGCGCTGGCCAGATCACGCTATAACCAGCGTCAGACCGCCAAGACCCTGAACCTCACCTATGACCAGCTGCGCCATTCGCTGAAAAGGCACGATCTGCTCGGTTCCTGAAAAGCATGAAGAGGGCCGCGAAGCCCTCTTCATGCTTCCAGATGTTCCAGTCCTATCCGCCGTTGAAGCTGACCATCGTGTAAAACATCGGCAGCGACAGCAGCACATTGGTGCGTGAGGCCATCATCGCCGTCTTGCCCGCTGCTGCCTTCTGGTCGGCGGTTGCTTCGACGATGCCCAGGACCTTCTTCTGGTTCGGCCAGATGATGAACCAGACATTGGCCGCCATGATGATCGCGATCCACATGCCGACACCGATCATCCGATACGGTCCCTGCAGCACCATGGCCTGATGGAGATAACCGGACAGATAGGCGACCAGCAGTCCCGTGATCACGGTCAAAAGGGCCGCCCAGCGAAAGTAGAACAGCACTTTCGGTGCGATATGCTTGCTGACCGCCGGTTTCAGCTCGTCTGGAATGGTCGGCATCAGCGGCACCTGAACAAAGTTCAGATAATAAAGCAGGCCAATCCAGAGCACCCCAAAGAACAAATGGGCCCAGCGCATCACCGAATTGGCGGTAACCTCGCCCGGATGCAGTCCCAGCATCAGGGCGATGGTCAGCACCAGGCTGACAATCAGTACCGCATTCAGATTTCCAAAGAATTTTGCCATTTTATATCCCCCCCGGGTTTTAATAATATGCCACCGTTATGTCCGCTGCTTGCGGATGTCACGAAAAAATCGATTTTTCGACGGACTTCTCGGGAAAATGGATAATTGTCCTTGCATCTTTTTTGTGATTGATGCGTTGACTCGGTACATCTCAAAAAATGGAGAAACGACATTATGGCTTTCGAACTTCCCCCGCTTCCCTACGACAAAAATGCCTTCGGTGACCTGATCTCCGAAGACACGTTCAACTATCATCATGGCAAGCATCACAATGCCTATGTCAGCAAGACCAATGACGCGATCAAGGGCACCGATCATGAAGGCAAGAAGCTTTCGGAAATCATCAAGGCAGCCGATGGCGGCCTGTTCAACAATGCGGCTCAGGTCTGGAATCACAGCTTCCACTGGTTATGCCTGTCGCCCGAGAAGAAGGCCATTTCCGGCGAGTTGAAAGACCGTTTGGAAAGCAGCTTCGGTTCGATTGATGAATTCAAGTCCAAGTTCAAGGACGAAGCGGTCGGCCATTTCGCCAGCGGCTGGGCCTGGCTGGTCCTTGATGGCGATGACCTGAAGATCACGTCCTATCATGACGCGGACACACCCGTGGCTGATAACGTGAAGCCGGTGTTCACGCTCGACGTCTGGGAACATGCTTATTATCTGGACTATCAGAATGCCCGCCCGGACTATGTGTCCGCCTTGCTCGACAATGCGATCGACTGGGATTTCGTGGCCCTGAACCTCGATGGTGACGGTGTCAGCCGCGCCGACCAGGGCTGAACCAAAACAGATGAAGGCAGACTAGGCCGCGTCCTGACCGTCAGGGCGCGGCTTTTCTTCGACCGAAAAGCCGTATTTCATCAACATCGGAATATTGGCCATTGCAAACAGGAAGGATATTGCTGGCATGCCCCACACCTTGAGGGTCAGCCACCAGTCGAAACTCAATGTTGCTACCATCAGTTCGTTGAGTAGTGCCATGGCGGCAAAAAATATCGCCCAGTTGAGCGACAGTTTCAGCCAGCCTTCGTCGGTCAGTCCTTCGAATGCCGCCTGCAACAGGCTTTTCAACATCGCCTTGCCGCGCAATAATCCGCCAAACAAGATGATCGCAAAGCCGGCGTAAATGATCGTCGGCTTGTGCTGGATGAAGCGCGGGTCATTGAAATAGATGGTCAGCGCGCCAAAACCCAGGATCAAGATTGCCGACATCCACATCATCGGCGAAATCTTGCCCAATTTCCATTTGGAAACCACCATCGCGATGACGATTGCCACCATGAAGGCAATCGTTCCATAGATAGCGGCGGTGATCGGACTGCCTTCCGGCGCCCCGAATTTATAGACCAGAAAGAATATCAGCAGCGGCCCGAAATCGAGCGCAAAGCTCAGGCCCCTGTGTTCCTTCGGAATCTCTTCAATGGCGGTTGTTTCGGTCATTTTTCTATCCCGGCTATGGCTGCGGCCAGATCTTCGGCCTTGAACGGTTTCAGGTCTTCGACGGTCTCGCCGATACCAATGGCATGGATCGGCAATCCGAATTGTTTTGCTGCGGCCACCAGCACGCCTCCGCGCGCGGTGCCGTCCAGCTTGGTCATGATCAGTCCGGTGACTTTCGCCACGTCCCGGAACACTTCAATCTGCGACAGGGCATTCTGTCCGGTGCTCGCGTCCAGCACCAGCACGACATTGTGCGGCGCGGCAGGGTTGAGCCGGCCCAGCACGCGGCGGACCTTGTCCAGTTCATCCATCAGTTCGGAACGGTTCTGCAGCCGCCCGGCTGTATCGACGATTAAGACGTCAATCCCGGTCGCGGTGGCCTGCTTGACGCCTTCATAGACGATGCTGGCGCTATCGCCGCCCTGCGGTCCGCTGATGATCGGCACGCCCAGTCTTTCGGCCCAGATCTTCAACTGGCCGATCGCCGCCGCGCGGAACGTATCGCCCGCGGCCAGCATCACGCCATAATCCTGCTCGAGAAACAGATGGGCAAGCTTGGCAATCGTCGTGGTCTTGCCCGAGCCATTGACTCCGATCACCAGGATCACCTGCGGACGGGGAAAGGCATCGATCTCCAGTGGTATCGCGACCGGCTCGAGGATCGCCGCAATTTCGCGCCGGATGATATCCTTCACTGCCTCTTCGGTCAGGCCTTTTTCAAACCGCTCGACCGCCAGCTTTTCGCGAATGGCCGCAGCCGTGGCCGGACCGAGGTCCGACAGGATCAGCGCATCCTCGATATCGTCGAGCGTCGCCTCGTCCAGCTTGGCCTTGCTCACCAGACCGGCGAGATTTTCGGTCAGCCGCGATGACGTTTTGCTGAAACCGCCAAACAGGCGATCTTTCCAACTATTCTTCTCGCTCACGCTGCCACCCCGCCAATCAATTGCCTGTCCTGCACGGCCGTGATTTCAACCGGTACAATTTGCCCCTTGCTCGCCGTCCCGTCGAAGCGGACCCGGGCAAAATTTTCTCCATAGCCGGTATCTCCCGACAGTTCCGTGACGACATTCTGACGGGACCCGATCAGCGTCTGACGCCATTGGTCAGCGCGCATGGCAACGGACTTTCGCAATATCTTTGCTCTTTCCTTGATCACTGACCCGTCAAGCTGCGGCATTTTCGCAGCCGGGGTGCCCTGTTTCGGCGAATAGGGAAAAATATGGCCGTGAACAACATCGCATTGATCGATGATCGCCAGACTATTGGCAAACATGGCATCGGTCTCGGTCGGGAAGCCAGCGATGATGTCGGCACCGATGGCGATGTCCGGCCGCTTTGCCTTCAGTCGCTCGACCAGCGCAATCGCCTGTTCCCGGCTGTGCCGCCGCTTCATCCGCTTCAGGATCATATTGTCGCCCGACTGCAGCGACAGATGCACATGCGGCATCAGCCGCGCTTCGCCGGTCAGCAGGTCAAACATCCGGTCGTCAATCTCGATACCGTCGAGCGAGGATAGCCTGAGCCTCGGCAAATCGGGCACATGGTGCAAGATCCGCTCGATCAGCAGGCCGAGGGTCGGCGCTCCCGGCAGATCCGGCCCGTAGCTGGTGACATCAACCCCGGTCAGAACAACCTCCTGAAAACCCTTTTCAACCAGAGCCCGCACCTGATCGACGACCAGTCCGGCAGGCACCGACCGGCTGTTGCCGCGGCCATAAGGAATGATGCAGAACGTGCAGCGATGGTCGCAGCCATTCTGGATTTCGACAAAGGCGCGTGACCGGTCGGCAAAAGCGCTGACCATATGCGGCGCGGTCTCGGTGATCCGCATGATGTCGGAGACGCGGATGTCCGGGCGGTTGCTTTCCAGGCCGAGCTTGAAATTGGCCGCATCATATTTGTCGACATTGCCGACCACCGCGCTGGTTTCCGGCATCGCCGCGAACATCGCCGGATCGACCTGCGCAGCGCAGCCGGTGACGATGATATCCTTCTCCGGATGGTCTTTCTTCGCCCGCCGGATCGCCTGCCTGGTTTGCCGGACCGCTTCGTTGGTCACCGCACAGCTGTTGACGATGATCAGATTGTCACCATCGATATTGCTGGCGCGCAGATTCTGCCGCAGATTCTCGCTTTCGGCAATATTGAGCCGGCAGCCCATGCTGATCATCTGCGGCGCGCTCATCCGAACTGGGCCCAGTCTGCTTCCCCTGCAAAGACATAGGTCGTCGGACCCTGCATCTGGATCGTCTCGCCGTCCTTCCAGCTGATTGTCAGTGATCCGCCCGGCAAATCCACTTGCACGGGGCTGGTTACCAGTCCGCGCTTGATCGCGGCTACGGCGGCAGCACAGGCGCCGGTGCCGCAGGCCCGGGTCAGGCCGACACCGCGCTCCCACACCCGCAAATGGACGATACCATCTGCAAGATGCGCGACATTGACATTCACCTTGTCGGGGAACAGCGGATCGACTTCGATCATGGCACCCAGCCGCTCCAGTTCCACGACATTGCTGTCATCGACAAAAAAGATGACATGCGGGTTGCCGACATTGACCGCGGCCGGATTCTCCAAATCCTCCCATCCCACCGGCATGCGAAGCGTATCCATGGCATAGGCGAGGGGGATCGACTGCCATTCGAAACGGGGCTGGCCCATGTCGACAATGGCACCATCGGCAGTGGCACTGCCGACGATAATACCGCCAGCGGTTTCGATCCGGCTTTCTTCGCCGAGCAGCTTGGTGACGCATCGCGCCGCGTTGCCGCAGGCTTCTACTTCGCCGCCATCGGCGTTGAAAATCTGCATTCTGACGTCAGCCTGGCCGGAAGGGCGCAAGATGATCAGCTGGTCGCAGCCGATTCCACTGTGCCGGTCAGCGATCGCCGCGGCCTGCGCAGCGGACAGATCGATTTCCTTATGACGCGCGTCGATAATGACAAAGTCATTGCCCAGCCCGTGCATCTTGTGAAAGCGTCCTGTCGTCATGACTGGCGATTTAGGGATGCCGTTCCCGTGAGTCCAGCAATTCGGCTCGCTTTCGGTTGCGCGAGCGGGCCTATCCGGCCTTTTGCAATATGGTCTGATCGATCGCGGGGGCTTCCATCGGCACCTCCGCAGCCTCATCCACCTTTACCGATGGCAGCAAATCGCGTTCGTACAAAATCTTCCGCGTCTCCTGAATCGTTAGCGGCCGGCCGTAATACCAGCCCTGGCCCGTGGCACAGCCGATGGCCCGCAATTCATTCTCGGTCTCCCTGTCCTCGATTCCTTCAGCGGTAATCGGCATGCCGAGGCTTTCGCCAAGACCATTGATCGCCTTGACGATCGCCTTGCTTTCCGGATTACGGATGATTGAGGAAACAAAGCTCCGGTCGATCTTGATCCGGTCAAACGGCAGCGCGCGCAAATGCGCGAGGGAACCATAGCCGGTACCAAAATCATCCAGCGCGATCTTAATGCCCTGATTCTTCAGACTGCCGACAATCGATTGCGCCAGACTCAGATTTTCGAAAAGCGAGCTTTCGGTAATTTCAATTTCCAGCCGATGGGGCGGAAAGCCGCTTTCGACCAGCAATTTGACAATTTTCTGGGCCAGCCACGGATCGAGCAGCTGAACCGGGGCAATATTGACCGAAATCGTGAGGCTGGGATCCCAATCCTTCGCATCGTTCAGCGCCTGCCGCATGATATTGATCGAAAGTTCGCCGATCATGCCGGTTTCTTCGGCAATCGGAATGAATATCTCCGGCGAGATCAGCCCCTGGGTTGGTGATTCCCATCGCGCCAGCATCTCGAATCCGGTCAATTTGCCGGTCGCAAGATCGATCTGTTGCTCAAAATAGGGGACAAATTCCCCTTTGGGTATGCCTGCCCGCATGCCCGTTTCCAGCAAACTGCGGGTTTGCAATTCCTGCTCCATATTCGAATCGAACCAGCAATGGCGATTCCGGCCCTGCTTTTTCGAACTGTACATCGCAATGTCGGCGCGGCGCATGAGCACGTCCACGCCTTCCGATTCGATATCATAGCGGGCGATACCGATGGATGTGGTCACCTCGAGTGGGTTGCCATTTTCGTTGATCGGCGTCGCGATGGCGTCGATCAGATCGTCGGCAATCCGTTCGACCATTTTTGGCTGTTCCGGATCGAATATGAAGGCGCAGGCAAATTCGTCGCCACCCAGTCGCGCCAGCAGATTATGCGGCGGCATGACCTTGGAGATCCGGGCTGCCACCTGTTTCAGCACCGCATCACCAGCGCTGTGACCGTGGACATCGTTGATCGTCTTGAAATTGTCGAGATCGAGCATCAGAAATGCGATGCTCTTTTGTTTCCGTTGCGCGTTGCTGATCATTTCCGCGGTTCGTTCGCCGATCGTCCGGCGATTGAGCAAACCGGTCAGCGGGTCGGTAACGGCCAGGGAATGGGCGCGCTGTTCTGCCGCTGCGCGTTCTTCGATTTCTCTGGTCAGATCATTGTAACGGCGCCAGCCAAACAGAATCAGGGCAATATTAAGCAGGAAGGCGGATACAAGCATATTGTCGCCGCCGCCGCGGTGGCCGGAGAGCGAGTTGATGGCATCGGTCAGGACCGTCCCGCCGGTACTGACAAACAGCAATATCGCGAGTATGACGATGATCCCGGTGACCACGTCCCGACCGATAGACATCTTGTATCCGTTCTTCATCAATCTGAGATATTGGTCGGCTTCTGGTCGAGCCATATTCATTGTCCCGCTGTTGCGACAAGTCTATTGCCCCAACAGTTCTCAATTTCTGGTTAACATCTGTTCACAGCCGTTAAAATCCGCACTTGCGATATTCACATTTCTGCACTAATGGAGCGTTCACACAGGCAATGATTGCGTTGCCAGTCCAGTTTAGAGTTAGAAAAACTCACACGTCGGTCAGCGAGGTTTCGCCCACCGGCGCTTTTTGCGTTGGCCGGAATTCTGGCCGTTTTGAAGAAGGAAAGGCGGGAACATGTTTGATAAGTTGAGCGACCGCCTTGGTGGTGTGTTTGACAAGCTCCGCGGCCGCGGGGCGTTGCGCGAAGAAGATGTCCGCGGCGCGATGCGCGAAGTGCGGATCGCCTTGCTCGAAGCCGATGTGGCGTTGCCGGTGGTCAAGGATTTTGTCGAGAAAGTCACCGAAAAGGCCGTCGGCCAGTCGGTTCTCAAATCGGTCACGCCAGGCCAGCAAGTGGTCAAGATCGTCAATGACGGTCTGACCGAGATGCTGGGTTCGGACGTTAGCGGGCTCGAGCTGTCGGTGGCGCCTCCCGCCATCATCATGATGGTCGGCTTGCAGGGCTCTGGTAAGACAACCACGACCGCAAAGATCGCAAAGCGTCTGAAAGACAAAGAGAATAAGAAGGTCATGATGGCCTCGCTCGACGTCAACCGTCCGGCCGCACAGGAGCAGCTGGCGGTATTGGGTGAGCAGATCAGCGCCGCCACCTTGCCGATTGTCGCCGGCCAGCAGCCGGTCGAAATCGCCAGGCGGGCGCTGCAGGCGGCCAGATTGCAGGGCTTTGATGTCCTGCTGCTGGATACCGCCGGACGGCTGCACGTCGACCAGCAATTGATGGACGAGATGAAGGCGGTGGCCGACATCTCGAAACCGCAGGAAATCCTGCTGGTCGTCGATGCGCTAACCGGCCAGGACGCGGTCAATGTCGCGCAGAATTTCTCCGATCAGGTCGATCTCACCGGCGTTGTCCTCACCCGCATGGATGGTGATGCGCGCGGCGGTGCAGCGCTGTCGATGCGCGCGGTCACCGGCAAGCCGATCAAATTTGTCGGCGTCGGCGAGAAAATCGACGCGCTCGAGGAATTCCACCCGGAACGCGTGGCCGGCCGGATCTTGGGCATGGGCGATGTTGTCAGCCTGGTCGAAAAAGCCGCTCAGGTCGTCGACAAGGAAGAATCCGAAGCGCTCGCCGAGAAAATGCTCAAGGGGCAGTTCGATCTCAATGATCTGCGCGCGCAATTGCGGCAGATGACCCAGATGGGCGGCCTTGGTGCACTGGCATCGATGATGCCGGGCATGAAGAAAGCCAAGGCGGCGATGGCCGGCGGCGCGATGGATGACAAGGTTCTTGTCCGCATGGATGCGATCATCGGCTCGATGACCCGTGAAGAGCGGGTCCGGCCAGGCCTGCTCAACGCCAAGCGCAAGCGGCGGGTGGCCATTGGTTCCGGCACGACCGTGCAGGACGTCAACAAGCTGCTCAAAATGCATCAGGAAATGGCCAAGGCGATGAAGCGCATCAAGAAGATGGGCGGAATCAAGGGGTTGATGTCGATGTTTGGTGGCGGCGGCGGAGCCGCAGGCGCCGGCATGGGCGGGCAGGGCGGCGGCATGCCCGGTCTTTCCGACATGTCCCCCGGCGGGCTTCCCCCGGATCTGGCAAATTTATTGAACAAGAAGAAATAATCACATCATTTGAATTTTTATATTTTTTAGAAAGGTTTTCAACATGGCAGTAGCAATCAGAATGTCCCGGGGCGGATCCAAGAAACGCCCTTATTATAAAATCGTCGTCGCCGACGTCCGCGCGCCGCGCGATGGCAAGTTCATCGAACGGATCGGCAGCTACAATCCGCTGCTCGCCAAGGATGACGAGAAGCGCGTGGTGCTCGATGCCGAGCGTGCCAAGCATTGGCTCGACAATGGCGCCAAGCCATCGGACCGCGTATCGCGTTTTCTTGACGCCGCCGGCCTCCTGAAGCGCGAAGCGCGGAACAACCCGAACAAGGGCAAGCCAGGCGAGAAGGCCACCGAGCGTCTGGAAGAGAAAGCGGAAAAAGCCGCTGCTGCTGAAGAAGCCGCCAAGGAAGCCGCTGCCGCTCCTGCTGAAGAAGCGCCAGCCGAAGAAGCTGCCGCCGAAACACCAGCCGAAGAAACAGCTGCTCCTGAAGAAGCCGCTGCCGAAGGAAAACCTGCTGCGGAAGCAGCTCCGGCCGCCGAAGCCGCTCCTGCAGAAGAAGCCAAGACGGAAGAAGCTCCTGCTGAAGAAGCCCCAGCAGAAGACAAGCCTGCCGAAGAAAAGGCCGCCAGCTAATGTCCAGGCCCCTCCTCTTCAGAGGAGGGGTTGGGGTGGTGGCGATGCGCCAGCATCGCTTGCGTAGCGACCTGAGGTCCTCGCAAAATCCCGCCCCAATCTCTTCCCCGAAAGGGAGGGGCTTGTGACATCCGCGCCCGACAAGCCGGTCCCGCTCGCCGTCATCATCGGCGCGCACGGGATCACCGGCGAGGTCCGGCTCAAGCTGTTCTGTGACAGTCTCGACAGCCTGACCGTCCACAAGAATTTCAACGCCGGCAAGCTGACCCTGAAATCGGTCAAGCCCCACAAAATGGGCGCGATCGCGCGCATCGCCGAAATCACCGACCGCAACGCTGCCGAAGCCGCCCGCGGCACCGAACTCACCGTCCCGCGCGCCGCCTTGCCGGAACTGGACGAGGATGAATTCTACCATATCGACATCATCGGCCTTCGCTGTGTCAGCGACCAGGGCGAGGAACTGGGCAAAATTTTCGCGATCTACGAATTTGGCGCTGGCGACGTGATCGAGATCGAACGTGCCAGCGGCAAGAAATTCATGGTCCCGGTCAAGGCGATCGATATGCGGAATGACCCGGCGATCGTGCTGGCGGAGTTTGTTGAACCGTGATTGGTCCCATATTCTACATCGTCCTGATCTTTGCGCTGGTCGCGCTACCCGCCATCGCGGGCTGGAAACTCAGCCGCAAACAGGGTCAGTTTACCCGCATGGCAGGCACGATTGCGGCAGGCCAGATGATCTTGACGCCCGGCATCATATGGATTGTCTATTCCACCGGTAGCGGCCCCGACCAGAATCCCGTCCGGACAATCATCATATATGCCGGCATGGCAATCGTGATCTCGATCATGACCTTTGCCGTGCTTGAAATCAAGAATACTCGCCGCAACCGATGACCTTCACCGCCCAGATTCTGACCCTTTACCCGGAAATGTTCCCCGGACCGCTCGGCATATCGCTGGCGGGCAGGGCGCTGGAAGAGGGCAAATGGACCTGCGACACCATCAACCCGCGCGATTTCACCACCGACAAGCACCGCAGCGTCGATGATACGCCAGCGGGCGGCGGGGCCGGTATGGTGCTCCGCGCCGATATCATGGCGGCGGCGGTGGATTTTGCGGTAGAACGGATGGCCGCGGTGATCCGTTCGTCTCGAGCGCAGTCGAGAGACGGGGTGGGGGGAGAAAGTGTCTCGACATCGCTCGACACGAACGGGGAAGGGGCGCTAGCGACCGTTAGGGGCGCGCCCGATTCCGTTAGCCCTGAGCCTGTCCAAGGGCGGCTCTCGTTGGATAGGCGTGGTTCGACAAGCTCACCACTAACGGTTTCCAACCCTCAGCACCCCCCCATCCTCGCCATGACTCCCCGCGGCACCCCGCTCACCCAGGCCCGCGTCCGCGAGCTCGCATCCGGCCCCGGTGTCACCATAATATGCGGCCGTTTCGAGGGCTTTGACGAGCGCCTGTTCGAGGCCCGCGACATCGAACAGGTCTCCATCGGCGACTATGTCCTGTCCGGCGGAGAAATGGGCGCGCTGGTGCTTTTAGACGCTTGCATTCGGCTGCTGCCCGGGGTAATGGGCGCGTCTTCTAGCGGAGATGACGAGAGTTTCGAGAACGTTATTCTGGAATATCCGCAATATACCCGACCTCAAATATGGGAAGGGCGCATCATCCCTGAAGTCTTGCGATCGGGGGATCATGCGAAAATAGCTGCTTGGCGGAAACAAAAAGCAGAGGAAGATACACGGCTAAGGCGGCCGGATTTATGGGAGCGTCACCGGGATGCTCCGGATCAGTCGCCCTCTGGTGCGCAGGAAAAAGATAAAGATAAGGAATAGGTCATGAACCTGATTCAAACATTGGAAAAAGAAGCCGTCGACGCCTTTATCGCGTCCAAGGAAATCCCCGAATTTCGCGCTGGTGATACGCTGCGCGTCGGTGTTCGCGTCGTCGAAGGCGAACGCGTCCGTACCCAGAATTTCGAAGGTGTCTGCATCGCCCGGACCAATCGCGGCATGGGCTCCAACTTCACCGTACGCAAAATGTCGTTCGGCGAAGGCGTCGAGCGTGTGTTCCCGCTCTACTCCCCGAACATTGACAGCATCACCGTGGTTCGCCGCGGTATCGTGCGTCGCGCGAAGCTTTACTATCTGCGCGGCCGTACTGGTAAGCGCGCCCGTATTGCGGAACGCCGTTTGAACCAGCCCGTGAAAGGCACAGAAGCCAAATAATCAACGCTTCATCAGAGTTTCAGACAGCCGGTTCTCCCCATCAGGAAAACCGGCTGTTTTACTATCAGCCACAGGAAAAGTTTCATGGGTTACAAAATTGTAGTTGTCGGTGCCACGGGCAATGTCGGGCGCGAGATGCTCAACGTCCTGGCCGAGCGCGAATTTCCCTATGACGAGATTGCCGCCGTCGCCTCCTCGCGCTCGCAGGGCAGCGAGATCGAGATCGGCGATACCAGCAAGATGCTCAAGGTCCAGAATATCGAACATTTCGATTTCACTGGCTGGGACATGGCGCTGTTTGCTGCCGGTTCTGCGGCGACCAGGGAATATGCACCCAAGGCTGCTGCCGCTGGTTGTGTGGTTATCGACAACAGCTCGCTTTACCGGATGGATCCCGACGTACCGTTGATCGTGCCCGAGGTTAATCCCGAAGCGATCAGCGGCTATACCAAGCGCAATATCATCGCCAATCCCAATTGCTCGACCGCCCAGATGGTCGTGGCCCTGAAACCGCTGCACGATGCGGCAAAGATCAAGCGCGTTGTCGTCTCCACCTACCAGTCGGTCTCCGGCGCAGGCAAGGGCGGAATGGACGAACTGTTCGAACAGTCGCGCGCCATCTTCGTCGGCGATCCCAAGGAAAACCACGTCTTCACCAAGCAGATCGCCTTCAACGTGATCCCGCATATCGACGTATTTCTCGACGATGGCTCGACCAAGGAAGAATGGAAAATGGTCGTCGAGACCAAGAAAATTCTCGATCCAAAGATCAAGGTCACCGCGACCTGTGTCCGCGTCCCGGTCTTTGTCGGCCACAGCGAATCGATCAACATCGAATTCGAAAATGAACTGTCCGCTTCGGATGCCCAGAAAATCCTGCGCGACGCGCCCGGCATCATGCTGGTCGACAAGCGCGAGGACGAGGGTTACGTCACGCCGGTCGAATGCGTCGGCGACGGCGCCACCTTCATCAGCCGCGTCCGCGAGGACCCGACCGTCGAAAACGGCCTGAACATCTGGTGCGTCAGTGACAATCTCCGCAAGGGCGCCGCGCTCAACGCGGTGCAGATCGCGGAACTATTGGGGCGGAAGCATTTGCAAAAGGGATAGTTTGCTGTTGGGAATGTAGAATCCTTATGATAGCTCGGTCAAATGAGTTTAGGTTCGAAAATCTACCTTTGGATGACGCGCTTCAATACTGTCGCGTTGACAATTATATTGGTGATACTTGCCTTCTTGTTCATTCATGATCGCTATCAGATTTGGTTCTATTCAGACCACGGCCGATTGAACGACGGTACTGCAAGTGACAGTTTTGGAGCAGCAGCACGACCGGCCATGCCGATCAGCGGCCAGGAAATGCGCGTTCCGGGCGGCACTTTGGTCAGTTATTATTTTGCCGAAGATTCGCAAAATTATGAATGGGACAAAGGTCAAAATATAACAATCGTGGATTTGCGGGATGGCAGCTCCCACAAATTACTTGAGGACAATGACCCTCGCGCGATTATCAACTGGGAGTTGATCGAAAAAAACGGAGAAAATCCGAGTATGTATCTTGGATATGTTGCATGGGCATCTACCAAAGAGCAATATGATCAAGGGCGGGCAGATCTGCTGATTTCAGCTTTCCCTGATGTAAAACAGCATACAATCGCCAGAAATGTCAAATATGCTTATCTTCCAAAAGTTAGTGGAAATAGCAGTATTGCGATCATCATGTGGCCTGAAGAGGATGAGGCAAATTATGTCTCTTTCGATTTGAAGTCTGGTGAAATCATTGAAAAAAAGAAGATCGAATTACCAAAATTGGAAGTGAATTTTCTTTCACTCAATAACGGATTGCCGGAAGAGAAGTTTGCTCGCCTTGATAATCGGACTAACAGTGCTCCAATAAATTCATTTGGATTCTAACATGACCCTACAAGCAGATGTCTACTGGTCCTTCCGCTCTCCCTACAGCTATCTGGCTACTCGGCGCTATGTCGCGTTAGCGCAGGAATATGATCTGCAGATCAACCTGTGCTTCGTCTATCCGCTCGCTATCCGCGATCCGCATTTTTTCGAGAAAAACCATCCCAACTGGCTCGGCTACACGTTTCGCGACATGTTCCGGGTGGCGCAGTTCATGGGGATTCCGATGGCTCCGCCCAATCCCGATCCGATCGTCCAGGATATTGCGACCCGCAAGATCGCGGACGAGCAGCCCTATATTTATGAACTGACCCGGATGGGGCAGGCCGCGTCGAGACGCGGCAAGGGTCTGGAATTCGCCAATGAAGTGTCGCAGTTGATCTGGGGCGGAACCGCAGGCTGGAATGAGGGCGACCATCTCGAGCGCGCTGCCCAAAGGGCCGGTCTCGACCTTGACGAACTACGGGCCGAGGCATCAGCGCAGCCGGACGGACTGGATGCCGAGATTGCCGCAAATCAGAACGCACTGGTAGCGGCCGGCCATTGGGGCGTGCCCACCCTGGTATTCGATGACGAACCATTTTTCGGCCAGGACCGGATCGAACTGGCGGTCTGGCGGATGAAGCAGAAGGGCTTGACGGAACGCTGAGCGCCAGAAAAGCCTTTCCTGCATTTCGGCCGCCGACTATCCTGTCGCCGATGCGCACAACCGTTCAACCCGGACAACCCATCCTCTTCCGCGACCCCAGAACGCGCATAACCGGAATTTCTTCGGCTTCTCGGGACAATTATGTCAGATTGCGTCCGCTGCCAATGCGTTGCGATACGCTATATTTTTGCCGTTCCGGTGGCGAGCCAATCTGGGAAAGTCGTCATGACCGCGAAGATTATGCGCTTTCAAACGGCAGGCCGGGCCCTTAGGCTGGAGTTTCATCTGGCTCGCGCAAAGCCAATTTTGCACGACCGCAGCAAGCGATGCCACTGACCATAAACAAAAGGCCGTCATTGGCCCCAACTTTGACAAATTTTGAAACAGGAAAGCCGATCAATGAACGCAAAAAAATGGGACTTTTCTTCTTTCGACGGCATATCCCTGAAAATTCACGAGATGGGGGAGGGCCGGCCGGTCATGCTGTTGCACGGCCTCTTCTCCAACGCCCATACCAACTGGATAAAATTCGGCCATGCCGAGGCGCTGGCGCAAGCGGGCTTCCGGGTGGTGATGCCCGATCTGCGCGCCCACGGCGAGAGCCAGGCCCCGCATGATTCCGACGCCTATCCCGCCGATGTGCTGGTGCAGGACATCGAGGCGCTGATCGCGCATCTGCAATGGACCGACTTTGATCTCGGCGGATTCTCGCTCGGCGCGCGCACCACAGCGAAATTGCTCGTGACCGGCACCAGGCCCGGCAAGGCGATACTGGCCGGCATGGGACTGGAAGGCCTTTCGGGCTGGGCCAATCGGCGCGATTTCTTTTTCAAGGCGATCGACAGCAGAGACAGCGCCGTGCGCGGCGATCCGCACTGGCTGGCGATCCAGTTCATGAAAAGCCAGAATATCGATCCGGAAGCGGCAAGGCTGTTGCTCGGGACCTTCTCCGATATGCAGCCGGACGATGTCGAAACCATCGCGACCGAAACGCTGGTCCTGTGCGGCAGCGAGGATCGTGACAATGGTTCACCGGAAGAACTGGCGGCGCTATTGCCCCGAGGCCATCATGTCGCCATCCCCGGAACCCATATGAGCAGCGTCACCAAAGCGGAAATGAGCCAGGAAATGGTCCGCTTTCTGACTCGACAGGAGGAATGATGTCAAATCTCTATAGCTGGCGCAATTTCTGGATATTCTGGGGCGGAGGCCTGGCCCTTTTTGCCTATCTGGTCGCTACCGGAGGGGCGCTGGAAACGGCGGTCGCTCCGCATGGCATCCTGGATCATCAGGCCGCGGCCACCGGCGAGCGGGTCGATGCAATCCAGCGCAGCTGGGCCGACGCCGGGGTGATCAATCTCGCCCGATGGGGGATGATCGTGGATCTGCTGTTCATCGGGCTTTATATGTCCGGCGGCATCATCGGTGGCCGCCTGATCTGGCAGCAGGCAAAATCACCGGCGCTGAAAAAGGTCGGCCTGCTCTGCGTGCTCAGCTATTTCCTGTTCGGCCTGACCGACTATATCGAAACCATCAGCCAGCTGGTCCAGCTGCTGCAGGATCAGGGCAGCGATATTCTCGCCGGAACAGCAGCCGTGGCAAGACCGGTCAAAATCGTCACCTGGATCGTCGGGACAATCGCGATACTGGTCGCGCTGATCTGGCGCTGGTCGGAACGACGCGCTTGACGCTCGCCACGGAAAGTTTCAAATTCAACCAAGTGCAGTAAAACAGAGGATCCCAAATGAAAATTGCCGCTTCCCTACTGGCCATTGCCACGATGTCGCTTGCCACCCCCGCCCATGCGCTCCAGGCCGATCAGGACAAACCCGCAAATACGGAAAATCCGACCGCCGCAGATGCACGGGAAT
Source organism: Parasphingorhabdus sp. (assembly GCF_041748495.1). Lineage (GTDB taxonomy): Bacteria > Pseudomonadota > Alphaproteobacteria > Sphingomonadales > Sphingomonadaceae > Parasphingorhabdus. Next base: position 33,420 of record NZ_JBGTDD010000146.1, read on the forward strand.
TTGTCGAAGCAACCGAAAAGCAGATGTTCGATTTTTCGATCGATGCCGCCCGGACCTACTGGATCAATTCCACCTATATCACCGATGATACGGATGCGCTGGCTGCCAAGGTCGGGGCTCAGGGCACCACCATGGCGGTCAATGCCGCGATCGATGCCGCGCAGTTCAAGGACGTTGCCGGACTGGACCCGGTAACCAAGCGCAAGCTCGACAAGCTGCGCGGCGGCATCGTGCTGCCCGCGCCGACCACAGAGGGCGCCGCCACCGAACTGAACGAGATCGCGACCAAGCTCAATTCCGCTTATGGCAAGGGCAAGGGCACGCTGAACGGCGAGGAGATCAACGGCTCGGATATCGAAGCCGCGATGGGCACCAACCGCAACCCCGAGGAGCTCTCCGAAATGTGGGAAAGCTGGCACAGCAATGTCGGCGCGCCGATGAAGGATGACTATGCCCGCATGGTCGAGATTGCCAATGAGGGGGCCAAGGAACTCGGCTTTGCCGATGTCGGGGCGATGTGGCGTTCGGGCTATGACATGCCCGCCGACGATTTCGCCAGGCTGACCGACAAGCTGTGGGCGCAGGTCAAGCCGCTCTATGACGAACTGCATTGTTACACGCGCGACAAGCTCAACGAAAAATACGGCGCCGCGGTCCAGCCCGAAACTGGTCCGATCCGCGCCGACCTGCTCGGCAATATGTGGGCGCAGGAATGGGGCAATATCTATGATATCGTCGCACCGGCAGGGGCTGGCGACATCGGCTATGACACCACCGAACTGCTGGTCGCAAAAGATTATGACGCGATGAAGATGGTCAAGGCGGGAGAAGGCTTCTTTTCCTCGCTCGGTTTCGAACCGCTGCCGGAAAGCTTTTACGAACGTTCAATGTTCACCAAGCCGGCCGACCGCGAAGTCGTCTGTCACGCCAGCGCCTGGGATATCGACAACAAGGACGATATCCGGATCAAGATGTGCATCAAGGTCAATGGTGATGATTTCACTACCATCCATCACGAACTCGGCCACAATTATTATCAGCGCGCCTATAACGAGCTGAGCTATCTGCAGCTGGACGGCGCCAATGACGGCTTTCATGAAGCGATTGGCGACATGATCGCGCTGTCGATCACGCCCGAATATCTGGTGCAGGTCGGTTTGCTCGATGCCAAAAAAGTGCCCAGCGCCGACAAGGATACCGGGCTGCTGCTGCGTCAGGCGATGGACAAGGTCGCATTTCTGCCCTTCGGTCTGCTCGTCGACAAATGGCGCTGGGGCGTGTTCAAGGGCGACATCCAGCCGGACAATTATACCTCCGCATGGCATGACCTGAAGCTGCAATATCAGGGCATCACGCCGCCGGTCGAGCGACCTGCCGACGCCTTTGATCCGGGCGCGAAATATCACATTCCGGGCAACACGCCTTATTCGCGCTATTTTCTCGCCCGCATCCTGCAATTCCAGTTCTACAAGGCCGCCTGCGATACCGCCGGCTGGACCGGACCGCTGCACCGCTGTTCCTTCTACGGTAACGAGCAGGTCGGCGCGAAACTGAACGCGATGCTGGAAATGGGCGCATCCAAGCCCTGGCCGGACGCCCTGGAAGCCTTCACCGGAACGCGCGAAATGGACGGATCAGCGATGATCAGCTATTTCGCCCCGCTGATGGACTGGCTGAAGGAAGAGAATACAGGCAAATCCTGCGGTTGGTGAGATTATAATGAACCGGGTTGCGACACGCTCAATTCGATTAATCTTGCCAATTGGCTTGGCAGTCTGGTCGGTATCCGTATCGGCGCTGCAAAGCGAGGAAGATCACGCGATGCTGTCTTTTCCCGTTGCAGCGGGAGAGGCGACGCGCGCCGAAGCCATGGTTGCGTTTGTTAGCAATGGCTATGTCCGCGGACCTTGCAATGTCGTTAAGTCAAGCGGGGACGAAATAGCTGATGGTCATGCGTGCCGCACTGTGTCTTTCTACAAAACCGACAAACCGTTGCACGCTGTTACCTCGGTTTGGAAATCTCCGAAATTCGAAGGAAATTTCACGGCTCCCAAACTTAAAAATCCCAAGCAAGTCATAAATCCCTTGGCTTACCCGAAACAGGACCTGACCAAGGGAAATCAAGGCACTACTTCGGTGAAAGTGACTCTTGATATCGAGGGGAAAGTGACCGATTGTATGGTCGCTCAGTCCAGTGGATACGCATCTCTGGATCGGGTAACCTGCAAACAGATGCAGCGCGGAAAATACGAACCTGCGCTGCTGGACGGCGAACCCACCCCAGCGGTTTTTTACACTGCAATGTTCTGGGGAGCCGGATCGGGCCCCCCAAAACAATAAGGATTTTAAAGCTGGTCGAGCATATATTCCGCTGCGCTGACCTTGAAATCGCCGGCCGCTTCGACATTGAGCTCTTCGACAACGCCGTCGTTGACGATCATCGAGAAACGCTGGCCGCGCTTGCCAAGGCCAAAGCCTGAGCCGTCCATGGTCAGGCCAACCGCTTCGGCAAATTCGCCGTTGCCGTCCGCCAGCATGGTGACATCTTCGGAACCGGCGGCGTCATTCCACGCGCCCATGACAAAGGCGTCATTGACCGCGGTGCAGGCGATCTCGTCGACGCCCTTGGCCTTCAGATCGGCTGCTTTTTCGACATAGCCGGGCAGATGCTTGGCCGAGCAGGTTGGCGTAAACGCGCCGGGAACGGAAAAGAGCGCGACCTTCTTGCCGGCAAAATATTCGCTCGAGCTGATTTGTTGCGGACCGTCTGCGGTCGCCTTGACCAGTTTTACGTCGGGAATTTTGTCGCCTTTGCTAATCATGTCTTGCTCCTGGTTTGATCGGGCTGAGAATCTGTGCCGCTGTAGGAGATAGTGGTGACGGGCAGATGAAATTGCAAGCCAGCAGCGCAGCAAAGCCGTCGCCTGCCAAATTTTGCCATGGGCAGTTAATCTTTGCTTCGCTATGCTGGCGTCAATGGACGACAATATTTTCTTCTCCGGACAATTTCTTCTTGCCACGCCCGGGATGGCCGACCCCCGCTTTGCGCGATCGGTGGTGGCGCTCTGTTCGCACGACGAAAATGGCGCGTTGGGTATCAATATCGGTGAGCCGGTCCAGGGCATCGGTTTTCACGATATATTGCAGCAATTTGACATCGACTCGGGCGCAGTGCCAGACCGCGCGGTGTTTCTCGGCGGCCCGGTGGAAACGCAGCGCGGATTCATCCTGCACAGTCTCGACATCAATATGCTGGATACGCTCCAGGTTGGCAATTGCTGGGGGCTCAGCAGCTCGGTCGAAATGCTCGGTGCCATTGCGCAGGGACGTGGGCCGGAAAAATGGATTATCGCGCTCGGCTATTCCGGCTGGGGAGCCGGTCAGCTGGAAAGCGAACTGACCCAGAATGGCTGGACCATTGCAGAGGGGTCTCCCGACTGGCTGTACGAGACCGAGTCCGGCGACAAATGGCTGATGGCATGGCAGGACCTGGGTATCGATCCGACGAAGCTGTCGAGCGGATTTGGCAGCGCCTGATCCTTTGATTGTTACGGCCTGCGGCTCGGCAGACTCATAAAATTTCAAATATAAAGACATCTTTATATTTGCTTCCGAGGCTGCAAGCCGCTATTGAAAGCGAATATTGCCGCACCGGATCGCCCGTGCGGCATTTCGTTTTTCCAAGGAGACAGCAAGTGGCCACCGCAGCGGATACCGCAACCCAGGACTTTTTTGTCAAAGATATCAGCCTCGCCGACTATGGGCGCAGGGAGATCGAAATAGCTGAAACCGAAATGCCCGGCTTGATGGCGCTTCGGGAGGAATTCGGCAAGGAGCAGCCCCTGAAAGGCGCGCGCATTACCGGTTCGCTTCATATGACCATCCAGACCGCCGTGCTGATCGAAACCTTGATCGAACTGGGCGCAGAGGTCCGCTGGGCGTCCTGCAACATTTTCTCGACCCAGGATCATGCCGCAGCGGCGATTGCCGCTGGTGGCACCCCGGTTTTTGCCATCAAGGGTGAAACACTGGAAGAATATTGGTCTTATGTTGAGCGCATCTTTGACTGGGGTACGGACCAGACCTGCAACCTGATTCTCGATGATGGCGGCGATGCCACCATGTTCGCTCTTTGGGGTGCCCGGGTTGAAGCGGGTGAAGAATTGTTCAAGCCGGAAAATGAAGAAGAAGAAGTTTTTGTCGCCACACTGACCCGCTTTTTGAAGGAGCGCCCTGGTTACCTGACCCGGACCGTTGAATCGATCAAGGGCGTTTCGGAAGAAACCACCACCGGTGTGCATCGCCTTTATGAACTGGCCAAGATCGGCAAGCTGCCTTTCCCCGCCATCAACGTCAACGACAGCGTCACCAAGTCCAAGTTTGACAATCTCTATGGCTGCAAGGAATCGCTGGTCGACGCGATCCGTCGCGCAACCGACGTGATGCTGGCAGGCAAGGTCGCAGTGGTCGCCGGTTTCGGCGATGTCGGCAAGGGTTCTGCCCAGTCGCTCCGCAACGGCGGCGCCCGCGTGCTGGTTACCGAAATCGACCCGATTTGTGCACTCCAGGCGGCAATGGAAGGCTTTGAAGTCGTAACCATGGACGAAGCCACGAAAAGGGCCGATATTTTCGTGACCACGACCGGCAACAAGGACGTGATTACCGTCGATCATATGCGGGCGATGAAGGATCGTGCGATTGTCTGCAACATCGGTCACTTTGACAGCGAGATCCAGATCAGCGCCCTCAAGAACATGCAATGGACCGAAATCAAGCCGCAGGTTGATGAAGTGAAATTCCCGGATGGGAAAAAGCTTATCATTCTGGCCCAGGGCCGTCTCGTCAACCTGGGCTGCGCCACCGGTCACCCAAGTTTTGTGATGTCGGCAAGCTTCACCAACCAGGTGCTGGCGCAGATTGAATTGTGGCTCCGTCCCGATCAGTATGAAAATGATGTCTATGTTCTGCCCAAACATCTCGACGAAAAAGTCGCCGAACTCCATCTGGCGAAACTGGGCGTGAAACTGGACAAGCTCAGCCAGGAACAGGCCGATTATATTGGTGTCCCGAAGGAAGGCCCGTTCAAACCGGACCATTATCGCTATTAGGTGATCAGATATTCTGAATTGGAAAGCCGGGCAGTGCGCAAAGCATTGCCCGGCTTTTTACATTCAGCGGGAAGTGAACTGTGTTTTCCGTCCATCCGGATTGCCCGGAAATTGCGGCCACAGATTTTGCGATAACGCACGAGCGCTGACGGACTGAATGCCGGCCTGCTGCTCGTACATCCAGTAGTTGCGCAGGATGATCGAGACATAACCGCGCGTCTCGACATAGGGAATGCTTTCCATGAACAGCAACGGATCATCATTGTCCTTGATTTCGCTGTTCCAGCGCTGAACCGCACCCGGCCCGGCATTATAGGCGGCCGCGATCTTGGGCAGCTTGCCCCCGGTGATCGATGATTTCCCGAGGTATTCGAGATAGGACTGACCATATTCCAGATTGGTTGAAGGCCGGTACAGATCGGCTTCGTTGAAACGCATGCCATTGGCCCTGGCGATATCTCCGGCCGTTCCCGGCCGCACCTGCATCAGTCCGATCGCATTGGCCGGGCTGACGACCTGGCTGCGAAAGGCGGATTCCTGCAATGTATGCGCATAGATCAGCGCGGGATCGACTCGCCAACCGCCATCCGGTTTCCATTTCGGTGCCGGAAAACGGGCCTGGGCATCGGGCAGCAGGCCTCGCGGCGCATTATGGGCGAGCCACAGCTGGGTTCGTGGCAAATCCAGATCCCGAGCGAGTTTGATCAGGGCCGGGTGATCATTGTCTTCACCAATGGTGGCCTGATGCCGCAACACCTGATCCGCCAGATGCTCCTGGCCGATCTCGACCAGGGCGATTGCGGCCCGGACATTTTCATGCCGTTCGAGCGTCCGCCAGTCCGACTTTTCGAATATTTGGGCGGTTGCCGACTTGACGGGTTCCATTCCCAGGGTCTGGGCGGCCAGCATCCCGTAGAAACTGTCACCAATACGTGCGGCAGCCTGTAATTTTCCCTGAACCCGCTCCGGCTGACCGCATCTGAGATCGGCACGCGCACTCCAGTAGAGTCCGGAGGCTTTCAGATCGGCATTGGCGGCCGATCGCCCGACTTTTTCAAATGCGGTGCTGGCGGACTGGCAATCATTCAGGCGCCATGCGGACAAGCCTGCGACCCAGTCGGCGTGACCGACCCATTCGCCCGCGCCATTTTGCGCCTGCCGCGCCAGACGCAGGGCAGAGGCGTCGTCATTCTCGATATAATAGGACCAGGCAACACGCTGTTCCAGCTCGGTACGCCCTTCCGATGTCATCTGCATCGCATGGGCGTTGAGCAGTTGCTCGGCCCCTTGCGGATTGTCATTCTTGATGAAATCGATGATCTGGCCGCGCACGCCGTTGACGGCGCTGTCGCTATTCACATCCTTCGGTTTGGAGCGGATCGGCGAACCGGGAACCCACGACAGATTGCGCCGCTGCGGCAGCGCCGGCAGCAATTGCGCACCCCGCTTCTCGGCCAGTCGGCCCAATTGGGCTGCCTGCGGTATCTGCGGCGCTTCGTTCACCAGGACCAGCAAGGGGCCAAGTTCGGCCCGCGGGCTATTGGCCGCGAGAAAAAATTCCGCCTGGGCGATCGATTTGAGCGGACCGATTGGCGCGCTATCCATCAGATTCTTGGCGACGTCCCACTGGTTGGCACCCATCGCCGAAAACAGCGCGCGATAATGTTCGGATTGGCGTTGCTGCAGCTGCGAGGGTACATCCTTCGCGATCGACGCGCTATTGTAGAGGATCGCTCCATCATCGGCCCATGCGGGTGCTGCGACGGAAGCAAGAAGAGTGGCGGTCAGTGCAAATTTCAGTTTCACGGGGCAGAAATCCTTGTCAGCATTTGCAAATCCTTCCAGGCTTCGGCCTTGAACAATGGCCGCTCGATCAGGATCCGCGGATGGAATGTCACGATCGCCTCTGTTTTGGATGCACCATGGTTAATAAACTGTTTATTTTTGCGTGCGGTCAGCAAATCTTTGCCAAACAGGATTTTCGCGGCGAGATCGCCAAAGCAGATCACCCGCTTGGGGCGGACCAGCCCGATATGGTGCAAGAGTCGGTTTTTCAGCCCGGGCCAATATATTTCATCGATCCGGCCGTCGACGGGCAGGGATATCGCAATATTGGTCAGATAGGATTGTCCCGAATCGCACCCGATCGCGGACAACATCTTCTCGAGCAACTTCTGGTTGTCAGGGTTGAACAGCTGCACATCGCCCTGGCGGCTTTTTTCCGGAAGCGCGGAAATCACCATCACCTCGGGATCCAAAACACCCTGCGGCTGCACTCTTGTCTTAGACCAGCCCGCTTCGACCAGATTTTCATCGCTAGCCAACCACGCCAGGAAATCCGCATGCACCGGTGGTAACACTTCGTCCCGGACCGGTGCGCTGTCCGCTGCTGGCGCGGGGGCCTTAGCGGCCGCAGCGGGTGCCGCAACCTTTGCCGCAATGACCTGTTCCTCGGCCAGCAGCGCTGACGGTTGATCGGTATAATCCAGATCGACACCAGCCAGCGACCACCAGTTCTGCAAGCTGTAGATCATCGACTCTGCCGATGGATTTGCCGTTGCCGGGGAGAATAAATTCATAAATGCATAGAGTCATGAGTTGACGAATAGGTCAATTGGCGGGAAAGCAGGTTTCTGCCCAGCGGGTTGAGGTTTACGACAGAACGAAATTACGAACGATCAAAAGCAAGAATTGTAGGAAAAGCGACATGAGTGAACGAGAGTCAATGCCATATGATCTGGTGATCGTCGGGGGCGGTCCCGCCGGTCTCAGTGCAGCGATAAGATTCAAGCAGCTGGCGGATGAGGCCGGCAAGGAGCTCTCCGTCTGCGTATTGGAGAAAGGCTCCGAAATCGGCGCCCATATCCTGTCTGGTGCAGTCATTGATCCCAAGGCACTCGACGAACTGATCCCGGCATGGCGGGACGAGGATTGTCCGCTGGCACGCACACCCGTGACCGAAAATCATCACTGGATTCTCACGAAGAAGAAGAAATTTTCGATTCCCCATCTCTTCACACCCTCGTTCATGCACAACAAGGGCACCTACACCGGCTCGCTCGGCAACCTGTGCCGCTGGCTCGGAGAACGCGCCGAGAACATGGGGGTCGAGATATTCCCCGGCTTTGCCGCCGCCGAAATATTGTACAATGACGACGGCTCGGTCAAGGGCGTCGCCACCGGCGATATGGGCGTCGCGCGTGATGGCAGCCACAAGCCGGATTATGAGCCTGGCCTCGAACTGCATGCCAAATATACTTTTTTTGCCGAAGGCGCGCATGGCCATCTGACCAAGATCCTGAAAAGCCGCTATGCCCTCACCGCAGACAGCCAGCCCCAGATCTATGGTCTCGGCGTCAAGGAATTGTGGGATATCGATCCCGCCAAGCACAAGCCGGGCCGGGTCATCCACTCGCAGGGCTGGCCGCTGAGCGAGGGCGCCAATGGTGGCGGCTTCCTCTATCATCAGGCCGACAATCAGGTCGCGCTCGGTTTCGTCACCTGGCTGAACTATGAGAACCCCTATCTCTCGCCCTTCGAGGAAATGCAGCAATGGAAGCAGCATCCGGAAATTCGCAAGATATTGGAAGGCGGCAAGCGCGTATCCTACGGCGCCCGTGCCATCAACGACGGCGGTTTCCAGGCCGTGCCGAAACTCTATTTCCCGGGCGGCGCGCTGATCGGATGTTCGGCCGGTTTCGTGAACGTACCCCGGATCAAGGGCACGCACACCGCGATGAAGACCGGCATGATGGCCGCAGAATCTGCCTATGAAGCGATTGTCGCCGAACGGTCCAGCGACGAGCTTACCGCTTATGCTGCTGCCTATGAGAATAGCTGGGTCCGGGAAGAATTGCGGGTGGTCCGCAACGTCCTGCCGGCGGTCGAGAAATATGGTGATTTCCTCGGAACAATCTTGTCCGGCATTTTCATGTGGGCGGAGCATCTGAGGATAAAATTGCCGTTCACGATGAAATTGCATCCCGACTGGTCGCGGCTGAAACGGGCGGAACATTGTCACCCCATCACCTATCCCAAGCCGGATGGCGTGATCAGTTTCGACCGCCTGTCATCGGTCTTCCTGTCCAACACCAATCATGCGGAAGACCAGCCGGTGCATCTGCAGCTGAAGGACCCGTCCATCCCGGTCAATGTCAATCTTCCGGTCTATGCCGGACCGTCGGCGCGCTATTGCCCCGCGGGTGTGTACGAGTTTATCGAGGATGAGGCAGGCAATCCGAAATTCCAGATCAACGCGCAAAATTGCGTTCACTGCAAAACCTGTGATATCAAGGATCCGCTCCAGAACATCAATTGGGTTGTTCCGGAAGGCGGCGGAGGTCCCAATTATCCGAATATGTAGTCTCGCTTTATCTGCCCTTGTCCTGGCCGGGCATGCCATGTCACCGGCTCTGGCCAGCCGCGGGGACAGTACGTCTGCCCTGAACCGGTTCGTGGAAGCCCGGCTGGCGCAATCCACCAACCAGTTGCAGTCGGCTGCGACCATCTATGCCGAGACTCTGAAAGAGCAGCCGGACAATGAACTGCTCGCCGGCAAAGCCTATGCCAGCGCCATAGAAGTCGGTGATTTTGATCTCGCGGTAAAGGCCGTCCGTACGCTGCAGAAAAGCGGCACGGCCAGTCCCGAGATGCCGCTATTGCCTTATGCCGAGGCGTTCGCGCAGCGCGACTGGAGCGGCGCCCGACTGGCGATCGTCGAACTCGAGGCCCTCGGCAATTTTGCCTTCCTCACGCCGTTTCTGGAAGCCTGGCTGGACAGCGCAAGCGGCCGTAGTGCCACCGCTTCGCTCGTCCAGGCGCAATCCAGCAATGCCGGCAAATATTATCTGGAAGAGCAACTGATATTGAACGGACTGGCAGCCCGGCGCGAAAGCGAAGCGCTTGCTCTGCTCGCTCCGGTCGTCGAACGCAACGAAGCCCGCATGGCACCGGTACGCGTTATCGCCGCCCGCCATTTCTGGGCGAGGAATGAACCGGCACAGGCCATGGAAATCCTGAAAATGCGGTCCTCGGGACCGGAACAGCGTTTGTTGCAGAAGATCGCAGCCGGGCAGAAAAAGGGCGTGGCCGAAAAGGTGACGCCCGCCATCGGTCTGGGCTTCCTGTTTGAGCGCTTGTCTGGCGATCTGATATTGCAGCAGGCCGAACTGCTGTCCCAGGTCATGGCACTGGCGGCTACCCGGGTCGCTCCCCAGTCGGATCATGCCCATCTGGCCCTGGGACGCGTCTTTGCAGTGGCCGGCAACCACGCGCTTGCGGTCACCGAATTTGGCAAAATTGCAGTCGAAAGCCCTTATTATCTGCTCGGGCTGAGTTCGCAGATCGCCAGCCTCGCGGCTGAGCGCCAGTTCGAACAGGCCATCGGTCGACTGGACACGGCGCTGGCGGCCAATCCGGAAAGCCCTGAAACATATATATTGAAGGGTCAGGCCTTGCAGATGCAGGGCGATCATACAGCAGCGGCCACCGCTTTTGAATCCGCCATCGCACTGGGTGAGAAACTGGAGAAGTCCGATATCCTGCTTGCCAATTACTGGCTGGCATTGGGCGGTGCCCAGGAGCAGGCCGGAATCTGGCCCGACGGTCTGCAGTCTCTGCAAAAAGCCAATGAACTGCTTCCCGATTCGCCGACGATTCTCAACTATCTCGGCTATGCCCAGCTCGAACGGCGAGAAAATCAGGAAGAAGCCGTGGCGGCGATCAAGCGCGCGCATGAACTGCGTTCAAATTCTCCGGCAATTACCGATTCGCTCGGCTGGGCCTATTTCATCACCGGTGAGCATGAGCGGGCCGTCACCTATCTGGAAAGCGCGCTCGAAGGCGAGCCCCAGGATCCGACGATTAACGAGCATCTCGGCGACGCCTATTGGACGGTGGGCCGGCAATCTGAAGCGCGCTATGCTTGGAAATCGGCAAAATTATTTGCCGAGGGCGACGATCTGCAGCGTCTGGCCAGGAAAATAGACATCGGCCTCCTGCCCGAACTCATATCACCCTGATGCCCAGTCCAGTTTCGGGCGTGCCCGACCGGGAAACAGCCTATGCGAAAATTAATCTGGCGCTCCATGTCCGCCAGCGACTGCCCGATGGCTACCACCGGATCGAAACGATATTCGCCTTTCTTGATCAGGGTGACCGGGTATCGGTTGAACCGGGCGACAGTCTGGAACTCAATATCAGCGGGCCATTCGCTGCAGGTTTGAGCAATAGCGATAATCTGGTGATGCAGGCCGCCAAGCTGTTGGCCGAACAATCGAATATATCCCCCGGTGCCCGTCTTCATCTTGACAAGCGCCTGCCGGTGGCCTCCGGGATTGGCGGTGGATCGGCGGATGCCGCAGCAGCCCTGCGGCTGCTCAACGGTTTCTGGGGTCTGGACCATTCCATCGCCAGACTCGCCGAGATTGCAAGACCGCTCGGAGCCGATGTTCCCGCCTGTGTCGCCAGTCAGACCTGCCGGGGCACCGGTATCGGTCAGGATCTGGAGATCATTGCCGGTGACGATCTGCAGGATTGCGTGGCGCTGCTCGTCAATCCGCTGGTTGCGGTATCGACGGCGGAGATGTTTGCCGCCTGGGACGGCAATGATCGCGGCGCATTGGGATCAGGGCCGATCATCCCGGTTTCCCTTGATGGCCGAAACGATCTGCAGCAACCGGCTGTTACGCTGGTGCCGAAACTGGCAGATGTGCTGCAGGCGCTGGAAGACTGCCGACCCGTCATGAACCGGATGTCCGGATCCGGGGCAACCTGCTTTGCCCTGTTCGACACCATGCAAGAGGCCGAAAAGGCCGAGCAGCACTGCCGCGAAACATTGGGCGAAATTTGGACGATGAAGGGGAAATTCCGATGACGGAGGCTTTTGAAATTACCGGTCTTCCCTCGGAAGGCGGCGTGCTCATCGTCGCGGACCATGCGTCCAATCACGTGCCGCAAGACGTTGATCTGGGAATTCCACCGCAATATCTCGAAGATCATATCGCTTATGACCCGGGCACGGCCGCAATCGCTCGGCTGATGACGGAAAATAGCGGCTATCTTGCGATACTCGGCACAGTTTCCCGGCTCGTTGTCGACCTCAATCGTTATCCCGATGAGGATTCGCTGATCCCGAAGCGCAGCGACGGTGTGGAAATCCCGGGCAACGATATTTCGGCAACAGAACGGCAAGCCAGGCTGGACCGTCATTTCACGCCTTATCACGACCGGGTTCGTGAGCTGGTCTCCGATCTGAAGCCAGCGCTGGTACTCTCGCTCCACAGTTTCACGCCGACACTCCGCACCAATCCGCAACTCGAGCGTCCGTGGGATATCGGAATATTATATAATCAATATGCAATCGCCTCGCGTTTCGCGCTCCAGTTTCTTGACGCCGAAGGGTTGTTGAACGTCGGCGATCAGCTGCCCTATTCGGGCAAGGAACTGAATGCGACCATGAACCGTCAGTGCGAAGCCATAGGCCAGCCCTATTTCGGGGTGGAATTGCGACAGGACCTGATCATGGAGCCAGCCGGCCAGCGCCGCTTTGCCGATATTTTATTGCGTATTTGCGATAAAATACGAACGGCTCTTGCTTAACGCGTCAAGTTTTGGAAGGGCGTTCTGGAAATCGCGATATGGGAAGACAGAATGAGCCAAAGATTTGACAAGTCCCGCTTGCCGAGCCGCCACGTCAGTGTAGGACCCGAACGCGCGCCCCAGCGCAGCTATTATTATGCGATGGGGATGACCGAAGAGGATATCGCGAAACCCTTCGTCGGCATCGCTTCCGCCGGCAATGACAGCGCGCCGTGCAACACTTTGCTCGATGGCCAGGCGGATATCGCGCGCGAAGGCGTGATCGAAGCGGGCGGCACCCCGCGCCGATTCAACACCATCACCGTCACCGATGGCATCGCCATGGGCCATCAGGGCATGAAAGCCTCGCTGGTGTCCCGCGAAGTCATTGCCGATAGCGTGGAACTGAGCGTCCGCGGTCACTGCTATGATGCGGTCATTGGCTATGCCGGATGCGATAAGAGCCTGCCCGGAATGATGATGGCGATGTTGCGCCTCAATGTCCCGTCGATCTTTGTCTATGGCGGTTCGATACTGCCCGGCCGCTTTCATGGTCAGGACGTGACGGTGGTCGACGTGTTTGAAGCGGTGGGCCAGCATAGCGCGGGCAATTGCCCGCTGCAGGAACTGATCGAGCTGGAAAAAGTCGCCTGTCCGGGCCACGGAGCCTGCGGCGGCCAGTTTACCGCCAATACCATGGCCTGTGTTGCCGAAGCCATTGGTCTCTCCTTGCCGAACAGCAATATGGCGCCGGCCCCCTATGAAACGCGCGATGAGATGGCGCGGGCGGCGGGCCGTCAGATCATGAACCTGATCGAAATCAATTTGCGGCCGCGCGATATCTGCACCAGGGACGCCTTCATCAACGCCGCCCGGGTGGTAGCAGCCACTGGCGGATCAACCAACGCCGCCCTGCATTTGCCGGCGATGGCGAACGAAGCCGGTATCGATTTCGACCTGTTCGATGTCGCCGAGATTTTCAAGACCACGCCCTATCTGGCGGATCTGAAGCCGGGCGGCAAATATGTCGCCAAGGACATGCACGAAGCGGGCGGCGTCTACATGCTGATGAAGACGATGATGGACAACGGCCTGATCAAGGGCGACTGCATCACCGTGACCGGCAAGACGCTCGGCGAGAATATCGAGGAAATCACCTGGAACCCGGACCAGAAGGTCATCTATGATGTCCAGCACGCGATTACCCCGACCGGCGGCGTTGTCGGCCTCAGGGGGTCGCTGGCACCGGAGGGCGCAATTGTGAAAGTGGCCGGCATGGCCCGACTGCAATTCCGCGGTCCGGCGCAGGTCTTCGAGTGCGAGGAAGATGCCTATGTCGCCGTCGAAAAGCGGCAGATCAAGGAAGGCGCGGTCATCGTGATTCGCAACGAAGGGCCGAAAGGTGGTCCCGGCATGCGCGAAATGCTCGCCACGACCGCTGCGCTTTACGGACAGGGCATGGGCGAGAAAGTGGCGCTGATCACCGATGGTCGTTTTTCTGGCGGAACCCGCGGGTTCTGTATCGGTCATATTGGACCGGAAGCGGCTGACGGCGGCCCCATCGGCCTGATCGAAGAAGGCGACATCATCAATATCGATGCGATCGCCGGCGTCATCGATCTCGAGGTCGAGGAGAGCATCATGGCAGAGCGTCGGAAAAAATTTACACGACGCGAAACCGATTATGGTTCAGGGGCATTGTGGCGCTATGCGCAAAATGTCGGACCGGCCTATCAGGGGGCGGTCACCCACCCCGGAGCCAAGGCCGAAAAAAATGTATATGCGGATATCTAGTCTTGTCGGTCTGACCCTGTTGCTGACCGCCTGTGAAAACCGGCCGGACAATGCCGTGCTGGCGGAGGCGGAACAGCGGGCAGCGGAGCAGGCGGGCGAAGACGGGAAAATCGAATGCGCCATTGATGGCGCCAGCGATTTTAGTCGGGACTGTTCGACCGAGCGGTTGAGCGGAGAAGGCGGTGTCACGATGGTCATCCGGCATCCCGATGGCGGATTTCGCCGGTTCAACGTGCTGACCGACGGTCGCGGCCTGGAAGCCGCCGATGGCTTTGACCAGGCGAAGATATCGATCGTGCAAGACGGCAAGATTCTGGTCAGTGTCGGTCCCGACAAATATCTGCTGCCCGCGCAGATCAAGGCCGACGCGGCAGCGGGACCGGCGCCCTCTGCAAGCGAAGACCCGGCGCAAGCCGGAAACTAGAGGCACAAGTGCTCAATCACGGAAAGATATTGACCGCCGCTGAGATGCAGCAGGCGGAACAGGATTTGATCGACCAGGGCGTATCGGTCGAGCAATTGATGCGCCGGGCCGGGCAGGGCGCGGCACAAATGATCTGGCGGATTGCTGCCGACATGCCGACTTTGGTCCTCTGCGGCCCGGGTAATAATGGCGGCGACGGCTATGTGATCGCCCAATGGCTGCTCGAGAAGGGTGTCGATGTCCGGGTGGCGGCGCCGCTCGATCCGAAAACGGAGGCAGCGAGCCATGCAAAATCTCTGTGGCGCGGCAAAACGCTTCCACTGGCCGATGCGGAGCCCGCTCCGCAATTTGTCGACTGTCTGTTCGGCACCGGATTGACGCGCGCCATTGGCGAAGACTGGTTCGGCCATTTCAGCCATCTGTCTGCCGGCGCAAAACGGCGCGTGGCGATCGATCTGCCCAGCGGTATCGAATCCGATCACGGCCTGTGCCTCAATGATGGTCCCGGATTTCAGATGACCATTGCGCTGGGCGCCTTCAAACCTGCCCATTTCCTCGAACCCGCTCGATCGAAAATGGGCAAGCTGGTCGGAATAGATATCGGGATCTCAGCGGACAGCAGGTTCGAAATATTACCCCAGCCCCGAATTTCCGCTCCATCGCCGGAAGACCATAAATATAGCCGCGGTCTCGTTGCCGTGGTGGCGGGCGCCATGACCGGCGCCGCGCAACTGACGGCGCTGGCGGCCCAGCAATCGGGTGCCGGCTATGTCAAGATATTCGCCCGTCCGGGGTTCACCGCTCCGCACCCCAGCATCGTCATCGAGACGGTGAACGACAGCGGTGATCTGCAGCAAAAACTGGTCGACAGCCGGATCTCTGCGATCGTCATTGGCCCCGGTCTGGGCCGCGATGATCAAGCGATGGAATTGCTCAACGCCGCGCTAACCGTCGACAAGCCGCTGCTGCTCGATGCCGACGCGCTGATAGTCGCCGGAACGCAATTTGCGACGATGGTGAAGGCACGCACCGCCGAAACCATAGCTACGCCGCATGCCGGTGAATTTGCGGCGCTGATGCCGGGCGATCTCCACCACAAGCTGGAGGATAGCCGCAAACTGGCCGGGCAGTCGGGATGCACCATTCTGCTCAAGGGCCCGGATACGATCATCGTTCACCCCGGCGGCGCCGCTTCCATTTCGGACTCGTCCAGCGCCTGGCTGTCGACGGCGGGAACCGGAGACGTACTGGCCGGGATCATCGCAAGTCGCTTGGCAACGGGCCTGAGTGGCTATAAGGCGGCGTGCGAAGGGCAATGGCTGCATAGCCGCGCCGCGATATTGGCCGGTCCGGCTTTCACGCCGGAAATGCTGATCAACCAGCTCCCCGCCACCTTGCAGGAATGTCTATGACCGCATCTCCCGATCCCGACCTGATCCTCCGTGTGGCCGCCAAGGGCGATGGCGTCACTGCGGATGGCCGTCATATCGCTTTTTCCGCGCCGCTGGACCGGCTCAATGAGGAGGGCGGCCTGATCCGGGGCCCGCATCATGTCGATGCCCCGTGCCAGCATTTTCAGGCCTGCGGCGGCTGCAGCCTGCAACATCTTGACGCGCAGAGCTACAGCCAGTTTCTCACCGACCGCGTGGCTTACGCGCTGGAAGGGCAGGGACTGGCCGCAGAAACGCTGCACCTGCCTCAAATCTCGGCACCGAAAACCCGGATCCGCGCCAGCTTGCGTGCCACCAAGCTCGGCGATCAGTTCAAGCTCGGCTTCAGCGGGGCCGGCAGCCATCGGATCGTCGATCTGAAACAATGCGAGATCATGGCGCCGGAATTGTTCAACCTGATCGCGCCGCTGCGCCAGTTTCTCAAAAATGCTTCCCGCCGCAAACATGACATGAATATCGAAATGACTCTGGTTGACCAGGGCATCGACCTGCTGATCAGCAATTATGAGCCCGAGGGACTGGAGCAGCGCGAAGCGCTCTCTGCCTTTGCCAAGGCCAACGGTCTGGCACGCCTGTCCGTCGATGGCGGCTATGGCCCGGAAACCCAGTGGGAACCGGAGCCGGTCACCGTCACGCTGGGCGGCACCGCGGTCAGCTTCCCGCACAGCGCGTTCCTGCAACCGACCCGCGAGGGCCAGCGGGTGCTGATAGCGGCGATGCTAGAAGCCGTCGGCGACGCCCGTCTGGTCGCCGATCTGTTCGCCGGGCTGGGCACTTTCACCCTGGCACTCGCCGAGGATCAGAAAGTCTATGCCGCGGAAGGCGCGCGCGATACGATTGGCGCGCTGAAGATGGCGGCGAACCATTCCCCCCGCCAGATCTTCTGCGAGCATCGCGATCTGTTCCGCCGCCCGCTCAGCGCCGAGGAGCTGAACCGCTTTGATGCCGTGATTCTCGATCCGCCCCGCGCCGGTGCGCGCGAGCAGATCATCCAGCTGGCGCAATCCGATGTCGCGAAAATCTGCTATATCAGCTGCAACCCGGCCAGCTTTGCCCGGGACGCCAAGCAGCTGTGCGATGCCGGATACCGGCTTCGTGAGGTCTGGCCAGTCGGCCAGTTCCTCTGGTCGACCCATGTCGAGATGGTGTCCAGCTTCAGCCGCTCATGACTCTCCCGATGGCGCCCGCTGCCTGACCGTCAGAATACCGCAATGGCCGCGTGGACGGCCAGGGCAATGATGCACAGGCTCGACAAGGCAAATAGCGAGAAGCGGTAGATCACCCGGTTGCTGGTGATCTGGATGATGCTGTGCAGGACGCGCAGGACGACATAGATCCAGGCAAGGGTCAGGTTCAGACCATATTCTTGGTCAGCGAGGATCAAAACGACACAAATCGCGTAAAAAAGCGTCGGTTCGGCCAGCAAATGGTTATAATTATGCGCCTTCCACTGGACTTCCGGGGGCAGCAGCGCATCCAGATTGCCGCCCGTGCCACCGACCAGATTGGCGGTATCGATCTTGGCCTTGTTCATCGCCGGAATGCGGGTGGCATACATCCACAGCCAGATCAGCATCGTCCACAGGATCAGCGCAACCATGGGTTGCAGCAACGAGCCATTTTCCATCTATTCATTCCCCCTCGTTATGATTTTCTAGAAAAGCGTCACCCACAAGGCATTGATCGCCATGATCAACAGGCACAGGGTTGATGCCAGAAACAGCAGAAAGCGGACATTGACCAGATTGACGGTCGCCTGCCAGATGCTGTGGATGATGCGGATGATCGCATAGCCCCAGGCCAGATAGAGGTTGAGGCCATGGCCCGCATCCGCGATCGCAAGGATCATGACGGTGGCGTAAAAGAGCGTCGGCTGCTCCATCAAATGGGTGTAATTGTGGGACTTCCAGGCTACATTGTCGGGCAATTGCGGATCGATGTCCGGTCCGCGCCCGCCGGGCTTTGCGCCAATGTCGATGCCCATTTTCTTGGCAGCGGGTAGCCGTGTTCCCGCCATCCAGAACAGCATGATCAGCGACCAGAACACCAGCACTGCCGCCGGTGCCAGAATGGCAATATCCATGATTTCTCTCTCCCCCAAATTGAGAGGAAAGTGCGTCAACTACATCCGATTGTCAATTGCAAGCTAATGGCGGTTCAAATGCGGGGAAAGGATACCACATTGTCGCGGTCCGACCGGTCGAGATTGTCCCCGACATACAGGCTGGCCATCGGTTCGTCTGCGACATCATATTCCTCGCTACTGCCATAGCCATTGAACTTCGTCCGCATCGCCGAACCATAAGCGCCAAGCATGCCGATCTCGATATAGTCGCCGGCCTTGATGCTGTCGGGCAGGTTGAACGGCCCGGCCATGAAATCCATGTCGTCGCAGGTGGGACCATAGAAGCTGAATCCGGTGGTCGTGCCATTCTCCGGATCGGCGCCAATCTGGCGAACCGGAAAGCGCCATCCGATATGGGCGGCATCGAACAGCGTGCCATAGGCCCCGTCATTGATATAGAGTTCGGTGCCGCGGCGGCGCTCCACCTTGACCACCAGCGAGCTATATTCGGCTGACAGAGCTCGGCCCGGTTCGCACCACAGTTCGGCCGAATAGCTGATCGGCAGATCCTCGAACGTGCGGTCGATTGCCGTAAAATAATGGTTGAGCGATACCGGTTCCAGATCGGGGTAGATCGACGGAAAGCCGCCACCGACATTGACAATGTCGACGGTAACCGACGCACCGACAATCGCCGAGCGCACCCGTTCCAGCGCGTGGACGAAAGCCAGCGGTGTCATCGCCTGGCTACCGACATGGAAGCAGATGCCGAGACTGTCGGCAAGCTGCCGGGTGCGCTGCAGCAATTCTGCCGATTCATCGACCTCGATGCCGAATTTCGAAGCGAGGCTGATTTCGGCAAATTCCGAGGCGACCCTAATCCGGACGCACAGGGTCAGATCTTCCGCCTGTTCTGTTCCCAGTTCGATTTTTTCCAGCTCTTCCAGGCTGTCGAGGGAAAAAATCCGCACGCCATGGTCGCGATAGGCTTCGCGGATCGATGCCAGTTGCTTGACCGGGTTCATGTAGCAGAGCGTCGCCTCGGGCAAGGCCGCGCGCACCAGACGCACTTCGTCGATCGAAGCCACGTCAAAATGGGTGACGCCTTCTTCCCATAGCAATTGCAGCAAGGCCGGCGAGGGATTCGCCTTCACCGCATATAGTGATTTTCCGGGAAACTGATCGACGAAATAGCGCGCAGCACGACGAGCGGCATGCGGACGATTCAACAGGACAGGAATATCCGGGCTTAGAGCGTTGGTGAGCTCCTCGGCTTCATGGTAGATGTGCAACTCAAGGGACCCCCTTATAGGCTAAGATCGATTGAGCTGCCTTGCGGATTCGCAAGCGGCCATGGGGCAGCAAGGCGCGGATATATGATTGCTTTGCGGTTCTGTAAAGGCTTGTGGTGCGAGAAATATTTGAAAAGATCAATTCCCTAGCTCAACCGGTCCTGAAATGCGGTCCAGTCGAAGCTTTTCACACATTTTAGCGCGTCACTTTCGCTGTTCCACAACCAGATCGAGGGCAGGGGAACGCCGTTGAATGTATTGGTCTTGACCATCGAATAATGCGCCTGATCGAGAAAGGCGATCCGCTGACCAATATGCGCGGCTTCAGGCAGAATATAGTCGCCGATAATATCGCCGGCGAGACAGCTTGGCCCGCCGAGACGGACAGCCGTGCCTGCGCTGCCCTCGCCCAGCATGGCCGGGCGATAGGGCGCTTCGATTACGTCGGGCATATGGCAGGTGGCAGAGATGTCCGTGATACCCACCGGCATATCATTGTCGAAGACATCGAGAATTTCGCCGACGAGGATTCCGGCGTCCAGCGCCACCGCTTCGCCAGGTTCCAGATAGATATCGCAGCCGGTTCTGGCTTTCAGTTCCGACAGAAAGCCGACCAGCGCATCGCGATCATAATCATCGCGGGTGATATGATGGCCGCCACCCAGATTGATCCATTTCAGACTGCCGAAATGCGGCGCAAGCACGGGCTCGACCTTGCCCCAGGTCTGCGCCAGCGCATCAAAGCCCTGTTCGCACAAATTGTGAAAATGGATGCCGGACAAATGCCGGAAATGATCGGGCTGCAACTGGCTGACCGGAAAGCCCAGCCGGCTATGTGGCTGGCTGGGGTCATATTTTTCGGTTTCACCCAGCGCAATTTCCGGGTTTATTCTTAAGCCAATATCTAAGATATGCTCTTTAACATGCTGATTTAAAAAATCTATCCATCGTTCAATCTGCTCCGGATTGTTGAAGATCATATGCCGCGATAGCCCGCATAGCTCGGCCAGGTCATCGGCCTTATAGGCCGGAGAATAGCTACTGATCGGACCCTTGAAATGCTCTTTCGCCAGTCGCGCTTCCCACAGGCCCGACGCGCAATAGCCATCGAGATATTCATCGATCAGCGGTGCCAGTGACCACATCGAAAAGGCTTTCAGGGCCAGCAGGATTTTCGCCCCGGAGCGCTGTTTGATATCGGCCAGAATCGCGAGATTCCGGCGGACTGCAACCTCATCCACGACAAAGGCTGGCGAGGGTACCCGGCCCAAATCAAAATGCGCAAAAGCGCCAGGATCGCCTGCCTTGGTCTCCATTTCAGAAAGCCAAAGGTGCTTCCAGCTCTACCAGCGTCCAGGGCAGACCATGCTGGTTCAGCATGTCCATGAATGGGTCGGGATCAAATTCTTCCATGTTGAAGACGCCCTTGCCCTGCCACTGGCCGGACAGCATCAGCGCTGCGCCGATCATCGCCGGCACACCGGTGGTATAGCTGACACCCTGATTGCCGGTTTCCTCATAGGCCGCTTCATGGCTGCAGATATTCTTGACGTAGAGCGTCTTCTGGACGCCGTCCTTCATGCCGGTCGCGATCACGCCGATATTGGTATTGCCCTTGGTCGTCTCGCCGAGACTGGCCGGTTCGGGGAGCACGGCCTTCAGGAACTGCAAGGGAATGATCTCGCGGCCTTCGTACATCACCGGATCGATCCGGGTCATGCCGACATTCTGCAACACTTCCAGATGGGTCAGATAGGCATCGCCAAAGGTCATCCAGAAACGGATCCGCTGGATTTCGGGGAGATGCGTCTTCAGCGACTCGATTTCCTCGTGATACATCAGGTACATGTTCTTCGGGCCAACCGCCTCGAAATCAAATTCCTGCTTCTGGGTCAGCGGTGGTCCCTCGACCCATTGGCCATTTTCCCAATGCCGCGAATTGGCCGTGACTTCCCGGATATTGATCTCGGGATTGAAATTGGTGGCAAAATGCTGGCCGTGATCGCCGCCGTTGCAGTCGAGGATATCGAGCGTGTCGATCCGGTCGAAATGATGCTTCTTCAGCCAGCAGGTGAACACGCTGGTCACGCCGGGGTCAAATCCCGATCCCAGTAGCGCCATGATCCCGGCATCGTTGAACCGGTCCTGATAATCCCACTGCCATTTATATTCGAACTTCGCTTCGTCGCGCGGTTCGTAATTGGCGGTGTCGAGATAGTCGGTCTTGGTCGCCAGGCAGGCATCCATGATCGGCAGGTCCTGATAGGGCAGCGCCAGATTGACCACCAGATCCGGCTTTGCCTGCTGGATCAATCCGGTCAGTGCTGGCACGTCATCGGCGTCAATCTGCGTGGTCGCGATAGCGACGCCGGTCCGCTGCTTCACCGAATCGGCGATGGCTTCGCATTTCGGCAGCGTTCGGCTAGCCAATAAAATCTCGGTAAAAGGCCCATCACCTGTTGCTATCAACTGCGCCATTTTGTGCACCGCCACCGAACTGACGCCGCCTGCGCCGATCACCAATATCTTGCCCATATTTTTCACTCTAAATGCTGGAGAAATGTGAGTCCCGCATATAGGGAGTGACCATGACAGAGCAATACCTGATGGACCCTGACCGGCAACCAACCTTGGCGGGCGTGGAGCGGGCGGCCAAGAAAATCGCCGCTATCTTGCCCCTGACGCCGCTGCTGCCGCTCGAAATCGACGGCACCACCATCTGGTGCAAGGCGGAATGTCTGCAACCGATCGGCGCGTTCAAGATTCGCGGCGGATGGCACCGGCTCACCGATCTTTCCGAGGACCAGCGTCCGCGCGGTGTCGTCGCCTTTTCCAGCGGCAATCACGCGCAGGGCGTTGCCTGGGCGGCTCGCCGACTGGGCATCCCGGCAACAATCATCATGCCGGAGGATGCCCCCCGGGCCAAACTGGATAATACCAGGGCGCTCGGCGCGGACGTCGTCACCTACGACCGGATGAACGGATCGCGCGAACAGCTGGCCGCCGACCTTGCCGCCAAAACCGGGGCGGTGGTGGTGCCCAGCTTCGATGATCCGTGGATTGTCGAGGGGCAGGGCAGCTGCGGTCTCGAGATGCGCGAGCAGATGCTGGCCCTGACCGGCTCCGAACCCGACCAGATTGTCGCCTGCTGCGGCGGTGGCGGTCTGGCCAGCGGTTCTGCTCTCGCCAATCCTGATGCGGATATCGTGGTGGTTGAGCCGGAAGGCTGGGACGATATGAAAAAATCGCTTGAGGCCGGCACCATTGTTCCCGTGGGCGACAATCCTCCGGCGACCGAATGCGACGCGCTGCAGACACTCCGCGTTTCGCCGATCACCTTTGATATCTTGCAGGGCCGCCATGCTCTCGGCCTGTCCGTTTCGCAGGACGAAGTCCATCACGCCATGCGCGTTGCGTTTTCAAAACTGCGTCTGGTGGTGGAACCGGGTGGCGCCGTCGCCTTGGCTGCGATATTGGCCGGCAAGATATCGCTGACCGATCACACCGCCATCACCCTGTCCGGTGGCAATGTCGACAATCAGCTGTTTGCGAGAATCATTGCTGGTGATTAGAGCCTGATTCTCCTTTCCTACACCGACCCCGATCGGATATCGTCTCCGGTCGACCCTCGGTAAGTTCAGGTCAGGCTCTTTGACAGTTTGGATAAATTATAATGTAATCGTGCGCAGCGGCAAAACAGCGGCAAAATCGCTGGGATTGTCATAATCGGCCGAAAGGTCACGCTCGGCGCGGTGCGGAAGATCGAAAACAGCAGGGAATGCGCGGCTTTGGGGCAAAAGTCACAGAATTTAAAAACGCGGGTTGGTGTAAAGCAGTCGCGAACTGCAAGAGGGTTGGGCAGCGGTCGCTGAAAACCCGTCATTGGCCCCAACTTTCACCAACTTTGGCGATAATCTGCCGCGCATAGGGACGAGTGCATCTCGGAAATTAGGCAGCGATCGCCAGTTCCATGTCCATCCGGCTCCAGATTTCCACCAGCGCCTTGGTCAGATCAACCATCATCGCTTCGCTATGCGCCGGGCCTGGCGTGAAGCGCAGCCGTTCGCTGCCGCGCGGGACCGTCGGATAGTTGATCGGCTGCACATAGACGCCATATTCGGCGAGCAATATATCGCTGATTTTCTTGGCCTTGATCGGATCGCCAACCAG
Source organism: Parasphingorhabdus sp. (assembly GCF_041748495.1). Taxonomy (GTDB): domain Bacteria; phylum Pseudomonadota; class Alphaproteobacteria; order Sphingomonadales; family Sphingomonadaceae; genus Parasphingorhabdus. The sequence goes on from NZ_JBGTDD010000146.1 coordinate 57,302, forward strand.
CAAGGGAACAATATGAGTGGTGGAATCCATCACCGGCAAACCTGATGTGGCAAACAGATTCTTGAGCGTCTGCGCCGCAGCCTGCTGGCCGTCCCGCTCCGCGGTCGACTGTTTCAAGTGACGAATACTGGCCAATGCACCAGCGACCAGAACCGGAGACAGGCTGGTGGTGAAGATGAAGCCCGGCGCATAGGAGCGGATTACGTCGACGATTTTCTGGTCGGCCGCGATATAGCCGCCCATCACGCCCACAGCCTTGGCCAATGTGCCCTCAACGATGGTGATCCTGTGGGCGGCGTCGTCCCGTTCGGAAATGCCGCCACCGCGTTTGCCATACATGCCGACAGCATGCACTTCATCGCAATAGGTCAGCGCATTATATTTGTCGGCGAGATCGCAGATCGCGTGCAGCGGTGCGATATCGCCATCCATCGAATAGATGCTTTCAAAAGCGATCAGCTTCGGCACTTCCGGATCTTCGGCGGCCAGCAATTCTTCGAGATGTTCCAGATCATTGTGCCGGAAAACCCGCTTTTCGCAGCCACTGTTCTTGATGCCGGCAATCATCGACGCGTGGTTCAGTTCGTCGGAATAAATGATGCAGCCCGGCAATATCTTGGTCAGCGTGGACAGCGTCGCTTCGTTCGAAACATAGCCGGAGGTGAACAGCAAGGCACCGGACTTGCCGTGCCAGTCGGCCAGTTCCCGCTCCAGCTGGATATGATAATGGGTGTTGCCGCCGATATTGCGCGTGCCGCCGGAACCGGCGCCGACATCGTGCAGCGCCTCTTCCATCGCCTCGATCACGTCGGGATGCTGCCCCATTGCCAGATAGTCGTTCGAGCACCAGACGGTGACCGGTTGCGGTCCGTTATGATGCGCGAAACATCGGGCATTGGGGAACGAACCCTTGTTCCGTAAAATGTCAATAAAGACCCGATAGCGTCCCTCGGCATGCAGCCGGTCAATCGCCTGTGAAAAAATCTTGTCGTAGTCCACTATGTCACCAAATCCTGCGTCAAATCTGTTCTTGCGGTCTTCTTGAAAGGGCTCTTAGCGGCCTTTTTCCATAATTTCCAGCGCGAACCACTCGCAATAAGACATGTCTGATCATCGGCTCACAGCTTTTCAAACCGGTCGATGCCATATTGCCGGAAAGCGGATCGATACGGGCTGATATCTTCAAGACCGCCGGTCGTTACAAATATGCCTGTGCCGCTTTCTGCCGGCCAGGCCATGTCCCGCGTCAGATAGGCGATCCGCCGGGCAATGCCCATCGCCCCGTCGATAAACTGGATCGGCCTTTGTGCCGCCACTGCCAGTTCATCGCGCAGCAACGGGAAATGGGTGCAGGCGAGAATGACGGCGTCGATCCGCTCTCCGCCATGCTGATCAAGCAATCCGGCCATGGCCTCTGCGATCGCCCGGCGATCCGGTTCCTCTCCCCGCAGCTTCGCTTCCGCTGCATAAACCAGTTCGGGCGCGGCATGGCGCAGCAAGATCTTGTTCGAAGCAAAATCGGCCGCGAGTCGGTCGACATAAGGCTGCCGGATTGTTGCCCGCGTGCCCAGCAGCCCAATCACCCCGGTCTTGCTGCTCTCGCTGGCCGGCTTGATCGCGGGCACGGTCCCGACCACCGGGATATCCAGCGCCGAACGGACATGATCAAGCGCAATGGTCGACGCCGTGTTGCAGGCAATGGTCGCCAGTGCTGGCCGGTAGCGCTCGACTAGCCGGCCGAGCAGCGCAGGGACCCGCGCTGCCAGTTCCGCTTCGGACTTCATGCCATAAGGCAGACCGGCATAATCCGCGGCGTAGACGATCGGCGCGCGTGGCAGCAATTTCATCGTCTCGGCCAGCACCGACAGCCCGCCGACACCGGTATCAAAAAACAACAGGGGCGGGCATTCACTCATTTGCACTTCGTTCATGCGTTGCCCATAGCCAGATGTGCAGGGCAACGGCAACCGCTTCGATTCGTCTGACAGGCGTTTGCCCTTGGCCGTTTTTTTCAACGAGATGCTTGCTCAACCTTGAACCGGAATATAGCGCGAAATCAACAGGGGGTAATGTCAGTGCAATCTATGTGGGTAGAACCAATATTGGCGTTGTTGTTCGGCTATATGCTCGGCTCGATTCCGTTCGGCCTGCTATTGACGCGCCTGAGCGGTGGCGGCGATCTGCGCCAGACCGGATCCGGCAATATCGGCGCCACCAATGTCTTGCGCACCGGCAACAAGGCCCTGGCCGCGCTGACCCTGTTGCTCGATATGGGAAAGGGCTATGCGGCGGTCTGGATCGCTCTGCAATTTCCCGGCGAACTGGGCGTCCTGGCTGGCCTGGGTGCCTTTCTCGGCCATCTCTATCCGGTCTGGCTCAAATTTGTCGGCGGCAAGGGCGTGGCGACGCTGCTCGGCATTGTCGCCGCCCTGATGCCCGTGGCCGGGTTGATATTTGCGGTCACCTGGCTTGGTGCGCTTGCGCTTTGGCGCTATTCTTCCGTAGGAGGAATGCTGGCAGCGATCTCCGTACCGATCGCCGCATTCGCCCTTGGAGAATATGCGATGTTGCCCATGTTCATCGGTCTGGCCCTGCTGGTTCTGTGGAAGCACCGCTCGAATATCGAGCGGCTGATTGCGGGCGAGGAACCGAAGGTCGGGTCGACCAAAAAGGCCTGAAATGAATGGAGCCAAATCAGGAAGTATTTGACCGGCTCCGGCTCATCCGATCCGAGAATGTAGGACCCGTCACTTACCGGCACCTGCTCAGGAGATTTGGTTCCGCGGCACGCGCACTGGACGCCATTCCGGATCTGGCCGCCCGCGGCGGCGGACGATCACCGCGTATCGCCGACGCCAGGCAGATCGACTCCGAACTTAAGGCGATTCAGAAGCTCGGCGCTGCCATGCTGTTTCTCGATGACCCCGGCTATCCGCAGCTGCTGGCGGAACTGGGCAACGCGCCGCCGCTCTTGCTCTGGCAGGGCAGACTGGAACTGCTCAACCGGCCAATGGTCGCAATGGTCGGTGCACGCAACGCCTCGGCCGCCGCCTGCCGCTTTGCCCAAAATCTCGCTCATGGTCTGGCGGAATCGGGCGTATCCGTTGTTTCTGGATTGGCGAAGGGGATAGATACCGCCGCCCATCAAGGTTCGCTCACAGCGACCATTGCCGTTATCGCCGGCGGACTGGACGTTTTCTATCCGCACGAAAATGAACAATTCCAGCGCAAGATCGCCGAATCCGGATTGCTGCTGGCCGAACAGCCGCCCGGAACCGAGCCGCGGGCTCGGCATTTTCCCTATCGCAACCGGATCATCGCCGGACTGGCCAGAGGCACGGTCGTGATCGAGGCCGCACCGCGTTCCGGGTCTTTGATCACGGCCAGACTGGCGGCGGAAGCCGGCCGCCAGGTCATGGCGGTGCCCGGCTCTCCGCTCGATCCGCGATCAAGAGGCTGCAATATGCTGATTCGGGATGGCGCGATATTGGTACAATCGGTCGACGATATCCTGGAATTGATTCGCCATTTTGACGATCGCGCAGAATCGGCTGGTCACGACTTAGAATCGCCGCTCAATGAGGAAGCCATGATGACGCCTGAACCCGACCCGATCGCTGGCGAAACTGGCGTTCGCACACCGGTCGTGGATCTGCTCAGTATCACGCCCGTCACCATCGATGAACTCGTGCGACAATCGGGTCTGTCCTCGCCTGCGGTGCAAATCGCGCTGCTCGAACTGGAGCTGGCCGGACGCCTGACCCGCCACGCCGGTGCCCGGGTCAGCCTGTTGAACTGAGCATTGGTCGATCGGCTAATTTTCGATCGCCATTGACAAAAAACTTCATTCAGGGCCTTGACCTAAGCCCAATCCTTGTCACAGCCTCGCGCGTATACGTGAGAACAAAGAAAATCGGAACCTATGCAGCTAGTTATCGTCGAGTCGCCCGCCAAGGCCAAAACCATTGAAAAATATCTGGGATCGGATTTCAAGGTATTGGCGTCCTATGGCCATATTCGCGATCTTCCACCCAAGGATGGGTCGGTCGATCCGGACGATGGATTTGCCATGACATGGCAGAATTACGCCGACAAGAGCAAGCAACTGAAAGCAATCACCGACGAATCGAAAAAGGCCACCCGCCTGATTCTCGCGACCGACCCTGACCGGGAAGGGGAGGCGATCAGCTGGCACGTACAGGAAGTGCTGCGGATTAAGAAAGCGCTGCCAGATATCGTCGACCGGGTAACCTTCAACGCGATTACCAAGGCAGCCGTGACCGAAGCCATGGCCCATCCGCGGGCGCTGGACGAGGATCTGATCGATGCCTATCGCGCCCGCCGGGCCTTGGACTATCTGGTTGGCTTTACCCTGTCGCCGGTATTGTGGCGCAAGCTTCCCGGCGCAAAATCCGCCGGCCGCGTGCAATCGGTTTCGCTCCGGCTGATCGTCGAACGGGAACGCGAAATCGAAGCCTTCAGGCCTCAGGAATATTGGTCGGTCACTGCTCAGATGGAGCAGGACGGGCAGGCATTCGAAGCCCGGCTGACGGTCCATGACGGCAAAAAGCTCGGCAAAATGGATTTGGCGAATGAAGGTCAGGCGATGCTGGCAAAGACCGCCGTTGAAAATGGCCTGTTCACGATCGAATCGATCGAAACTAAGCCACTCACGCGCAATCCACCCCCACCGTTCACGACTTCGACCCTGCAGCAGGAAGCCGCGCGCAAGCTCGGCTATTCCGCCAGCCACACGATGCGCATTGCTCAGCAGCTCTATGAAGATGGTGCCATCACCTACATGCGGACCGACGGCGTGCAAATGGATGGCAGCGCCATTTCAGCCGCCCGCAAGGCGATCACCGATCGCTATGACGCAGGCTATGTTCCGGATAGTCCGCGTATCTACAAGTCCAAGGCAAAAAACGCCCAGGAAGCGCATGAAGCTATCCGTCCGACCAGCTTCACCAAAAAGACCGTCGGCAGCGGCGACCATGCCAAGCTCTATGACCTGATTTTGAAACGCGCCATGGCCAGCCAGATGGCGTCGGCCCGGCTCGAACGGACCACCGTGGAAATGCTCGACGGAACCGGCAAGACAGGTCTCAGGGCAAACGGGCAGGTCGTCAAATTCCCTGGTTTTCTGGCACTCTATGAAGAAGGCCGCGATGACGACAAGGATGACGACGGCGGTCTGCTGCCGGCCATGTCCAAGGGCGACAGTCCAGCCAAGAAGTCGGTCGATGCGACTCAGCATTTCACCCAGCCGCCGCCTCGCTACAGCGAAGCCAGTCTGGTCAAGAAGATGGAAGAACTGGGCATTGGCCGACCATCAACCTATGCCTCGATCATCAAGACGCTGAAAGATCGCGCCTATGTCCGGATTGAAAAGAACCGGTTCTTTGCGGAGGAGAGCGGGCGCCTTCTGACCGGCTTTCTTGAGCGGTTTTTCGATCGCTATGTTGCCTATGACTATACCGCCGGACTCGAGGACGAACTCGACGAAGTCAGCGGTGGTCGGGCCCAATGGCAAGCTATTCTTGAAGCCTTCTGGCATGATTTTAAACCGAAGACGCTGGAGGTAATGGAAAAATTGCCGTCGGAAGTCACGGCAGAGCTCGACACATTCTTGGAGCCCTATCTGTTTCCGGAGAAGGAAGATGGCAGCGATCCCCGGCTTTGCCCGCGCTGTAACGAAGGCAAACTGGCCCTGCGCGGCGGCCGCTTTGGCGCCTTTGTCGCCTGCTCCAACTATCCGGAATGCAAATTCACCCGGCGTTTTGCCCAGGGCGGTGGTGCCAATGCCGAAGAGGATGAAGGCCCGCAGGAACTCGGTGTCGATCCAGACAGCGACGAAAAAATCACGAGGAAGGTTGGCCGATTTGGACTCTATGTGGAAAAGGGCGAGGGCAAGGAAGCCAAGCGATCGTCGATCCCCAAGGACATCCCGGCGGAAGATTTCGGACTCGAATGGGCGGTGAAGCTCCTTTCCTTGCCACGTGAAGTGGGAACCCACCCGGAAACTGGCGAAGTCGTGATGGCGCAAATCGGTCGCTATGGCCCCTATCTGAGCCACAATGGCAGTTCGGCGCGGCTAGAGAATACACAGGAAGTATTCGAAATCGGCATGAACGCGGCTGTCGCCAAACTGGCAGATGCGGCAAAAAGTGGCGGCGGTCGGGGTCGCGGCAAGATGGAGCCGCTCAAGATCATGGGCATGCATCCACGCACCGAATCCGAGATCAAATTGATGGATGGCCGCTATGGACCCTATGTAACCGACGGCACCACCAATGCGTCCTTGCCCAAAACAGTCGACAAGGATCAGTTGACCCTGGAAGAAGCAGCGCAGCTGATCGATGATCGCGCTGCCAAGGGACCGGCGAAAAAGCGGGCCAAGAAAGCGGCACCGAAAAAGAAACCGGCGGCAAAGAAAAAACCGGTTGCGAAAAAGAAACCCGCAGCCAAGAAAGCCCCGGCAAAAGCCAAAACCGCATAAACTGTCCTTCGACAAGCTCAGGACGAACGGAAAACCTTATCGCGATTGCCCCAAAACCCTTTCTGGCAGGGCGAGGGGGATCACGCGAAGCGTTGTGTAGGGGCTGTCCGTCCATGCGCAGAGCCCGAGCCAGATTCCCATTCCGCAAGGCTACCGCGATCGCCACCTCCCCGCACGCGGGGAGGATCTCTTACCCCTCGAACGGCGCCTTCGGTCCTTTTTCGATCAAGCCGCCCTGGCTTTCGAAATCATCGCGGCGACTTCGTCCAGTATCAACAGGCGCTGCTTTTTCAATTCCTCGCTCCGCTCGTCGGAGGCCGCTTCCACTTCCGCGGCTATCCGGTGAATTTCCTTGTTGATGTCATGATATCGATCGGAAACGGTCAGGAAATGCGCGTCTGACATTTTCAGATCGTGAAGAATATTGCCGTCGTTCGGGAATTCGGCATGGAGATCGTGGGCTACGTGGCTCATTTTATGGGATGGACGCCTCCTGCAGCCGCAGCGATAATTATTCGCCTCAATAACGGAATGGAGAAGGAGTAGGTAGATGGATGTATTGGCAATAGATTTGGGCAAGCAGTCTTTTCATATTCACGGGATAACCTCGGAAGGAGAGATTATTTCCCGGAAAGTCAGTCGAGTAAAATTGGAGGATACCGTAGCTAATTTGGCGCCGATAACGGTGGCCATGGAAGCTTGCGCCAGCGCGCATCATTGGGGGCGACAGTTCGAATCCCTGGGCATTATGGTGCGCCTTATTCATCCCCGTTTCGTGAAGCCGTTTGTTAAAGGCTCAAAAAATGATGCAGTCGATGCTGATGCCATATACGAAGCGGCTCTGCGGCCTACGATGCGATTTGTGCCTGTAAAAACAACAGAGCAACAGGATCTGCAAATGATACACCGAACCCGTGATCGGCTAATAACGCAGCGCACGGCTTTGATCAATCATATCCGCGGCCTTTTAGCGGAATATGGAGTTGTGATCCCTGTTGGTGCCTTTCGATTCCGCAACAATATTGCAGATGCGGTCGCTAGCGCGGCACTGTCCAGGCTGGCAGCAGATATGTTCACAGCGCTGATCGCCGAATTTCAAATGCTGGATACTCGGATTGCCGAGTTGGACCGCAAACTGGTCGATATCTGCAGGACGAACGAACAATGCCGGCGCCTGGCAACACTACCCGGCGTAGGTCCGGTCGTTGCCACTGCCCTTGTGGCAGCTATTGACGACGGGCGGCATTTTGCATCGGGCCGTGCGCTGGCAGCATGGATCGGTCTTGTGCCAAGACAATATACAACTGGCGGTAAGCCCCGTCTTGGCGGGATAGGTAGACGAGCCAACCATTATTTGCGCCGTCAACTGGTGCATGGCGCACGATCAGTTCTCTACAGGATAGATAACAAAGATGATCCCCGCTCTAAATGGGCTCAAGAGCTGCTTTCACGCGCTGGCCATAATAAAACGCTGGTAGCGATGGCCAACAAAACGGCACGAATGGCATGGGCAATGTTGCGTCATGGAGAAAATTACAAAATGGCATAAACGAGATCGCTGCTCAGGCAGTGAGAATGCGAGGTTGAATATGATGGTGTAACGGCAAGGGCCGCGATTTCAAAGCCTGTAAGGAACGATGGCCATAAAAGGCCGCTCATCTTAAAAGGCACTGAAGCAGCGGATCCCATCAAGGCCAGGAGCGTAAAAGCTTCATTCACAGGCCGGATAGATTCACGCATCCAATGCTGTCGGCACGATCAAAAAACAAACCTTGCGCAGGAGGCGTCCATAGATTGGTTCCTTGAATGATTGATTGTCTCGGACCGGAGTTGCCATTTTCCAGCCACCCGATTCCAAAATCGGAGATATTCGCCGGCACCGCTCGCGCCTATCCGTGAAACTACCTAGGGTGACGCCGGTCGGGTCGGTCACAACCGGTCGGACGTAGCTATTTGACCCAGTCCAGCCCCATATCCTGATACAGGCTGCGGTCTTCGTCCCAGTTCGCGCTAACCTTGACATGCAGGTAAAGATGCACCGGTTTCCCCAATATTCCGGATAATTCCGCCCGCGCCTTGGCACCGATTTCCTTGATCTGGTGGCCGCCCTTGCCGAGGATGATTGCCTTCTGGCTGGCCTTCTCGACCAGTATCTGCTGGTGGATCTCGAGCGAACCGTCAGGTCGCTCCTTATATTGTTCCATCGCTATCGCGGTTGCATAGGGGAGTTCTGCGTGCAGTTGCCGGAAAACCTGCTCGCGGGTAATTTCCGCTGCAAGAATGCGCTCGCTCGCATCCGAGACCTGATCGGCGGGAAAATGCCAGGGACCGTCTGGCATGGCCTCTACCAGATAGGATTTCAGTTCTTCCAGTCCGTCACCGGTTTTGGCGCTGACAAAGAATGTCTCGTCGAAATCGGCCAGTTCGTGCAGTTTGACGACATGGCCGAGCATCTTGTCTTTCGCCGCAATATCCACCTTGTTCATCACCAATATGGTTTTTTCCGAGCGGTGCTTGATCCGCTCGACAATCGAGGTGACCTTGGTCCCCAGTCCGGCGCGCGCGTCGACCAGCATCACGATGATATCGGCATCTTCCGCACCTTCCCAGGCAGCGGAAACCATGGCTCGGTCAAGACGGCGATGCGGTTCGAATATGCCCGGCGTGTCAACCAGCAATAGCTGTGTATCCTGTTCGATCGCGATACCCAGCAGCCGCGTCCGTGTGGTTTGCGGCTTGGAACTGGTGATCGCAACTTTCTGTCCAACCAGCGCATTGATCAGGGTGGATTTTCCGGCATTGGGAGCGCCAATCAATGCCACTACGCCGCATTTTTGAGTCATGTGAATTTTTCCAGAAATTTCTTTGCTGCTTCGGTTTCGGCTGCCTGAATCGCTGACGCGGTCGCCTCGACCTCGCCGATATTGCCGACGCTCACCCGAACGGTGAACTTCAGATCATGATGCGGCCCGCTTTTGTCGATCAGCTCGTAGGCCGGAACCTTGCGATTATTGGCCGCGGCCCATTCCTGCAGGGCGGATTTGGGATGTCTGATATCCGCAACAATCGCGGTGACCCGGCTGTCCCAGTGACGAATGATGAAATGGCGAGCAGCCTCCATGCCATGATCGATATAGACCGCGCCGATCAAGGATTCCATCACGTCGCCCAGCACCTTCACGCTATGGCGGGCGCCATCATCACGGGCCTGCTTGCCGAGCAGGATATGGTCGCCCACCCCGATATGCTTGGCGACATCGCCGCACACCGGGCCGGAGACCAGCCCATTCAGGCGCTGTGACAATTGGCCTTCCGGATCGTGCGGAAACTGGTGATAGAGATGGTCCGCGATCACCAGTCCCAATACCCGGTCTCCCAGAAATTCGAGCCGCTGATAATCTTTCTCGCCATGGCTGCCATGGGTCGCGGCCCGGATATAGAGTTCCGGTGTCAACGGCGGCTCACCGGTGATCTCTGCGATCCATTCCAGGAAGTCCGGCCGGCTCAAAACCTCTCTCCGATGCGGTCCCAGCGAGTGGCGCTAAACCAGGTCCACGGCTTGATCCATTCCGCCGAACCATCGGTTGAGAAGACCGAAACCAGCGCCCTGCCAACCAGATTCTCTTGCGGGACCATGCCGATAGCCTGACCCTCCTGTGCCGGAAAACGGCTGTCGGCGCTGCGGTCCCGGTTGTCGCCCATCAGGAACATATGACCATCCGGCACGACAAAGGCTTGCGTATCATCGCCTTCGGAATCCTCGTAAATATCCAGCGTGCGATAGGTCACTCCGTTGGGCAGTGTCTCCTGAAACTGCCGATAACGGCAAATCCTCGCACCTTCTGCTGCCGGCGATTCAAATTCGGGACGGAAACACGGACTGTTGGGCGTCACCGGATGCTCGAAATCCGCAATCTGCCGTCGCTCCACCGGGGTGCCGTTGATCGAGACAAGGCCATCGGTGACGTGAACAATGTCGCCTGACAGGGCAATCACCCTTTTGATATAGTCATCGCGCGCGCTGGGCGGCGCCTTGAACACCACGACATCGCCCGGTGTCGGTGAATTGGGCAATATCCGTCCGGGGATCAGCGGCGCGCTGAACGGCAGGCTATATTGGGAAAAGCCATAAGGCCATTTCGCGACCAGCAGATAGTCACCGACGACCAGTCGCGGTTGCATCGACTCCGACGGAATGTTGAATGGCGAAACAATGAAACTGCGCAATATCAGAATGAATAGAGCCAGTTTTACAAGGAACAGGACAAAGTCGCCGGTTTCCGATCGTTCTGCTTTGTTTCGCGCCATGGCGCCCCTTCGCCGACAATGGCATGGAGGTCAAGATTTCTTGCAATCTGTTGGCAGCAGCCATTTTCAACTTGAGGCCTACCAGTCCGGCGGATAGGGCAGGGCCGGTCAACGGGCGCGCAAATTTGAGACTTTACAGATCGGATGAAAGAATGACTTCAGACCATTGGCGAACGATCAAGACACTCCCCCACATCTCGCTCACCCAGTTGTTCGCGGCAGACAGCGACCGGGTAGCCAGTTTCGCGCTGGAACAGGCGGGCATCTATTTCGATTTTTGCAAAACCCATCTGGACCAGGCTGCCTTGCAAGCCTTTCAAACACTGGCCGACGACATTGGCCTTTCCGCAAAGATAAATGCGCTCCTGTCGGGAGAAGCTGTCAATATCAGTGAAGGCCGGGCCGCTGAACATTGCGCCGAACGCGGTACCGGCAAGCCGGCGAGTGTGGAAAATGCCCGGGCCCTGCACCAGCGCATGAAAAGCCTGATCGAGGTGATCAGCTCCGGCGCGCTTGGTGATTTTACCCAGATCATCCATCTCGGCATCGGTGGTTCGGCTTTGGGTCCGAAAATGCTGCATCAGGCGCTCGCGCTGGGCGATGAAAAATATGAACTCGCCATCGTCTCCAATATCGATGGTGCCGCGCTCGAGCCGGTGCTCGAGCGTTTTTCTGCCGACAAGACGCTGCTGGTCATCGCGTCCAAGACATTCACCACCGCGGAAACGTTGCTCAACGCGCAATCGGTACTCGACTGGATGCGCGAACAGGGCATTGCCGATCCGCTAGGGCAGGTTGTTGCGCTGACCGCCAGCCCGGAACAGGCAGTGACTTGGGGTGTCGATGAAACCCGCATCCTGCCCTTTTCCGATACCGTAGGCGGGCGCTATTCCTTATGGTCGTCGATTGGCTTCAGCGTCGCCCTGGCGCTGGGCCATGACCGGTTCGAAGATTTACTCGCCGGCGCGGCGGCGATGGACGCGCATTTCCAGACCGCGCCCTGGGACAGGAATATCCCTGTGATCGCGGCCTTTGCCGATCAATATTACGCCCAGGTGCGCGGCTGTGAAACCCGCGCTGTCTTCGCGTATGACGAGCGGCTCGGCCTGCTCCCCGACTATCTCCAGCAACTGGAAATGGAGAGTAATGGCAAGTCCGCGACCCTCGACGGCGAACCGCTCGCCCTGCATTCCAGTCCGATCATCTGGGGCGGCGTGGGCACCGATGCCCAGCATGCCGTGTTCCAGCTGCTCCATCAGGGCACCCATCTGGTGCCGGTCGAATTTCTCGCGGTCATCGAACCAGGCGATTCGCTGCACCCGGCGCATCATCAGGGGCTGCTGCTCAACTGCTTTGCCCAGGGGGCAGCTCTGATGACCGGTAAAAATTCCGATGACTGTCATCGAAACTATCCGGGTGACAGACCGTCGGCAACTCTATTACTGGAGGATCTGGACGCGCGGACGCTGGGTGCGTTGCTCGCATTCTACGAGCACCGGACTTTTGTGAACGCAGCCCTGTTGAACATCAATCCCTTCGATCAGTTCGGCGTGGAACTGGGCAAGCAAATGGCCAATGCCCTGTCGGCCGAAGATGGTAACCGGCTCGATGCATCGACCGAAATACTGAAACAGCGGGCTTTCGCCGGTTGAATATTAGGAACTACACATGGCAGACTACGATTATGACCTGTTCGTTATCGGGGCGGGTTCCGGAGGAACGCGGGCCGCGCGGGTTTCGGCTTCTTATGGTGCCAAAGTGGCGGTGGCCGAGGAATATCGCGTCGGCGGGACCTGCGTGATCCGCGGTTGCGTGCCGAAAAAGCTGCTGGTCTATGGCTCCCATTTTTCCGAAGAACTGGAAGACGGCAGGAATTTCGGCTGGACCTGGGACAATGCCCGGTTCGATTGGCCGACCCTGCGTGATCATGTGCTCAAGGACGTCGATCGGCTTAACAAGGCCTATACCGAGACGCTGAAAAATCACGACGTCGAGATCATCCTTGAACGGGCCGAACTGACCGGACCGCATGACATCAAGCTGGCCAGCGGCAAGACCGTGACCGCCAGATATATCCTGATCGCTGTCGGTGCATGGCCGGCAAAAGCAGAGTTTCCTGGCAGCGAACTCATGTCCACGTCCAACGACATGTTCCATCTCGAAAAACTCCCGGAAGCCATCATCATTTCGGGAGGCGGCTATATAGCCAACGAATTTGCCGGTATTTTTAACGGCCTGGGCTGCGACGTCACGGTCGTCAATCGGTCCGACGTCATCCTGCGCGGCTATGATGAAAGCGTCCGCGACCGCCTGATCCAGATCTCGCTGGCCAAGGGCATCAAATATAATTTCAACTGTACCTTCGACAAGATCGAAAAGCGCGACGACGGCGCACTCGACGTCTATATGGATGGCGACGACAAACCCCTGCAGGCAGATGTCGTCCTCGCCGCCACCGGCCGGCGCCCCAAGATCGAGGGCCTGGGACTCGATCAGGCCGGAGTCGAGACCGACGACAAGGGTGCAATCAAGGTCGACGAATATAGCCAGACCAATGTGGAGAGCATCTACGCCGTCGGCGATGTCACCGACCGGGTGCAACTGACCCCGGTGGCCATCCGCGAAGGCCAGGCCTTTGCCGAAACCGTCTTCAACGACAATCCACGGACGGTCGACTATGACTGCATCCCCTCGGCGGTCTTTTCCCAGCCACCGATCGCCTCGGTCGGTCTCACCGAAGGCGAGGCACGCGAGAAATATGGCAATATCAAGGTTTACTCGTCCGATTTCCGCGCGATGCGCAATGTATTCGCCGATCGCGCGGAACGCAGCCTGTACAAGATGATCGTCGAACATCCGTCCGAGAAAATCCTCGGCCTGCACATGATAGGCCCCGACGCACCGGAAATATTGCAGGCGGCAGCGGTGGCGGTGAAGGCCGGGCTGACCAAGCAGGCCTTTGACGATACCGTCGCGTTGCACCCCAGCATGGCCGAGGAACTGGTCCTGCTCAAGTGACGCTACGGCACCCCTTGGTTACAAATGAAATTTAATCATTCAATTAATCTCTATTGACGATTGCCTTTCAGGCCATTCATTGACTAGGGCATATCGCGAAACGTGATTCACCCTGGGGGACCGATGTCAGACATTATCGCACAACTGGAAGCCAAGCGCGCCGAGGCCATGCTCGGCGGCGGACAGAAACGGATCGACAGCCAGCATGCCAAGGGCAAGCTGACCGCGCGTGAGCGACTTGATATCCTGCTCGACGAGGATTCGTTCGAGGAAATCGACATGTATGTCGAGCATAATTGCGTCGATTTCGGCATGGATGAGCAGCATATCCCGGGTGACGGCGTGGTCACCGGTTCCGGCACGATCAACGGCCGGCTGGTCTTTGTTTTCTCGCAGGACTTTACCGTATTCGGCGGATCGCTCTCCGAACGCCATGCGGAAAAGATCTGCAAGGTGCTCGACAATGCAATGAAGGTCGGCGCACCGGTCATCGGTATCAACGACAGCGGCGGCGCCCGCATTCAGGAAGGCGTTGCCTCGCTCGGCGGCTATGCCGATGTGTTCCAGAAGAATGTCCTTGCCAGCGGTGTCATCCCGCAGCTCAGCCTGATCATGGGGCCCTGCGCCGGCGGCGCGGTCTATTCGCCGGCTATGACCGACTTCATCTTCATGGTGAAGGACAGCAGCTATATGTTTGTTACCGGTCCCGATGTGGTCAAGACGGTGACCAACGAGATTGTGACCCAGGAAGAGCTGGGCGGGGCGGTGACGCACACGACCAAGACCAGCGTCGCCGATGTTGCCTATGAGAATGATATCGAGGCGCTGCTCGCGGCGCGCGACTTCATCGATTTCATGCCGCTGTCCAACCGCGAGGAAGTGCCCGAACGGCCGACTGCCGATCCTTGGGACCGGCTCGAGGAAAGCCTCGACACGCTGATCCCGGCCAATGCCAATCAGCCCTATGACATGCACGAGGTCATCCGCAAGATGGTCGACGAAGGCGATTTCTTTGAGGTCCAGCCGGCCCATGCCGGCAATATCATCTGCGGCTTTGGCCGGATCGAAGGCGCCACCGTCGGCGTCGTCGCCAACCAGCCGATGGTGCTCGCCGGTTGCCTCGACATCAACGCATCCAAGAAAGCGGCGCGTTTCGTCCGCTATTGCGATGCGTTCAATATCCCGATCGTCACTTTGGTCGATGTCCCGGGCTTCCTGCCCGGTACCAGCCAGGAGCATAACGGCATCATCAAGCATGGCGCCAAGCTGCTCTTTGCCTATGCCGAGGCGACGGTGCCGAAAATCACCATCATCACCCGCAAGGCTTATGGCGGCGCCTATGACGTGATGGCGTCCAAACATCTGCGCGGCGATCTCAACTATGCCTGGCCGACCGCCGAAATCGCTGTGATGGGCGCTAAAGGCGCGGTCGAGATCATCTTCCGCGGCAAGACTCCGGAAGAAATCGCCGAGCGCACCGCCCAATATGAAGCCCGCTTTGCCAACCCGTTTATCGCGGCGCAAAAAGGCTTTATCGATGAGGTGATCATGCCGCATTCCACCCGGCGGAGAGTGGCGCTGGGGCTACGGAAGCTGCGCAACAAGCAGCTGGAGAACCCTTGGAAGAAGCATGACAATATTCCGCTTTAATTTACTCTCAATGTTTATGGCTGTGGGCCTCATGAATGCTGCAACAGCAGCGGGAGCCGAGCAATCACCGGCCGGGCCCGGCGCTTTCATTAGCGGAGGTGAATTGCTTCAATATTGTTCCATTCCCGCGTCGACGGGTGCTGAACGCAATTTTGATGAATTCTGTGTAGCTTATATAATGGGTGTCGTTGACCTTCATCATCTCTCCGCAATTCCAACTGGTAAACAGAAAAATTTCTGCTTGAATGAAGGTGTCGAAATTGAAGGTCTCGCAAAATATGTGAAGGACTGGATCGGGGCCAACTCGGAACAACGTAATCTTCCCGCCTCCTTCCTGATCGTGCTTGCGCTTAAAGACAATTTCCCATGCAAATAATGACATCAGACTGCCGACAATGCCAACCGGCCTAGTAGCCCTCCTCGACGACGTCGCAGCCATTGCGAAAGTCGCTGCCGCTTCGCTTGACGACATCGGCGCGGCCGCCGCCCGTGCGGGGACGAAGTCCGCGGGCGTGGTGATCGACGACGCTGCGGTCACGCCGCAATATGTGACCGGCTTCTCTCCGGCACGTGAATTGCCGATGATCTGGAAGATCGCCAAGGGGTCGTTCAAGAACAAGCTGCTCTTTCTGCTGCCCGCCGCCGTATTGCTGGGACAATTTGCGCCCTTTCTGATTCCGTTCATCCTGATCCTTGGCGGGCTCTTCCTCTGTTATGAAGCGGCGGAGAAGGTGCTCGAATGGCTCCGTGTCGATCAGACAACCAAACATGACGTGCCGGCGATCGTCGAAGGCCATGGCCGGGAGGAGGAAATGGTCTCGGGGGCGATCCGCACTGATCTGATCCTGTCGGCAGAAATCATGGCCATTGCCCTGTCCGAAGTCACCGATCAGGTCTGGTGGCAGCAGGGACTCATTCTGGCGTTGATCGGCATCGTCATCACCGTGGTCGTCTATGGCGCCGTTGCCCTGATCGTAAAAATGGATGATATCGGGCTTCATCTTGCGAAAGAGAATGAGGGCGCGATAGCGTCCTTCGGGCGCGGCCTGGTGCGATTCATGCCCAAACTGCTCACCGCTATCTCGATCATCGGGACATTGGCCATGGCCTGGGTCGGCGGCGGGCTGCTGGTCCACAATGTCGCGACAATCGGCTGGCACGGCCCCGAATATCTTATCGATATTTTGTCGCATCCGCTGGTTGGTCTGTTTCCGGCCTCGGCCAAGCTGCTTGTCGGAGGGATTGCCTTTGCTGTCCTGTCCGGCGTTCTCGGAACCCTCGTGGGCGCCGCAATCGCGCCATTGGTTCACAGAATTGTTCCCCATGGAGGAAAACACTAGATGAAACTTGGTAGAATGAACCATATCGGCGTGGCAACACCCGATCTCGACGCATCGATCGCCTTTTACCGTGATGTGATGGGCGCGACCGACATCACCGAGCCGTTCGTGCTGGACTCGCAGAAAGTGCGCGTCTGCTTCGTTAATACGCCAGGCGAGGGCGGCTCTGCCGGCACCCAGATCGAATTGCTGCAGCCCACCGAGGCTGACAGCGCGGTCGGCAAATGGATGGAGAAGAACCCGCTTGGCGGCCAGCATCATATCTGTTTCGAAGTACCGGACATCCACGCCGCCAAGGCGGAATTTGAAACAATAGGCAAGCGGGTGCTCGGTGAACCGCGCATCGGCGCCCATGGGACGCTTATCTTTTTTGTGCATCCCAAGGATATGGGCGGGATGCTAACCGAAATCATGGAAACGCCCAAAGGGCATTAATGCTGCGCTCGTCATCCTGAACATGTTTCAGGATCCGGAGAGGTCCTGAAACATGTTCAGGATGACGACCAAATTCAAAAGGACCGAATATGGAATTCGAAAATATCAAGCTCGTCATCACCGACCAGGTGGCCACCATCACGCTCAACAAGCCGGAACGCCTCAACGCCTGTTCGCTGAATATGGCCGATGACATCAACAATGCGATGGATCATCTTGGCGACGCGCGTGCCCTGGTTATCACCGGGGAAGGCAAGGGTTTCTGTTCCGGTGCAGATTTGCAGGGCGGCCGCGATAGCGAGATTTCCGGAGGGCAAGGTAGCTACAAGGCACTGACCCGTCATTACAACCCGATGCTGCTCAAACTGCACAAGTTGAATATTCCGACGATCAGCGCGGTCAATGGTCCTGCAGCGGGCGTTGGTTGTTCGATCGGTCTTGCACCGGATTTCGTGATTGCCAGCGAAAAGGCCTATTTCCTGCAGGCGTTCGTCAATATCGGTCTTGTACCCGATGGCGGCGCCAGCTGGATGCTGACCCGTCTGGTAGGCAAGGCACGCGCGACCGAAATGATGATGCTGGGCGAAAAGCTACCTGCGGCCAAAGCCCTGGAATGGGGTGCAATCCACAAGGTGGTTGCGCCGGATGCGTTGCTGGACGAAGCCATGACCTTGGCTAAACGGCTTGCCGGTGGACCCACCGTCGCTCTAGGTGTCATGCGCAAAAATCTGGCCGAAGCGCTGGAATGCGACTATGCTACGGCATTGCTGCGCGAGGCCGAAGGCCAGAGAATTGCCGGCGACAGCAACGACGCGAGGGAAGGGGCGATGTCCTTTCTCCAGAAGCGCAAGGCCGAATTCAAGGGTGAATGAAAACCGTTGGCCCTGAGCCTGTCGAAAGGCGCTTCTCGTCAGAGAGGCATCGTTCGACAGGCTCACCACTAACGGCAAATATATATTTAGACACAGGGCAGATATGACCGATAAACCGACAATCAAGGACTGGCAGGAACTGGCTGACAAGGAAGTCAAAGGCCGTGACCTGACCTGGCAAACCCCGGAAGGCATTGATGTCAAACCGCTCTATACGGCGGAAGATGTCAGCGAAAAGGGGATTGATCCGGGCCTGCCGGGCTTTGGTCCGTTCACCCGCGGTGTCAAGGCGAGCATGTATGCCGGGCGTCCCTGGACGATCCGCCAATATGCCGGTTTTTCGACCGCTGAGGAATCCAACGCCTTCTATCGCCGCAATCTGGCAGCTGGGCAAAAAGGCCTGTCGGTGGCCTTCGATCTTGCCACCCATCGTGGTTATGACAGCGACCATCCTCGCGTCGTCGGCGATGTCGGCAAGGCCGGCGTGGCGATCGACAGCATCGAGGATATGAAGATCCTGTTTGACCAGATTCCACTCGACGAAATGTCGGTGTCGATGACGATGAACGGCGCGGTCATTCCCTGTCTGGCCTTCTATATCATCGCGGCGGAAGAGCAGGGGGTTTCGCAAGAAAAATTGTCCGGCACCATCCAGAATGATATCCTGAAGGAGTTCATGGTCCGCAACACCTATATCTATCCGCCTGCGCCTTCGATGCGGATCATTTCCGATATCATTGCCTACACCTCGGAGCATATGCCGAAATTCAACAGCATTTCGATCAGCGGCTATCATATGCACGAAGCCGGTGCGACGGCGGTGCAAGAACTGGCCTTCACGATTGCTGACGGCCGTGAATATGCCAAACAGGCGATGGAAACAGGACTCGATATTGATGCGTTCGCCGGGCGTCTGAGCTTTTTCTTCGGCATCGGCATGAATTTTTTCATGGAAGTGGCAAAGTTGCGTGCGGCTCGGACCCTGTGGTATCGCGTGATGGACGAGCTTGGCGCCAAGTCGGAGCGGTCAAAGACGTTGCGGACCCATTGCCAGACATCGGGCGTCTCGCTGACCGAACAAGATCCGTATAATAACGTGATCCGGACCACGATCGAGGCGATGGCCGCGACGTTGGGCGGAACCCAGTCGCTGCACACCAATGCACTTGACGAAGCCATCGCGCTACCGACCGACTTTTCCGCGCGCATAGCCCGCAACACGCAAATCGTGCTGCAGGAAGAGGCCGGGATTACGCAGGTCGTCGATCCGCTCGGCGGCAGCTATTATGTCGAGGCGCTGACCGACGAGCTGGTTGAGCGAGCCTGGGAGATTATCGAAAAGGTCGATGCCGAAGGCGGCATGGCCAAGGCCGTCGCCGATGGCTGGCCAAAGGCGATGATCGAGGAAGCGGCTGCGGGACGACAGGCTGCTGTCGACAAGGGCGATGCGGTGATCGTCGGCGTCAACAAATATCGCCGCGAAGCGGAAGATCCAATGGAAACGCTGGACATCGACAATGCCAAAGTCCGGCAGGGTCAGATTGCGCGGCTCGAGAAAATGCGCGCTGAACGCGACGAGGCCGCCTGTCAGGCAGCGCTCAAGGCATTGACCGAAGGCGCAAGATCTAATGGCAATGTGCTAGCACTGGCCGTGGACGCGGCGCGCCAAAGGGCCTCGCTCGGTGAAATTTCCGATGCCATGGAAGCCGTTTTTGGTCGCTATGAAACCCGTCCGACACCGGTCAAGGGCATCTATGGCAAGGCTTATGAAGGCAATGCCCGCTACGCGATGGTGATTGACGGCGTTGACTCTGTATCGCAGCGGCTTGGCCGCAAACCCAGGATATTGGTCGCGAAAATGGGCCAGGACGGTCATGATCGCGGTGCCAATGTGGTGTCGAGCGCCTTTACCGATATGGGCTTCGACGTGATTTCCGGACCGCTGTTCCAGACGCCGGGCGAAACCCGGGATCTGGCCCTTTCGGAAAATGTCGATGCCGTCGGTGCCTCCAGCCTCGCGGCAGGCCACAAGACGCTGATCCCCGAACTGATCAACTTGCTGAAAGAATCCGGGCGCGGCGATATCAAGGTTTTTGCCGGCGGCGTTATTCCGGCCAAGGATTACGAATTTCTGCGCAAAAGCGGCGTGGTCGGAATCTATGGACCGGGCAGCAATATTGTGGAATGTGCCGCCGATATCTTGAGATTGCTGGGGCATAATATGCCTCCCGAAGAGGAAGCTGCGGAATGAGTTTGGACGAAACAATGAGTTCCCCGGCGCAGGCCGGGGTCCAGACGATTGCACAGGACATTTCTGGACCCTGCCCTACGGCAGGAAACGAAGTCCGCAACGACTGGACCCGCGAAGAAATCGCAACTTTGTTCGACCTGCCGTTCGACGATCTTGTTTTTCAGGCCGCCACCGTCCATCGCGCCAACCACAAGGCGGGCCAAGTGCAACTCTCGACATTGCTATCGATCAAGACCGGCGGCTGCCCGGAAGATTGCGGCTATTGCAACCAGTCCGCTGGCGCAAAATCCGGACTCAAGGCAGAAAAATTGCTCGATGTCCGCACCGTGCTGCAAACCGCAGCGCAAGCGAAAGACCGCGGCTCTTCCCGCTTCTGCATGGGCGCTGCGTGGCGCAATCCCAAGGACCGCGATATGCCGGCGATCATCGAAATGGTGCAGGGCGTCCGCCAGATGGGCATGGAAACCTGCATGACTCTCGGCATGCTGACCGAAAAACAGTCCCGGATGCTCGCCGATGCGGGCCTCGATTATTATAATCACAATATCGACACTTCACCCGAACATTATGAGAAGGTGATCACCACCCGGACATTCGACGACCGGCTGGAAACGCTCGAGAATGTCCGCAACAGCGGGATTAACGTCTGTTCCGGCGGTATCGTCGGCATGGGCGAGACCCGCGCGGACCGCGTTGGCTTCGTTCACGCGTTGGCGACGCTGCCGCGGCATCCGGAAAGCGTACCGGTCAACGCCTTGGTGCCGGTCAAGGGCACCGTGCTCGGCGATATGCTCGCCGATACACCGCTGGCGAAGATTGACGATATCGAATTTGTGCGCACGATTGCCGTCGCCCGGATCACCATGCCCGCCTCGATGGTGCGGCTGTCCGCTGGCCGCGAAAGCATGAGCGAAAGCACCCAGGCCTTGTGCTTCCTCGCCGGTGCCAACAGCATATTCACCGGCGACAAGCTGCTCACCACCGGCAATGCCGGCGATGACGCAGATGAAGCGATGTTTGCAAAACTGGGGCTGGTGCCGATGGCAGCCGAGCAGCGGGATGTTTAGTTAGAGGCGGCTGAGTGAACCTTAGAGGTTTCCTCATTTGTGGGTTTATCGTCGTTTGCCTGTTCGTTTTGATGTTTTATTCCGGCATGTTCATGCACGGGGATTAAATACGGAGTTATAAAGTGTTCAAAAAAATCCTGATCGCCAACCGTGGCGAAATTGCCTGCCGCGTTATTCGCACCGCCCAGAAAATGGGGATCAAGACGGTTGCCGTCTATTCCGACGCCGATGCACGCTCTCCCCATGTCAAAATGGCGGACGAAGCCGTGCATATCGGCCCGTCGCCCGCCGGCGAATCCTATCTGGTCGCCGACAAGATCATCGCGGCCTGCAAGGAAACCGGTGCAGAGGCGGTGCATCCGGGCTATGGTTTTCTGTCCGAGCGGACCAGCTTTGCGCAGCAACTGGCTGACAACGACATCGCCTTCATCGGTCCCCCGATCAACGCGATCGCCGCGATGGGCGACAAGATCGAGTCGAAGAAGCTGGCCGAGAAAGCCGGCGTCAGCGTGGTGCCCGGCCATATCGGCGAGATTGACGATACCGAACATGCGGTGCGCATCGCCGGTGAAATCGGCTATCCGGTGATGATGAAGGCCAGCGCCGGCGGCGGCGGCAAGGGCATGCGCCTCGCCTGGAACGAGAAGGACGTCCGCGAGGGCTTCGAAGCAACCAAGCGCGAAGGCCTCGCCAGTTTCGGCGATGACCGCGTGTTCATCGAGAAATTCATCGAACAGCCGCGCCATATCGAGATCCAGGTGCTCGGCGACAAGCATGGCAATGTCATCTATCTCGGCGAACGCGAATGTTCGATCCAGCGCCGCCACCAGAAGGTCGTCGAGGAAGCGCCATCGCCCTTCGTCGATCCCGAAATGCGCAAGAAAATGGGCGAACAGGCCGTCGCTTTGTCAGAGGCCGTGGGCTATTACAGCGCCGGCACGGTCGAACTGATCGTCGGCGCCGACAAGAGCTTCTATTTCCTCGAAATGAACACCCGCCTGCAGGTCGAGCATCCGGTCACCGAATATATCACCGGTCTCGATCTGGTCGAACAGATGATCCGCGTCGCTTATGGCGAGAAACTGCCGCTGACCCAGGACGAGGTCACACTCACCGGCTGGGCGGTCGAAAACCGCGTCTA
The DNA here is from genome assembly GCF_041748495.1 of Parasphingorhabdus sp. GTDB lineage: Bacteria > Pseudomonadota > Alphaproteobacteria > Sphingomonadales > Sphingomonadaceae > Parasphingorhabdus. Next base: position 79,883 of record NZ_JBGTDD010000146.1, read on the forward strand.
TGCCGAAGACCCGTATCGCGGCTTTTTGCCTTCCACCGGTCGTCTGGTCAAATATCGCCCGCCGGAAGCCGAAGACGGCATCCGCGTTGACGATGGCGTTGCCGAGGGCGGCGAGGTCTCGATCTTCTATGATCCGATGATTGCCAAGCTGATCACCTATGGCGAAACCCGGATCGAGGCCATCGACCGCCAGATCGACGCGCTCAACCGTTTTGAACTGGTCGGGCCGGGCCATAATATCGATTTCCTCTCGGCGCTAATGCAGCATGAGCGGTTCCGGGAAGGCAATATTACCACCAATTTCATCGCCGAAGAATATCCGGACGGTTTCCAGGGTGCTCCGGCGTCGGATGAACTGCTCCGTAATCTTGCAGCGATCGGTGCCTTTGCGGCAACCGCCCATGCCGACCGTGCCCGCCGCGTCGACAATCAGCTCGGCAAGCGCCTCGATCCGCCTTCCGATTGGCAGGTCAAGATCGGCGATACGATCATGGACGTGTCAATCTCCGAGGAAGAAATCACCGTCGATGGTCAGGAAGTTGACCTGTCGACGGAATATACGCCAGGCGACAGCCTGATTCTCGCGGAAGTCGGCGGCAAGCCGCTTTCCGTCAAGATCGTGAAGACCGCCAATGGTTTCGCGCTGAACAGCCACGGGGCAACCCACAAGGCCCGGATCCTGCCCGCCCATGTCGCGCAGCACGCGGTGCACATGATCGAAAAGATTCCGCCCGATCTGTCCAAATATCTGCTCTGTCCGATGCCCGGTCTGCTGGTCGCGCTACACGTCGGGGAAGGGGAGGCCGTGGTTGAAGGTCAGCCTCTCGCCGTTGTCGAAGCGATGAAGATGGAAAATATCCTGCGAGCGGAGAAGAACGGCGTGGTCAAGTCGGTCTCCGCAGCACAAGGCGATAGCCTTGCCGTTGATGCCGTGATACTCGAACTGGAATAAGCTAATCGCCTTGGGGAGGGCAATGGATGGCCAGTGAAGCAGCAATGGCGGGGCAGCGCGAACCGACGCAGAAGGAAATTCGCCTGGTCATAGCGGCTTCGTCCGCTGGCACTGTTTTCGAATGGTATGATTTTTTCATCTACGGCACGCTGGCAACGCTGATCGGCGCGGCCTTTTTCCCTTCGGATAATGAAACCCTGCAATTGCTGCTGGTCTGGGCCGGATTTGCCATCGGCTTCGGTTTTCGACCGCTCGGCGCTATCCTGTTTGGCTATTTGGGAGACAAGCTCGGCCGCAAATATACATTTCTGGTGACAGTGACCCTGATGGGTATCGCCACCGCTGGCGTAGGCCTGATCCCGAGCGCCGCGAGCATCGGAATCGCCGCGCCGATCATCGTGATCCTGCTCAGGATACTTCAGGGACTTGCTCTGGGCGGGGAATATGGTGGCGCGGCCATCTATGTTGCCGAACATGCGCCGAAAGAAAAGCGGGGTTTCTACACCAGCTTCATTCAGGCCAGCGTCGCTGGCGGCTTCGTGCTGAGCATCGCCGTAGTGCTTGCCTGCCGCTTCCTGATTCCTCCGGAAGATTTTGTCACCTGGGGCTGGCGCATACCGTTCCTGTTGTCGATCATCCTGCTCGGCATTTCGCTGTGGATGCGCCTGAAGCTCTCCGAAAGCCCAGTCTTTCAGGCGATGAAGGAAGCTGGCGAAATGTCTGCCAATCCGTTCACGGAAAGCTTCACCTATCCCGGCAACAAGAAACGGATATTTGTTGCGCTTTTCGGCATCACCGCCGGTCTCACCACCATCTGGTATACCGCCTTTTTCTCCGGCATGTCCTTTTTGCGCGGACCGATGCGGGTCGATGATCTCACTGTCGAGATCATGGTTTTCGTCGCCGGGTTCATCGCCATGTCCTTCTATCTTTTTGTCGGGAAATGGTCGGATCGCGTCGGGCGGAAAAAGCCGATCATCGTGGGCAATATACTGATTTTATTGCTGCTGTTCCCGAGCTTCTGGGCGATGGGCAATCTGGCCAATCCTGGTCTTTGGGAAAGCGCGAGATCGTCACCGGTGCAGGTCGCAGGCCAGCAATGCACCACCGATCCGTTCAGCGATCTGGTCGGAAGCAAGCCGAGCGATTGCGGCAAGATTCTCGAGGCGCTGACCGCCAGCGGCGTTCCTTATGATGTGGTCGATGCGGACCAGCTCCGCTTGACCGTCGGTGGCGCAGACATCCTGCTGACCGAAATATTGGCGGCCAGTACGGCTGAGCGCAAATTGGCAATCGAGGCCAGTCTCGCTGACCATGGCTATGATTTCACCGATCGCCAGCCTTCAACCGCTGCCTTGGCCGGGATAGTCGGCATATTGCTCCTTCTCGGTGCATTGAGCGCCATGAATTACGGCTCCGTCGCAGCGCTTCTTTCCGAAATGTTTCCGGCCAAGATCCGCTACAGTTCGATGTCGATACCCTATCATATCGGAGCTGGCTATTTCGGCGGCTTTCTCCCGCTGATTGCGGGCTATATCGTCGCCCGCTCCGGCGATGTCTACGCCGGCCTCTGGTATACTTGGATATTCGTCTTCATCGCATTGGTCGTGGGGTGGTGGGGTATCCCCGACGACCCCGAAGCGGCGCTCGACGAACATCGATAAAGCCCCTATCGCTCGACTCATGAGTGACCAGACGATTCCGATTCCGGCAACCGCGCAAATAAAGCTTGATGGCGCCGCACTGGTGGCAAACTGGCACGCGCTCGACCGGATGTCCGGAACAGCCAAAGCTGGCGCAGCGGTAAAGGCCAATGGCTATGGCCTTGGCGCACGCGAAGTCGTTGGCCATCTGCTCGCCGCGGGCTGTGAAGATTTTTTCGTCGCCAACTGGCAGGAAGCGCGAGAGATTGAAGGCCTGACCGTCGGCAAGGCTTCGGTTTCGGTGCTGAATGGCGTGCGCGAAGCGGACATGCGCTTCGCCGTGCAGTCACCAGCCAAACCGGTGCTCAACACTATCGAACAGGTGGCGCGCTGGCGAAATTCAGGGCGGAAGTGCGATCTCATGATCAACAGCGGCATGAACCGGCTCGGGATAAATGTGGGTGATCTTGGCAGCGATCTCCTTGCCGGGTTGAAAATCGATATCGCGATGAGCCATCTCGCCTCAGCGGATGAGGATGGACCGCAGAACAGCGATCAGCTGGCCCGCTACAAGGCTGCATTGGCGAATGTGCCGTGCAGCAGGACAAGTCTCGCCAACAGCGCCGGCATCGCTTTGGGCAGCGACTATCATTTCGATCTCACGCGCCCCGGCCTGTCGCTATATGGCGGCATCCAGCGCCAGGAACTGGCAGAGCGGATCCAGCCGGTGGCGATGCTGCAAGCGGAAATTCTGCAGATCCGCATGCTCGAAAGCGGCGACAGATTGGGCTATAACGCGCAATATATTGCGCAGCGTTCTCATCCGGTCGGCATATTGGGAATGGGCTATGCCGACGGCTATTTGCGCGGTTTTTCCAATCGCGGAATCTTCCTGTACAAAGGCATGAAGCTGCCAGTGCTTGGCCGGGTCTCGATGGACCTGATCGCGATCGACCTGAGCCAGGCCGCCGACCGGAGGGAAGGCGACTGGGTCGATTGCGACTTCGATCTTCGCGCTGCATCAGCCCAGTCCGGATTGTCGCAATATGAACTGATCACCGGCCTCGGTCAGCGCTTGTTTCGGAACTGGGCATAGGGAAGCGATGACGACCATTGCAACGCGCTTGCACAATTGAAAATTGCTGCGCAAAAATGCTGCATAACAACAGAAGTTGCGGCAATGCACAAATAGGTTTAGTGCTCCTGCAACATGTAAATATTTGACGGTTAGAGACACGGGCTCGATCCGAGTTTTCTAACCTTTCGGGAGCTGATATGGCCAAGTCCAAGAACATTAATCCAGGCGATCCGATCATCATAAAAAAATATGCCAATCGCCGCCTCTACAATACCCAGACGTCCAGTTATATCACGCTTGATTTCCTTGCCGAGATGACTCGCAATGATCAGGATTTTGTCGTCGTCGACGCCAAGACCGGAGAAGATATAACCCACAATGTTCTGACACAGATCATTGTCGACGAGGAGAGTAGTGGCAAGCAGATGCTGCCGGTCAAATTCCTTCGCCAGCTGATCTCCATGTACGGGAACAGCATGCAGTCGCTGATGCCTTCCTATCTCGAAGCTTCCATGGATAATTTCCGCAAGAACCAGAAACAGTTTCAGGAAGCCGTCGAAGGTGCGCTCAATAAGAATCCGCTGGGCCAGATGGCGGTCAAGAACCAGAAGCAGTTTCAGGAAGCCGTCGAAAATGCCCTGAAGGCAAGCCCGCTGGCTGGCGTGTTCGAAAAGGCGCTGAGCCGGGGCCAGAATGGCAGCGCGGAGGCGGAGAATGACTCGTCTGAAGAATTGTCAGATAAAGACGCCGAAATCAAGGCATTGAAAAAGCAGCTGGCTGATATCCAGTCGAAAATCGACAAGCTAGATAGCTGATTTTCGGAACATCATAATCCGCAGGAAAACCAAGTGAATAAAAATGCTCTGTCCATCAGCCGCGATCAAGATTTTGCGGCTTGGTACCAACAAGTAGTTGCCGAAGCGGATCTCGCCGAAGAATCCGGTGTGCGCGGCTGCATGATCATGCGGCCCTGGGGCTATGGTATCTGGGAACGGGTGCAATATCTGATGGATCAGCGGATCAAGGCTACGGGGCATGAAAATTGCTATTTTCCGCTGTTCATTCCGCTCAGCTATTTTGCCAAGGAAGCCGAGCATGTCGAGGGCTTTGCCAAGGAAATGGCGGTTGTCACCCATCATCGACTGATGAAGAGCGAAGATGGCGGTCTGGTTGTTGATCCGGACGCCAAACTGGAAGAACCGCTTGTCGTTCGGCCAACCTCCGAAACCGTGATCGGCACCGCATTCGCCCGCTGGGTGCAAAGCTGGCGCGATCTGCCGGTGATGATCAACCAGTGGGCCAATGTCGTGCGCTGGGAAATGCGGACCAGGATGTTCCTCCGGACCAGCGAATTTCTCTGGCAGGAAGGTCATACCGCTCATGCGTCGAAAGCGGAGGCGATGGAGGAAACGCTGAACATCCTGGAAATGTACCGGGAATTTTCCGAAACGGTGCTGGCGATGCCCGTTATCGCCGGAGAAAAGCCGGAGAATGAACGTTTCCCGGGTGCGGATGCGACTTACTCGATCGAAGCGATGATGCAGGATGGCAAGGCGCTGCAGGCGGGCACCAGCCACTTCCTCGGCCAGACCTTCAGCAAGGCGCAAAATATCCGTTTCCAGGACAAGGATGGCGAATTCCAGTTCGCCTATACAACCAGCTGGGGCACGTCGACGCGGCTGATCGGCGGCGTCATCATGACCCACGGCGACGATGACGGCATGCGCGTGCCGCCGCTGATTGCGCCCTATCAGGTGGTGATCGTGCCAATGCTGCGGGACAAACCGGAAGACGAAGATGTGCTGGACTATTGCAAGGCCCTGATGAAGGAAATCGCCGGACAGAGAGCCTTTGACGAACCGGTGCGGGTAAAACTCGATGTCAGTGGGGCCAAAACCCAGACCAAGCGCTGGTCTTGGGTAAAAAAAGGCGCGCCGATCATTCTCGAAATAGGCCCGCGCGACATGGCAGAAGGCAAGGTGGCGATGATCCGCCGGGACCGGCTTTATCAGGACAGCGGAAGACTCGACACGAAATTTCTGGCGAAGGCGGAATTCATTGCGGACATCCCGGCCTTGCTGGCTGAAATTCAGACGGCATTGCACGGCGAAGCCAAGGCCCGTCTGGATAGCAATATCACGCGCGGTATCGAACATTGGCCGGACGTCGAGCGCTTCTACAAAGAGAATAAGAAATATCCGGGATGGCTGGAAGTGCAATGGTCCCGGGCAACCGGGGATGAACTGGAAGCCATTGAAGAACGTCTCAAGAAGCTGAAGCTGACTTTTCGCAACATACCGGTGGATGCCGCCGCCGTGGACGGCAATTGTATCTTCACGGGCAAGCCGGCAGACGAGCGGATCATTATCGGCAAAGCCTATTGATGGCCGGACCAAAAAAGCCTCACAAACCGAAACAGGTTCCCACGCGCAAGCAGATTCTTGATCTGATCGAGCGCTCGGATCAACCGGTCGGCAAGCGCGAAATCGCCAAGGCATTCGGTTTGCGCGGATCGGACAAAATAGCCCTCAAGGCCTTGCTGAAAGATATGGCGGACGAAGGCCTGATCGACAGCACACCGGGAAGGGCTTTTCATAAAATGGGCGGAATTCCGAAAGTCACGGTGCTGAAAATCGTCGAAATCGATGGCAATGAAGCGATCGGCGTTCCGGAAAAATGGGAAGCGGAAAGCGCGTCGGCGCCCAAGCTCAGAATCAAGGAAAAAGGTCGTCGCGCTGCGCTGGCAGTTGGCGATCGCATCCTCGCCCGCACCGAAGAGCGCGGGCAGGGCCATATCGCCTTTTTGATGAAGAAGCTGGCCCAGAGCAGCGAGATGCTTCTCGGAATCGTCGAAAAGGACGAGCGCGACCGCTACTGGCTGAAACCGGTGGATCGCAAGATCCGCCGCAGCACCGCGATCCTGGAACTGGGCGACGCCGAGCCGGGCAATCTGGTGCTGGCCGAACCGCTCAAGCGCGGCTCCGAGATCAAGGCGCGGGTCAAGGAAATCCTGGGCGATCCGTTCGCGCCGAAATCGTTCAGTCTGATCGCGATCCACAAATTCGAAATTCCGCTGCATTTCCCCGACCCAGTAGTCGAGGAAGCCGAGCACGCAACCCGGCTGGAAATTTCGAAGGAGAAGCGCGAAGACCTGCGCCACCTTCCGATCGTTGCCATCGATCCGGCCGATGCCCGTGACCATGATGATGCGATCTGGGCCGCGCCCGATGACAGCCCCGACAACAAGGGCGGCTTCAAGGCGCTGATCGCGATCGCCGATGTTTCCTATTATGTCCGTTCGGGAAGCAAGCTTGACCGCGAAGCCTATAAGCGGGGGAATAGCGTCTATTTCCCCGACCGCGTTGTACCGATGCTGCCGGAAGCGCTGTCGACCGATGTCTGTTCCCTGAAACAGGGTGTCGACCGCGCGTCGCTGGTCTGTCACGTGACAATCAATGCAAAAGGGCAGGTGATTGCCTCGCGCTTTACCCGGGCAATCGTCAAGCTGGCTGGCAATATCGCCTATGAAGACGCGCAGGCGGCGATGGACGGGAAGCTCGACCATCCGCTGAAGCGCAGCGCGCTTGAGCCTTTATGGGCCTGCTGGAAGTTGCTGGCCAAGGCGCGGGACGAACGCGAGCCGCTCAATCTCGATCTGCCTGAAAAGCGGGTGGTGCTGGACGATCAGGGCAAGATTGTCGAGATCGCGATCCGCGAACGTCTCGACGCGCACCGGGTGGTCGAGGATTATATGATCGTCGCCAATGTCGCAGCCGCCCGGATGCTGGAGTCGAAAAAATCTCCGGTGATCTACCGCGTCCATGAAGTGCCCTCGCGGGAAAAACTCATTGCGCTGAAAGACTATCTCAAGAGCTTCGAGATCAGCTTTGCGATGGGCCAGGTGATCAAACCCTCGGTATTCAACCGTCTCATCGAGCATGTTGATGACGAATTGCTGCTGCCGCTGGTCATGGAACAGATCTTGCGCAGCCAGACCCAGGCTTATTATGGCCACACCAACATGGGTCATTTTGGCCTCTCGCTGGGCAGCTACGCCCATTTTACCAGCCCGATCCGCCGCTATGCCGATCTGGTCGTGCACCGCGCCCTGGTCAGTGCCTGCAAGCTCGAGCAGCCGGCCCCTAAGAATGATGACATCCCGGAATATTCCGGGCTGGGCAAGGAAGAGGCGGCCCGTCTAGAAATCATCTCGGAAAAAATCTCCAAGCTTGAGCGCCGGGCAATGAAAGCGGAATGGGAAACCATTGACCGCTATATTTCGGCCCATCTCGCCGACCGGGTTGGCGAAGTCGTCAAATGCCGCATCACCGGTGTCCAGAATTTCGGCTTTTTCGCAACCGTCGAGGAACTGGGCGGCGACGGCCTGGTACCGGTCCGCACGCTGGGGTCCGAACGGTTTGATTATGATGAGGCGAAACAGCAGCTGACCGGCATGGACAGCGGCACAACCTACAATATCGGCCAGAAAATCGAACTGCGGCTGGTCGAGGCCAATGCCGCAACCGGCAGCCTGCTGTTCGAATTGGCCGAAGGCGCCAACCATATGCCCTCTCGCGCGGCTCCCCACCGGAGCGGCAAGGGCAAGCCCCATCGCAAGGGCAAGCCGGGACGACCCGCCAATGTCCGCGGCAACATGGGCAAGGCGCGGCGAAAATAATATTTGATTGTAACATGAGCGCCGCTGGGCTTGAATAAGGGGGGCTCATCCAACGAAGGATTGCTCCCCATGCCCACGCTGATTCCCGGCCGCGCCGTTCCCGATTTTACCGTCCCGATGACAGACGGCGGAAAGTTTCAGCTGAGCCAGCGTCTCGGCGACGGCTTTACCCTTCTGCTATTCTATCGGGGCTTGCATTGCCCGATTTGCAAGATGCAGTTGCGCGACCTGCAGCGCCATCTCGGTGATTTTGCCAGGCGGGCGATCACTGTCGTTGCCATCAGTATGGATGACCAGGAACGGGCCCAGAAATCGGCTGATGATTGGGGCATTGATGAACTGATGATCGGCTATGGACTGGGTGAAAATCTTGCGCGCGACCTTGGCCTTTATATTTCGACAGGCCGGCCCGGCAGCGCCGAGCCGTCGATATTCTCCGAACCGGCGCTCATGCTCGTCAAGCCGGACCAGACGCTCTATTTCGCCAGCATCCAGAACATGCCGTTCACCCGACCTCCGCTCGACCAGCTGCTGAAGGGTATCGACTATGCGATCGAGTCGGGCTATCCCGCTCGCGGTGCGCTGGCGGCTCGCTCTTAGCTCAGCCGGTCGATTTCTTCCTTGCTCAGCGATCCCGGCACGACCATCACCGGGCAGGGCAGGGAGCCCGCCTCAGCGGCGGCAAAATGGCTGACCAGTGGACCAGGTGCGCCGCTGGCGGCAGCCCCCAGCACCAACGCCGCCAGACCGTCCACCTCGTCCATCATCTCTCGCACGACTTGGGGCCCCTTGCCCTGTTTTACCGTGATCGAGGGACGGATTCCGGTTTCCTCGAACAGGCTGCCGGCAGCACCCGATACCAGGGCCTCGGCCCGGTTCTTGGCCTCTTCTTCAAGCGTCGCCTGTACACCACCCCAGGCGACAAAATCCTCTCTTTCGACCAGCGCCAATATGTGCAGCGCGCTATTGGTTTTCATCGCCCGGCGGGAAGCAAAACGCAGCGCCAGGCTGGCCTCATCGGTCTCGTCGATCACCACCAGATATGTACGCATGAACCCTCCTCCTCCTGTCAGAAATACCTGTTGCGATAAAAATGCCCGCAAGGCAAGCGAGCGCCCTTGACGCCATTGGCGCAATGTTCGACAGTTTGAAGCGAAAAAGCGAGTTAATTCAGGAAAGATATCCGGCCATGCCCATCAATCTCCAAATGCCTGCACTGTCCCCGACGATGGAAGAAGGCACGCTGGCCAAATGGCTGGTGAAAGAGGGCGATAGCGTAGCTTCCGGCGATTTGCTGGCCGAGATCGAGACCGACAAGGCAACAATGGAATTCGAGGCGATTGACGAAGGCGTGATTGCCAAGATCGTGATCGCCGAAGGCACTGAAAATGTGAAAGTCGGTGCCGTTATCGCGATTATCGCCGAGGAAGGCGAAAATACCGACGATATTGAAGCGCCTGCTGCGCCGAAAGAGAAAAAGACAGAGGAATCTGATGCCAAATCAGAGGAAGCCGACGCAGAGGGATCCGAGTCAGGCGACGCCAAGGCAGAGGAAGCCAAGTCAGAGGAAGCCGACGCTAAGGCAGAAAACCCGGCGCCAGAGCCTGAATCAAAGGCTGCCCCTACACCGGCACCTCAGGCCGCATCAGGATCCAGCGATGAGCGGCTGAAGGTCAGTCCGCTCGCTCGCCGTCTGGCGGAAGAGAAAGGCGTCGATCTGGCGGCCTTGTCGGGTTCCGGTCCAGGCGGACGGATTATCAAGGTGGATATCGACGCTGCCGAAGGGGGCACCGCCCCGGCCAAGAGCGAAACAGCTTCGCCTGCGCCAGACGCTGCTCCGGTACCAAGCCCGGCACCGTCGCCCAAATCCGGCGATTTCGATATCCCGCACACAGCGGAAAAGCTCTCCGGTATGCGCAAGACCATCGCTCGCCGTCTGACCGAGGCCAAGCAGACGATCCCGCATTACCGGGTCAGCATCGATGTCAATATCGACAAGCTGCTCAAGCTACGCGGCGAACTCAACGCATCGCTGGAATCGCGCGGCGTCAAACTGTCGGTCAATGATCTGCTGATCAAGGCGCAGGCCGTAGCGCTGATGCAGGCACCGGACAGCAATGTCAGCTATACCGACGACAATCTGATCCGCTACCAGCGTGCCGACATTTCGGTGGCGGTCAGTATCCCTGGCGGTCTGATCACTCCGATCATCACCAGCGCCGATAGCAAGTCGCTCAGCGCGATTGCCACGGAGATGAAGGATCTCGCCGAGCGTGCCAAGGCCGGCAAGCTGAAGATGCACGAATATCAGGGCGGCACCGCCAGCCTGTCCAACATGGGCATGTTCGGTGTCACCACATTCGATGCGGTCATAAATCCCCCGCAGGGCATGATCCTGGCGATCAGCGCCGGCATCAAGAAGCCCGTCGTCATCGATGACAGCGTCCAGATCGCCACGATCATGACCGCCACCGGCAGCTTCGACCACCGCGCGATCGACGGAGCCACCGGCGCGGCCTTCATGAAGGCATTCAAGGAAACCGTCGAAAATCCGCTGGGAATGCTGGCTTGAGCGACCTTGCCGAAAAAGTCCCTGCCATCCGCACGATCGTCATGCCAACCGAAGGTAATCCCTACGGAGTCGCCTTTGGTGGCTGGCTGATGGGCCAGATGGCGCAGGCGGGCGGGGCGCTGGCGGCGCAGCACAGCAAGCACCAGTCGGTCGTGGTAGGCGCCAATGATCTACGGTTCGAACATCCGGTGGGAATTGGCGACGAACTGTCGGTCTATGCAGAGTTTATCCAAATCGGCCGCAGTTCGATGACCGTTCAGGTCGACGCCTATCGCCGCGACCGGCATGAAGATGAAATGATGAAGGCGGCATCGGGTATCTACATATTTGTGGCGGTAGACGGCGATGGCCAGCCGGTGCAGGTTCCTACGCTCGAATAAGATTACCAAAAGGAATATCATGGCAGACACTTACGACCTCATCGTTCTCGGCAGCGGCCCCGGCGGCTATGTTGCCGCCATTCGCGCCTCGCAGCTGGGTCTCAAGACCGCGATTGTCGAACGCGAAAATCTCGGCGGCATTTGTCTCAACTGGGGCTGCATTCCGACCAAGGCAATGCTGCGCTCGGCGGAAGTGTTCCACAATATGAAACATGCCAGCGATTACGGTCTGGTCGCCGAGAAGATCAGCGCCGACCTCGATGCCATCGTCAAGCGCTCGCGCGGCGTGGCCAAGCAGCTCAATCAGGGCGTCACCGGCCTGATGAAAAAGAACAAGATCGATGTCGTAATGGGTGATGGTAAAATAACCGCGCCCGGCAAGATGACCGTCAAGACTGAGAAAGGCGAGGAAGAGCTTGCCGCCAAGAATATCATCATTGCCACCGGCGCCCGGGCCCGCGATTTGCCTTTTGCCAAGGCTGATGGCAAGCGCATCTGGACCTACCGCACCGCGATGACACCACCCGAAATGCCGACCAAATTGCTGGTCATCGGGTCCGGCGCGATTGGCATCGAATTTGCCAGCTTCTATAATGATATCGGCGCCGATGTGACGGTCGTCGAAATGCTCGACCGGATCGTCCCGGTGGAAGATGAAGAAATCTCGGCTTTCCTTCAGAAGTCTCTGAAAAAACAGGGCATGACCATCATGACCGGTGCCGGGGTAAAGAGCATCGATGTCGGCGACAAGGGCGTCAAGGCGGAGATCGAGGACAGCAAGGGCAAGAAGGAAAGTCATGACTTCAGCCATGTCATCGTCGCCGTCGGCATCATGCCCAATATCGAAACCATCGGCCTCGACGAACTGGGCGTAAAGCCCGACGATCGCTTTCACATCAAGACCGATGACCATTGCCGGACCAATATCGACGGCATCTATGCGATCGGCGATTGCACTGCGGGTCCATGGCTGGCGCACAAGGCCAGCCATGAGGGCGTGATAGCGGCTGAAACCATCGCCCAATCGATGGACAAAGACGGCCATCCGCATGTGATGGACGTCAACAATATCCCTGGCTGTACCTATTGCCATCCGCAAATTGCCAGCGTCGGCCTCACCGAAGCCAAGGCGAAGGAAGCCGGTCATGACGTCAAGGTCGGGAAATTCCCCTTCATCGGCAATGGCAAGGCGATTGCACTGGGCGAGACCGAAGGCTTTATCAAGACCGTGTTTGACGCCAAGACGGGCGAATTGCTCGGTGCCCACATGATCGGGGCGGAAGTCACCGAACTGATCCAGGGCTATACCATCGGCAAGACGCTGGAAACGACCGAAGCGGAATTGATGAACACCGTCTTCCCCCATCCTACGCTCAGCGAAATGATGCATGAGAGTGTGCTGGATGCTTATGGACGCGTTCTGCACATTTAGAACCTCTAAACCTTCTCCTTTGAGGGAGAGGGAAGCAGAGCGTGCATTGGACATGAATTTGTTCAAAGGGTGTTACCCGCCGCAGGGCGCGGCCCAGACGTTCCTTCTGGACAGTTCGGGACCCCGCCCTGCGGCGGGGAACAGAACGCCGAGATATAGGTTTCCATGTCAGATAGGATATCAGCCACAACCGTGCCCCTGCGCAGGCAGGGGCCCATCTCCTGCACACGCTTCTCTGAACACAGGTCGGCAGATACACGTCTGCCCCACGGCAGCACATTCCCCAGCAGAACAAAAGCTTTCCTACACTGGTCCAATTGGGCTAGCCTGTTCTGCATGGCTCATGATCTGTTTCGCTTCCCCAAACCCCCAAAAACAGACCCTGCCAGCCGCCCGGGTTTTCTTTCCTTTTACACTGTAAAGATTGTAAAGATCATCTCCCATTATTCCAATAAATCAGAAGGTTAGAATCCATGGCTAAGGGTACGCATGATTTTACCCCCGATCCGCGCAACAAAAATATTCTGATCAACGTCAATGGCGTCATGACGCCACGCGCCGAGGCGGTGGTGTCTGTTTTTGACAGCGGATTCATGCTCGGCGACGGCGTCTGGGAAGGCCTTAGGGTGCACAAGGGAAAGATTGCCTTTCTCGACGCTCATCTCGACCGGCTGTTTGAAGGATCAAAGGCGATCGCCATGGATATCGGGATCTCGCGCGAAGCGCTGGTGGAACGGCTGTACGCGACAATCAGCGGTAACGGCATGACGGAACAGGAAGGCGTCCATATCCGCCTGATGGTCACGCGCGGCATCCGGTCGACTCCCTATCAGGATCCGCGCGTGGTGATCTCGCCGGCGACCATCGTCATCATTCCCGAATATAAGGAAGCGCTGCCCAGCACGGTCGAAAACGGCATCCGGCTGTTCACCGTCCATGTCCGGCGCGGCGATCCGGCGGTGCAGGACCAGAAACTGAATTCGCACAGCAAGCTCAATTGCATCACCGCCTGCATCCAGGCGACCCAGGCCGGAGCGGACGAGGCGCTGATGCTCGATCCGCACGGCTTTGTTGCGACCTGCAACAGCACCCATTTCTTCATTGTCCGCAAGGGCGAGGTCTGGACCTCGAGCGGCGACTATTGCCTTGGCGGGATCACCCGGGCCAATGTCATCCGGACTTGCCGGGAGAATGATATTCCGGTGTTCGAGAAGAATTTCTCGCTGACCGATGTCTATGGCGCGGACGAGGCCTTTGTGACCGGAACCTTTGCTGGCGTGGTTCCGGTTAGGGAAGTGGACGGCCGAATATTGACCGAGGGCAGCGGGCTGATGGTGGAACGCCTGCAGGGGCTCTACAAGGAGCTGATCGAGCATGACGTTGTCTAGCCCGATCGTGTCGAGCGAAGTCGAGACACGCCCTTATTGCGCACGCACCCCGAATCCCTCCGATGTGAACGATCCGGAGTGACGCCATGACATCGAATAGGATCCGTATCGCCATGTGGTCCGGCCCGCGCAATATCTCGACCGCGATGATGCGTAGCTTTGGCGGGCGCAGCGATTGTGCCGTCAGCGACGAACCCTTTTACGGAGCCTTTCTGAAAACCACCGGCCAGCGTCAGCCGATGGCCGATCAAGTCATCGCGTCGATGGATTGCGACTGGCAATCGGTGGCGGACAACATGCGCGGTCCGGTACCGGACGGCAAGCCGCTCTGGTACCAGAAACATATGCCCCACCATATGGTCGCCGATATCTCGATTGCCGATTTTCCGGATCATCGCCACGCCTTTCTGATTCGCGATCCGGTTCGCGTCGTCGCCAGCTATGCCGCCAAGCGGGTCGAGGTAACCGCCGATGATCTTGGCTATGCGCGGTTACTGGAATATGTCGACCAAGCGGCGCAGATGTCCGGGAAAAGGCCAGTAATTTTGGACAGCAGCGATATATTGCGCGATCCCGAAACGCATTTGCGTGCGCTCTGTTCTGCTCTGGAACTATCGTGGGATGCGGGCATGCTCGCGTGGACAGCCGGGGCCCGAACTACTGACGGTATATGGGCATCACATTGGTATGGCCGGGTTGTCGAGACGAGCGGTTTTGGCAAGGCCGAAAGTATAATGCCCAGTCTCGATGACAGCGAGCAGGCGATCGCGGACCAGTGCGGCGATGCCTATGCCCGCCTGTCTGCTTTGCGGATCAAAATAGAGGGCGATCAGCCTTGCGGGCTGGCCTGATTTCCGATCCGGTCAAACAGGCTGCCGTCGAGCACCACATAAAGGAGACCCAGACCAGCAAACCACAAAATGTCATTCTGTGCGACCATCCAGACAATGGCGGGCACGAAATTCTGCACACCGCCCAGGAACAGAGCTGCGACCAGCAGCAAAGCTTGGTAGGCAACAAACGCTGCGCCAAAGGCAAGGACCGCCGAAACCATCGACTGGTCGCCGCGCAACGTGAAGACTTTCTTCGCTACCCAGAGCGTAGCAAGCGCGGTGAGGCCGATCGCGAGTCCGTGGCTGAAACTGTAAACGGTCTGTGGATAGCCGAGAAGCAGATAGCCGACCAGTTGGTTGGTGAACCAGGCGGCCGCCATCCAGACCATTGCCTTGCGGAACGGCAGGGTTGCTGCCAGCAAGGTTGCGATGGCCGCAAAAGGGAACATGCAAGCCAGTGCAAGGCTGCCCAGAACCGATGAAGTCACCAGCACACCGGCCCAGATATTCTGGACAGGTGATGAAGATTGAACGATTTGCATGTGATCATATTCCCTTTTGCTGTTGCTTGTCAGAAACGCGCACGCGCACCAATATACGCAGCACGCCCCGGAGTGCCAAAATCAGTGGCTGTTTCATAGTTTACATCGAATAGATTGTCGATACGTCCGAAAATTTCGATACCGCCGGTCACCGGCATGCTCGCGCGGACCCCGGCAAGCGCATAGCCGTCGATGCGACGAGAGTTGGCCAGATCATCAAAGCTGTCGCCCACGATTTGCAAGTCGGCGCCGAGGCTCAATCCGAAACTGGTTTGATAGGTGGTATTGAGATACAGGCTGCTCGCCGGTCGCCGGGCCAGTTCATTGCCAAAATTGGCACCGGAAGAGCGGTTCTCGGTGTCAAGCCAGGTGTAATTCGCGTTGATCCGAAGCCGTTCGGTAGGACTGATTGACAATACGGCCTCAACACCGCGGGTGCGGTTTCGTTCGATATTCAGCGTCGTACCGAAGGGGCGATTGCCATTGGCGCACACCGCTGGTGCCGGATCTGGTGCCACAGGACAAGCGGCAAAGGCGATCTGGTTGCGGGTGTCGCGTTGGAATAAAGTCGCTGATATTCGGACCGCGTCGTCACTCAGCGATTGGTCGACACCAATTTCATAGGATTTTGCCGTTTCCGGCAACAAATCGGGTGTGCCAAAGCCATTGGGGCGATCATCGAGGTCGATCAGCGAAGGAGCCCGGAAGCCCTCGGCATAGCTCGCACGGATAACTGGCCCACTGCCGCTCATCCGATAAACCATGTTAGCCGCCAGGCTGGTATTGCCACCAAAATCCTCATGATCGTCATGCCGAATTCCGCCTGTCACGGTGAACCGCTCAACCGGCTGGAAAACGGCCTGGAAGAAGACGGAATTGATACCGGTCGAGTCGCTTACACCACTATTTTCATAGCGGCTGTCTTCCTTTTCGGCACCGAAGACCAATCGCATTTGCTCGATCACGGCAAAATCGCCGCGATACTCAAGTCGTTCGGTTCGCCCTCGCGGAAGCGAAACGAAACTGGGGTTGATGATATCGCGATTGATATCCGCAATGCTGAAAGCAAAGCGGTTCTGGAATCGCCCATCAAATGCTGTTGCGTGAATACTGGCATTGCCATAAATTTCCTGGGCCAGCGAAAACTGGCTATTATCCGAACTGAATGGCGGGAAGACACTGTCATTCTCCACTCTGCTGTCCGCATAATAGCCGCTGGCTTCAAATCGAACCGCATCGGTAACGTCTAACACCAACCGCCCGGAAGCCGAATATTGCCGATAGCCGTCTGGTTCCACGCCACCGGAAAAGGCACTGATACCGTCGGTTCGAACATAGCCTCCCCCGATAGTCAGTCCCACGGGACCCAGTTTGCCCGAGGCATTGCTTACCAGTCGGACAGTATCGTTCGCGCCATATTCGCCCTGGGCATAGAGGGTAAGATCTTCGGTCGGACTTTTCGTGGTGACATTGACCACGCCGCCGACCGCTTGGCTACCCCAGGTTACGCCGCTTGCGCCGCGCAATACTTCGACGCGCTCGATATTACCGGCCAGCAAGTTGCCGAAATCAAACGATCCATCAGGCGTCGACGGATCGTTGACCCTTATCCCGTTGATCAGCACCAGCGTATGATCATTTTCCGCGCCGCGGATCCGGATCGAGGTTTGCGAACCCAGTCCGCCACTGTTGGTAATGTTGACGCCGGGTAGTTCCTGAAGGATCGCGGCAAGCGAGATGGATTGCTGCTCCCGGATATCTGCTTCGGTGAGCACCGAGATCGCTGCTCCCGTGTCTTCGATATCCTGTTCGATACCGGTTGCCGTGACAATGATCAGAGGGTCTTCATTTGCCATTGCAGGCATGGTATACAGGATCGACGAAGACGCCATGGCGACGCCGATAGATTGAAATTTGTTCATTAGGATTCCCTTGTGTTAACGACTTAAATTGCCGTTACGCAGGGGAAAACCCCGTTCACCCGACACACCCCGTCCGGCTGAAGAACGACGATATAGGGCAGGTCTCCTGACTTGCGGATCGCAGCTGATATGCCGCCTTCCCAGATCCGGAGATCCAGTGGCATGTGGCATATCGGCTAGCCGCTTACAGTTGCGGGGGCAGTACCGGATTTGAATCGGGCGCTAACCCTATTCTCACCGATTTCCCTTTGAATTCTCAATTAAGAGAAACCCGATATCTGTCGTCCCCTTCACCGAAAACAGATCAGTATGCAACCCCCATTGTGATATTGTTGACGAGTCGAACGAAGCTGCGTTTCCCGTATCCGCGATGGTGTAAGCATTTCGTGGCTCATTCCCACCATGCCTATGAATTCTCGGTATATTATCTTGGCGCTACATGCTGAATCTAGCTCCCACCTGAAATATAAACATGCTATATGTTGTTCTTATTTGAGGAATGATTGAGATGATTACATTTTTGAGTATGGCTTTGATCAGCACTGTTTCAGCCGCCACGATAGCCGATGCCGGAACAGCTCGCGTTGCATATTCCAATTGTCTGGTCGAGTTTACAACGACCAAGCTTGACGCGAAAGTTGGTACAAGCGCATTCCGAGCGGCCGCTACCTCAGCCTGCACTGACGAACGCGCTGCCATGATTGCAGCAATGAAAAAGGATGAAAAGGAATTCGGCAGTTCGGAAAGTGAAGCGACAAGCTTTGCCACGGAAGAAGCTGACAGTGTGCTGTTTTCCTTCACCGACAGCTATGCGGGTTTCGTGAGTTCCAATTCCCGACCCGTCAAAGAGGACTAGTTGGTCTAGCTGCTGCTTCATTGATGGTGATGCGGGTAATCGCTGATTGAATTCGAAGCAGTGTCTGTTGCGAAACAGGCGATTGCCACGCATCGCCGGTCTTATCCGACCAGCAATATTCTCAGATCATTGACATTGGTACCGGATGGGCCAGTCATCAACAGGGCATCGGCCTTTTGAAAGGCCAGATAGCTATTGTCATCGTCAAGCAATCGCCGGGCCTGCGGGCCGCCGCCCATCGCTTCCAAAACTCCCGGCCAGAGAAAAGCGCCCGCATTGTCTTCAGATCCGTCTATGCCATCGCTATCGGCTGCAATGCCGCAAATGTCGGAAGTTCCAGCCAATGTTAGCGCGCAAGAGAGCAAATAGGCTGTGCAACGGCCACCGCGACCCGCGGGATTGCGCACAGCAACCGTTGCTTCACCGCCTGAAATCAGAGCCACCTTCCGACCTTCAGCCTTCAGGGCGAGCGCCTTCATCGCATGTTCTCGGCCGAGCTGCAGGGCGTCTCCTTCCAACGCATCGCCGAGCATGATCACTTCAAAACCCATTGCTTGAGCGGCTGCCCCGGCAGCTGCGCACATAGCAGCAGGTCTGGCGCAAATAGCCGCCGTTGCACGCTGCATTTTCACATCGTCGGGTTTGGGGGTTTCAAGCAACCCGCTCGCCAGCTTTTCCTTGATGGAAGGGGGGACGGTGAGGCGATATCTCTCCACGATGGCCAGAGCGTCGGCACATGTCGACTCGTCGGCAACCGTCGGCCCAGAGCCAATCATTCCGATATCATCACCGGGAATATCCGAGATTGCGATCATATGGGTGGAGGCTGGCCAGGCTGCAGCCGCTAGGCGCCCGCCCTTGATGGCCGAAAGATGTTTGCGGACAATATTCATTTCACTGATCGGAGCGCCGCAATGAAGCAAATCTCGAGTGATTTGCTGTTTCTCGGATAGGGCCAGACCTTCGACCGGTGCCGGAAGCATAGCGCTGGCACCGCCCGACATCAGGACCAGCAGCAGATCATTTGCGCCAAGTCTGGCGGCTGCCGTCAAAGCCATTTGTGCTGCCTCCGCACCAGCGGAATCAGGTACCGGATGCGAAGCTTCGATGACTCTTATATGATTGGGGCTGAATCCAGGTTGAATATAGCCCTGCCGCGTTACGATCATCCCTTCCGAATCTTGGGGAAGCCGCTCTTGGATGGCTGCGAACATATTTGTTGCCGCTTTCCCAACCGATAAAATATAGGTCTGCCCTGCAACTTTTGGCCATGTCATGGCTCGCATAGCATATTTCGGGAGGGCCGGTGCTAGGGCATGCTCATAAAGAACCTTCAAAAAAGCCTTTGTTGATTCGGGATTCGTTGTTTTATGCACTGCACAATAGAGGCCCGATTGTCCGATTGAGGTCAAGCATCATTTCGGAGTGACAGACCAACCATGAGCGATCGTGCTACAATCGACCATTTGACGAAACGGATTTCCGCCCATTTGCGGATGATCTATCCCGGCCATGACTGTGATATGCTGGCGGATAACATAGTTCATCGGTTCTGGCCTAACACCGGCAGGATGATCAAGCGACGAAAAATTGCCGACAAGCATTTATGGAACGAAAGCGATGTTGCGATCATCACCTATGGCGGAACGTTTCGCGCGGATGGCGAAAGACCTCTGCGGACTCTGCACCGCTTTCTGAAAACTTTTATCGGTCAGACGATGGGCGCTGTGCACATCCTGCCTTTCTTTCCCTTCAGTTCAGATGACGGCTTCGGGGTCATCGACTATCTTCAGGTCGATGAAAACCTGGGCGACTGGTCCGATATCCAAGGCATCGCCGCCGACTATCGATTGATGGCCGATCTCGTTATCAATCACGGATCGAGCAAATCAGCGTGGTTTCAGCAATTTCTGTCCGATGAAGCACCTGGCAAGGATTATTATTTTACCGCCGACGCGGCAGCCGATCTCGGACAAGTCGTCCGCCCCAGATCGCATCCGCTGCTTACTCCCTTTCGTACCGTGCGAGGTGACCGCCATGTGTGGAGCACCTTCAGTACAGATCAACTTGATTTCGACTTTCGCAATCCAGCGGTTTTGCTGGAATTTATAGAGATTATTCGTGCCTATATCGATCACGGCGTGCGTATCTTCCGGCTCGATGCGGTTGCTTTTCTCTGGAAAAAAATCGGAACACCTTCAATAAATCTGGATGAAACGCACGAGATCATAAGGCTGTTACGCACATTGATGGACCATCATGCCGAAACGCTGCTCATCATCACTGAAACCAATATCCCGAACCACGAGAATCTGACCTATTTTGGCAACCAGAATGAAGCGCATGTCATCTATAATTTTTCATTGCCTCCGCTGCTGACCCACGCACTGCTCACTGGGAATGCGCTGTATCTGAAACGATTGACACGAAGCAATCCTCCCGCGCTCACCGGATGCACCTATCTGAATTTCACCGCCAGCCATGATGGGATCGGCTTGCGTCCTACAGAAGGCGTATTGCCGCAAGGCGAAGTCGATCAGATGCTTGCGGTCATACAGGGTTTTGGGGGACGACTGTCAATGCGACGTGGCCCAGATGGCACGGAAAAGCCCTATGAAATGAATATTTCATTTTTCGAGGCGATGCAGGGAACATGCGATGGCCCGGACGAGCACCAGATCAATCGATTCATGGCGGCGATGACGATCATGTTGGCCCTGGAAGGTATTCCTGCGATCTACATTCACAGCCTGCTGGCTACGCCAAATGGCTACGAGGAAGTCAATGTCACCGGCCACAACCGGGCGATAAACCGGCGTGAACTGAACTATGATGAGATTAGCGCGAAATTGACGGATCCGGCAACCGTGGAAGCCCAAGTCTTCACGCGATTGCTGTCGCTTGTCGAGATGCGTAAAAAGCAGCAAGCGTTCCATCCCAATGCCGTGCAATTCACACTTGCTTTGCCCGAGGGGCTGTTCGGCATTTGGCGTCAGAGCCAGGATCGCAAACAGAGTATCTTCGCCATCACCAACGTGACTAAAGTCGAAAAGACACTCTCGCTGGCGGACATAAACCTAATCGCTGGTGACACTTGGCGGGATCTGATTTCCGGTCAGACCATTACCGATATAGAAAGCGATTTTTCCATGTCCGCATATCAGACGGCATGGATCTGCAACGGGTTAGAATTGCCCGTTTAGTCCTCGTTGTCTAACCGCACAGCTTCCTTGAAGCGGTCCGTAAAATCCGGAATAGCGCTGTTGATGCGGTTCCAGTTGGCCATGAATGGGGTTTCGTTTGGCGATTCAAGAAACACCTCTCCGGCTTTCATGATATTCTGTGCAAATAGCTCGACGGTGGTTTCTTCCTCGTGGCGGTCCAGCGTCAGACCGTTCATCACTGCGTCATTGTAGAAAGTCTCGATCCGATCCAGCGCAATACGAAAATAGGTCGCTTTCAGCGTTCTGAATGTTCCTTGCGAGAAAACCTGGCCATCGGTCGCGAGCTTGCGGAAAATCGACTTGGTGATGTCGATGCTCATCTTGGACAGACCGGCTTCCGGATTGTCATGCGACACCGATTGATGTTTGTGATCATAATTATCAGCTATTTCCACCTGGCATATTGCTCGGGCGGATTGGCTGCGCCACACTTCCGACAGTACGCCAACTTCCAGACCCCAGTCGGATGGAATCCGGATATTCTTGACGACTGGTCGCGCCATCGCAAACTCTCCAGCCAGTGCGTAGCGAAAGCTGTTCAAATATATGATATAGTCATTCGGCTCGCAAACTTTCTTGAGCGCAGCAAGCAATGGTCCGATAAGCAAGCGGACTACACGTCCATTGAATTTCTCTTCGGTCGTCCGGGCGTAATAGCCTTTTGAAAAAACATAGGGAAAGGTGGGATTGGCCACCGGATACATCAATCGAGCCAGTAGCGCTCTGTCATAAGTCAAAATATCACAGTCGTGCAGGCCTACGACCTCGGCGTCGGTTGCCGACAGGAAATAGCCGAAACAGAACCAGACGTTACGGCCCTTTCCCGGCTGCGCCGGCGATAGGCCATGTCCTTTCAGTTCCTGATCGAGAGCCGATAGCCGTGGACCGCTGTTCCACAAGATATGATGGCGCTGGGGCAGGCGGGAAAAATATTGCTTGGCGAATTTGAACTGGTCCTTGTCTGCGCGGTCCAGGCCGATGATGATGTCATCCAAATACGGCACATTTGAAAGTTCGTCGACAATATGTTCAAGCGCCGGTCCCTCCAGTTCCGAAAACAGACTGGGCAGGATCAAGGCCATCGGACTGGTGGACCGATAGTGCATCAAGTCCGCTTCCAGCGATTCCGTGCTCCGGTCGGTCAAGTTGTGCAGTGTTGATATAATACCATTCTGGTGAAAATCGGCCATGGGTTTCCCTGCAATTTCTGATCTACGTGCCTAATCATCTTTCCGGCAGTATAACACCCAATTCCACAATAATTTCCGCCACCGCCATGGCCCAACCTCGCGGCCCGGGCATCGAAGCGGTGCGAACATGTGATTTGCACGACTGAATGGTCACCCCTTCGGGATTGGGCATTATCACTCCGATATCGGCGGCCTCGATCATCCCCAGATCATTGGGACCATCACCGAGCGCAATTGAGATGATATCTGCACGCGGCGTTCGTTCGGTAAAGGCGCCCATTATTCGCGCCATCGCCAGATCCTTGGTCGCTTGGCCGGTAAAATGATAAAAACGCCCGCCTCGCTGAATGCGGATATTGAAATCGGCCATGATCAGGTTGAGTTCTTCCAATTCCGCATCAGACCCCGACCAGAGAAATGGCTCCGAGGCCTCCCGTCGCTTGGCAAGCAGTGCGTCGTTCAATTCGAGGCCTGTGACTTTTGACAGCTCGGTTCCCGACATGTCCGAGAAGCCTATAATATGCTGACGCAGGTTTTTGGGTAAATTGTCAATGCGGTCAAGTATCCCAGAATATTCAATCCCCAAAAGGATGATCTGCGGCTCATTGGTATTGATGAATGGATAGCCATCTGGCGCATAAATGACCGAACCATTTTCCGATACGCCAATAGAAAGAGGCAGCGGAATCGATCGTTGCAAAGCTCGCAATTCCGCGCGTGTCTTGCTGGTAACCGGAACGACAGCACCAATCGATTGTTCAGATATCTGGCGGATTAATCGATCGGCTGGTTTCGCTGAATAGCTGTCGTGATCGAGCAGGGTTCCGTCGAGATCGGTGAATATCACGGGAAATAGAGGGCGGTTGGTGGCCATGTGAGGGAGAGTTAGCAGAACGTTCTGCTAGCGAACATGTTAATGTCGCTGCTGCTTGATGTCTCGATAAGTCGACCCTATCAATGCGAATATTGGTACCAATCCGGATCTGGCGAATGGGATGCTTTTGACCGACGTGGAAACCATTAAAGATCATCGGGACCTGAAAAATGGCGGACAGGGTGTCCGCCATAATGACCCCCCACACCCCCTGTTCCGACACGAGTGACCCCCAAAAAGACCGGATTTGCGTATAATCTGTCAAAACCAATTTGCAGACTGTTGCAACATGATGTAGGAAATTGCATCATTTTAGGTGGGTAGAAGGTGGGTAGGATATGCCAATAGTAGCAACGGCGCTTAACGCGAAACAATTGGTTAGTCTTATCAAAAGCACAATGTCCGACATACAATCGAGCCAGATCAAGCACAATGTCCGAAAAGCCGTTGGCGGTCATCCACCAGGATTGATGATTCAGATAACGCCAGCCGGATCGACAAGCTGGATCATGCGAACGACAACGAACGGACGGCGGCGAGAGATCGGGCTGGGCAGCTTTCCAACATTGTCGTTATCAAAAGCGAGGGAACAAGCCCTAAATATTGCCATGATCGTCCTAAGCGGCGGTGATCCTGTTGCGGATCGGCGAAAAGGTCAATCACGGTCACAGACTTTCCAAGAATGTGCAGAATCCTATATTCGCGACAATAAGGATGGCTGGAAAAGCGAAAAACATGCCGCACAATGGGCAAGCACTTTACAAAAATGGGCATACCCAAAAATTGGCAATGAAGCAGTCCAATCTATCGACAAGGTTATGGTTGCGGACGTCTTGAAACAACCGGTTGCAGCAGCAGGTGGCAAATCATTGTGGGCGGCTCGGCATGAAACAGCAAACCGCTTGCGACAGCGAATTGAAAACATATTCGATCACGCAAAAGCAAATGACTTTTTCGTCGGTGATAATCCTGCAAAATGGCGTGGTAACTTAAAGCCCTTGATGCCAGCAGTATCTAAAGCGACTAAACGCGTTAAACATCACGCTGCATTGCCATACAGCGATGCACCTGCATTCATGTCCGACTTGCACAAACGCGATGGTATTGCTGCGAAAGCCTTACAGTTTACTATTTTTACGGCAGCACGTAGCGGTGAAGTCCGATTGGCGACATGGGATGAAATCGATTTCGAGAACGCAATCTGGACTTTACCGGATAGTCGAATGAAAGCCGGTAAAGAACATACGGTGCCCTTGTCCGATTCCGCGCTGGCGATCCTCAAGCAAACGCCGAAAAGCGAACGCAAGGGATTGATTTTTGTCGGTGCTAAGGCTGGAAAGCCAATGTCCGATATGACGTTGGCAGCGGTGCTAAAAAGAATGAACCAGACCGGTGTCACAGTTCACGGTTTTAGGTCCACATTTCGCGATTGGGCAGGGGAGACAACGGCGCACCCCCGCGATGTGATCGAAAACGCCCTTTCGCATCAATTGAAAGATAAAGCAGAAGCTGCATAAGATAGCAAGCGGGCGGATGCCCGAAGGCCGCGAGGAAATCGCGGCGCACGCGGTCGGATGACTGCTTTCTGCAATTTTATCCGAAAGTACCGAAAATGGCACAATTTCTTACAATTCAGAGCGTCGCTGAACGCTACGAAACGTCCAAGCATTCCGTTTATCGCTGGATCAGGGACGACCGCAATTTCCCGTCACCTATCCGATTACCAGCCGGTTCGCCGCGCTGGGCAGTGGCAGATTTAGAGGCATGGGAAGCTCAGCAAAAATCGGCTGCCTGACTAAATAAAAGACCGGCAAGCGCTGGAACGCAGCCGGTCCATTAGGAAATCAAATAATGAATGATTACGATATACCCAAACCGGCCATGCCGGTCAATGACCCGCCACCGCTCGATTGTAGCGGTGAGTACTTGACTCACATTGAACAAAAGCAGTGGTTCAAAGGATGTGTTTTGATAGGTCCAGAGAACCGAATATTTGATAGCAAGGGACTGAAATATGATCCGGGTGCATTTAATAGCACGTACGGCGGCAAAAAATTTATGATTGATGCAAACGGCAGACTGACCGATGATGCTTGGAAAGCGGCAACCAGATCAACACTTTGGACAGTGCCTAAGGTGGACGGCACTACATTCCTTCCCTCTTTGCCAACTGGACAGGTCACTACCGATGAACTCGGACGTAACTATGTAAACACCTACATACCTGCAAAAATTGAGAGCATCGTGGGCGATCCGTCACCATTTTTAAGACATATGGAAATGATCATACCGGACGCCAGTGATCGGGAAATCTTTTACGCCTATCTTGCGCACAATGCGAAATATCCTGGGGATAAAATACCTTGGGCACCATTGATACAATCGACCGAAGGCGTCGGCAAAAACGTAATCAAATATGCCATGACCCATGTGATGGGCGATCACTATACCTATCCGCCCAATGCCAAAGAACTTGCGTCAGGTGGCAGTAAATTCAATGCTTGGATACGCGGAAGACTGTTTTTCATATGTGATGAAATAAAGACCGATGAAAAACGCGATTTGGTCGAAGTCTTAAAGCCGATGATTTCTGAAGAAAAGATGGAAGTCCAATCGAAAGGTATTGATCAGCGAAAAGACGATAATCCGGCCAACTGGCTATTTTTCAGTAATCATAAAGATGCAATTCCAGTCGATAAAAATGGGCGTAGGTTCGCAATTTTTTACAGCGCAATCCAATCCAAAGAGGATTTGCAAAAGGCTGGTATGAACGATGCTTATTTCAATGATCTATACGATCAATGGTTAGGTCCGCGCAGTCATAAATTTGGCTTAAAGATAATCGCCAATTTTCTGCTTACATATCCAATAGAACGAGGTGCGATCCCGATGCGCGCACCGGAGACGTCAAGCATGGCCGAAGCGATGATTCAAAGCAGGGGTTGGCTTGCCCAATTGATTGCAGAAGCTGTGGACGATAGCTTGCCCGGTTTTTGTGGCGGCTGGATTGCCACAGTTGCTGTTAAACGGTTATTGGTCAAAGCAGGTCGAAAACCAGTCGAGAACAAAACCATGTCCGTTGCTCTATCAGAACTCGGATATCATAAAATCGGACGCGCCACTCGACCGTATTTTCAAGATGATAAAGACATACGGTCAACACTTTGGCACATTGATCCAAATGCTATGATTGAAAATTACAGCAGATCACAGGGGTATGAATAGGACGTCGCGTCCAATATATTAGGATTTTGCAGATTAACAGGCTTCTGGACCTGAGACGCCGCAGTCCGTCGCGATAATGCTATCTATCGCGACGTCTGTTTTTCCTAGTTTTGCAGGGCTTATAGAGACATCCGTCTTAGTGGACGCGATAAATGATGAATTGTTGAAAGTAGTATTCCAATATTCATCATAGTTTATAATTCAAATGGTGTACTGACAGAGATAGAAAAACGGCGTCCATCGCGACGTCCTAAGACCAAAAGCCCGCGAATATGCCGTAAATAGACGTCGCGATATCTAGCGCAGCAATTGCATGGGTGGACATCGCCACGCGTGACCTCTCGCGGTTGCAGCCGTCCGCCTTCGCAGCTGAGATAATCGAAAAAGCCAAACCGTTACGGCAAGCATGGAAGGTTCAATATGATGATGTATTGACCGAGAAGCGCGCCATTGCTGCGGCTGAAGTGCGGATGGCTGAAATACCGGCAAGCGTCCGGCATGATCATTTTCCGGAAATCCGCGCAAGCTTCAAAGGTCTCGACACCGCAGATGCCGCTAAATTGGCGAGCAAAGCTGATTTAGAAACATTATCTGCATTGATCGATGCCGGTCAGTTGTTGACCGGCCTGAGTGATCCAGCTTGGGAAATTGTGCAGAATCGATACCTAGTGCTCGCAACCGTCGAGCGCCTTGGGCTGTTAGCAAATTATCAACAGATACCTACGGTGGACAATCTACTTGCAACAGGTCCGGATTTTTCCGCAGCAGAAAAGGCCGTTCGCGAGATGCTTGCCGCCCATGAACAGCGCAAAGATAATTTGAAAAATTCAGTGTCTGACCGAAAACTAAGTTAGGTGATATCAGAGGTTTAGCTTGACGCTTTGCCTGATCGCTGATTCTGGAGTTTTGTGAAAAGCTTCAGGAGATCAACGATGTGGACTGATACCACCCGCGTGCATCATGCGCGA
>NZ_JBGTDD010000147.1:0-24505 GCF_041748495.1 Parasphingorhabdus sp.
GCGTCCGGGTCGACCAGTTCGCGAATATGATTGGCGGCCTCGTCGACTTCCATCAGACGCATGTCTTCGCCGCCGGTGATGGAGACGATGACACCCTTGGCGCCCTGCATCGACACGCCGTCGAGCAACGGATTGGCAATGGCTTTCTCGGCGGCTTCGAGGGCGCGGCCGTCGCCTTCTGCTTCGCCGGTTCCCATCATCGCCTTGCCCATTTCGTGCATCACGCTGCGCACGTCGGCAAAGTCGAGGTTGATCAGGCCGGGCATGACCATCAGGTCGGTAATGCCGCGAACGCCCTGCTGCAGGACTTCGTCGGCGAGCAGGAAGGCTTCCTTGAACGTGGTGTTCGGATTGGCGACGAGGAACAGGTTCTGGTTCGGAATGACGATCAATGTATCGACATTTTTCTGCAGTTCCTCGATGCCCGCTTCGGCCGCTTTCATCCGGCGTGTGCCTTCAAAAGTGAACGGCTTGGTGACCACGCCGACGGTCAGGATACCGCGGTCCCGTGCCGCCTTGGCGATCACGGGAGCTGCGCCGGTACCGGTGCCGCCGCCCATGCCGGCAGCGATGAAGCACATGTGCGTGCCTTCCAGCGCCTGCTCGACCAGATCAATGGTTTCTTCCGCAGCAGCACGGCCGACCTCGGGCCGGGATCCAGCACCCAGACCCTGGGTAATATCGGGGCCAAGCTGGATACGCCGTTCGGCGGTCGAACTGTTCAGCGATTGCGCGTCGGTGTTGGTGACGATGAAATCAACCCCTTCAACCTGCGCTGCAATCATGTTGGCAATGGCATTACCGCCGGCTCCGCCGACTCCGATTACCGCAATTTTCGGCTTCAGTTCTTCGACTTCCGGTGGGCCAATATTGATACTCATCTCACTGTCTCCCGAGACATTTTATCGTCCTGTAATATTTGTTTAACGCTTTGCACAAATTTACTGTGAGAATCACCCGAAAAGTTAATTTTTTTTCATCAGATTTTTAAAAATTTCCGCGGATCGCGGACATCAGCCGTCCGATCACCGCCGATCCTCCATATCTGTGAACATTCTGGTGGCTTGCGGACATGGATCGCAGGTCAACAGGGTCTTGCGACGCGTAGAGTGCCAGTCCGGCGAGTCCCGCAAAAGCGGGGCCGCTATGGGCTTCGGGGAGCGCGCTCAGTCCCGTCGGACGACCGATGCGGACGGTCCGGCCCAGTGCTGACTGGGCGTAATCGGCAATGCCCTTGAGTTCGGCGCCGCCGCCGGTGAGCACGACCTGTCGGCCTACCGGACCGGTAAAGCCGAGATCCTTCAGCGACCGACCGATTTCACCGATCAGATGGTCCAGCCGTTGCCGGATGACCGCGATCAGCTGGGCGCGCGTGATCCGACCTTCTTCTTCCGGATGTTCGATGCTCTTGTCGAGATCGAGACTGATGACATCATGATTGTCGCGCGGGCTGGTGGTGGCGGAACCATAGAAGCATTTTATCCGCTCGGCCTGCGCGCGCCGCAAGCCGAAGGACGAGGCAATATCGTCGGTGATATCGGCGGCTCCGTAAGGCAATGTGGTCAGGCCGACCAGCATACCGCCGGCAAAAAGCGAAACATTCGTCACTTCCGCACCCATTTCGACCAGCGCCACGCCCAGCTCGCGTTCTTCGCGGGACAGGCAGGCGGTTCCGGCAGCGATCGGGGAAGCGACAATGGATTTGACGTTGAGATGGGCACCGCGCACGCTCATCTCGATATTGCGGACCGGCGAAGCCTCGGCCAGAATGACATGGATATCAACCCCGAGGCGATCGGCGTGCAGGCCTTTCGGTTTCTTCACCCCGTTGAGGCCATCGAGCGTATAAAGCGCTGGCTGGGCGTGCAGCAGCATCTTGCCCTTGGGATCAATGCTGTTGCGGCCGGCGTCGAGCAGCAGGTCGATATCTTCCTGTTCGATCCGGTGGCCGCCCAGTTCGGTTTCGACCGAGGTCAGCATGCTTTGCAGGCCGCCCGCCGAAAAGCTGACCCAGACATCGTCGATATTGGTGCCGGCAATGCGTTCAGCCTGTTCGACGGCGTCGCGGACATCCATTTCGGTGGTCTCGGTATCGGCAATATAGCCGCGTTTCACGCCCTTGCTGGCGCGCTGGCCGGTTCCGAGAACGGTCAGTTCGCCATTGTCCATCCGCCCGGCGATCATCGCCGAAATTTTCGACGAACCGATGTCCAGGGATGTGAAGATTTTTTCTACCCGTGCTGGCATGAGCCTAGTCCTTACCCTCGATCATATATTGCTGTTCGGTCAACTTTCCGGATCTTCCGGCTGCACTTTTGGTGGCATCCGCAAATAAGCGCGTTCGGCATCGCGCAGATCAAAATGGACGACCCCGCGCCCGAGCAGGCGATTGACGCCATCCATGCGCGCGAAATTCAGCAACGCGGCCGAGGCCGTTTCCTCGCCTTCGGGCAGGGCCAGCGTCTCGCCGCTGTCAAATTGCAGATCCCAGCGGCGGTTGCCGATCCAGGTCGCGCCAGTCACCATCGGGCGCAGCGCCGGAGCGACGTCGAGCAGAATATCCAGCTGGGTAAATTTCAGATTGGCTTTATTGCCGACAATCACCGGCAGGTCGGGAATTTCTTCCTTGGCGATTTCTTCCAGCGGATAACCGGTCTTGTCGATCAGCGAGAGGCGGCCCTGATTTTGCCATACAGCAACCGGCTCGCGTTCGACAATGTCCACCACCAGCGTGTCAGGCAGGCGGCGGGAAATGCGGGCATCCTTGATCCAGCCATTGGCTAGCAGATCCTCACGCACTGCGTCGATGTCGACCAGCAGCATCGAACGGTCTTTCTGCGCCAGGGTGATTTCGTAGACTTTCAATTCGTCGATGCGGTTGACGCCGGTGACCTCGACCCGCTTCACTTCAAACCCGGCATTGCCGACCGCTGCCGCAACCTCGGTTTTGATCCGGTCATTGATTCCGGAATAATGAGCGACACTGAAGGCGCCGAGAATGAAGACCCCGACCAGGCCCCAGGTCAGACCCTTTTGCACCTGGGCTTCGGTGACCGGCATGGCGCGCAATATCTTGTCGAATATCGAAACCTGCCGGACCTTGCGTCTGGCCTGCTTGCGCGGCCTGCCCCTGGCCGGCCGAGTGGTGCGTTTCCGGGTGGCTGTCATAGCGCTTCTCTCAAGATTATCTCGACCAGCTGTTCATAGCTGATCCCCATTTGCCTGGCCTGTTCGGGGACCAGGCTGAGCGGAGTCATCCCGGGCTGGGTATTGGTTTCGAGCACGAACAGGCCGGCTGCGCCCTGCTCATCATCCCAGCGGAAATCGGTACGCGATGTGCCCTGGCAACCCAGGACCTGATGGGCGCGCAAGGCGTAATCGAGGCAGAGCCTTTCAATCGCCCGGGGAATTTTCGCGGGACAGACATGTTCGGTCAGACCCTCGGTATATTTGGCGTCATAATCGTAGAAACCCTGAGCGGTTTTCAGTTCGGTCACGCACAGCGCCTTGCCGCCCAATACGGCGGTGGTCAGCTCGCGGCCGCGAATGAACGGCTCGGCCAGCAGTTCGTCAAATTCCTGCCATGGCCCGGCGCTGTCGCGGCCAATCGGGTGGCCATAATTGCTGTCGTCGGTGACAATGGCGACGCCGACCGAGGAGCCTTCGTTGACCGGTTTCAGGACATAGGGCCGGGGCAGCGGATCCGCCTCGTAGAGACTGGCGCTGGAGACCACCTTGCCTTTGGGCATGGGAATGCCGGCCGGCACCAGCTGCTGTTTGGTCAGTTCCTTGTCGATCGCGATAACCGAGGTGGCGAGCCCGCTATGGGTATAGGGTATCTGCATCAGATCGAGCATGCCCTGGACACTGCCATCCTCGCCCGGAACGCCGTGCAGTGCGTTGAACACCACATCCGGCCGGATGCCGTCCAGCACCATTGCGATATTGCGGTCCATATCGACACGGCTGACCTGGTGGCCATTTTTTTCGAGCGCATCGGCGACACCCTTGCCGCTCATCAGCGAGACCTCGCGTTCGGCGGACCAGCCGCCCATCAGGACAGCAACGTGCAGCTTGTTGGTCAAAGTTCATCCCCCACGCGCTGGATTTCCCATTGCAGTTCGACACCGGAATGCGCCCGGACCCGCTTGCGCACTTCCTCGCCCAGCGCCTCGATATCGGCAGAGGTCGCGCCGCCGAGATTGATCAGGAAATTACAGTGTTTTTCCGATACCTGCGCCTGCCCGATCTGCAGGCCGCGACAGCCGGCTTCATCGACCAGCTGCCAGGCCTTTTTGCCTACGGGATTCTTGTAGGTGGAGCCGCCGGTCTTGGTGCGGAGCGGCTGCGAGGCTTCGCGTTCTTCGGCGATGCGTTTCATCTCGGCACCGATCTGTGCCGGATCGCCGCTCTTGCCGCTGAATGTGGCGCTCACCACGATGGAGCCTTCGGGCAGGGACGAATGGCGATAGCTATAGCCCATATCGGCCAGCGGTATCGTCACCCGATCGCCGCTGCGCAGGACGACGTCTGCGCTTTGCAATATGTCACAGACTTCCCGGCCATAGGCACCCGCATTCATACGCACCGCGCCGCCGATCGTACCGGGAATGCCGCGCAGAAACTCGATCCCGGCGATGCCATGGTCGCGAGCGGAACTGGCGGCCGAAATTCCCGGAGCGCCGGCGCCGCAGCGCAATGTCAGCCTGTCTGCTTCGATAGCCGCGAAGGCCTTGCCCAGCCGGACCACCACGCCCCTCACGCCGCCGTCGCGGATGATCAGATTGGATCCCAGACCCAAAGGCCAGACGGCGATCTCCGGATCGAGATCGCGGAGAAATTGCTGCAGATCGTCGATATTTTTCGGTTCGAACAGCCATTGCGCCGCCCCGCCGCTCTTGAACCAGACCAACGGCGCCAGCGGTGCATCTTCCGTCAGCTTGCCGCGGGTTTCGGGCATGGTGGTGGCGACGGTCATTTTCGTGCCTCCCTTATGCCATCCGCAAGGCCGGCTGCCCATTTGGTGATGTCGCCGGCACCGAGACAGATGATCATGTCCTTCGGCTGTACCTCTGCGGACAGACGGGTGACCAGAGCCTGCTCATTCTCGACCGTTTCCGCCAGACGGTGACCGCGCACCTTCAGGCCCTCGACCAGAGCGTGGCTGTCGACACCCTCAATCGGCTCCTCGCCGGCGACATAGACCGGCGTGACAAAGACCATATCGGCATCGTTGAAGGCGCTTTGAAATTCTTCCATATGATCGCGCAGACGGGTGAAGCGGTGCGGCTGGACGACGGCAATGACCCGGCCCTCGGCGCCTTCGCGTGCGGCCGACAATACCGCCTGTATCTCGACCGGGTGATGGCCATAATCATCGATGATGGTCACGCCGTCGACTTCGCCAACCTTGGTGAAGCGGCGCTTGACGCCGCCAAAATGATCGAAGCCCTTGGCAATCTTGTCATCGCTGATACCCATTTCCAGCCCGACCGCGACTGCAGCGATCGCATTCTGGACGTTGTGACGGCCCGGCATCGGCAGTTCGATGCCGGTTATGGTTCTGGTCTCGCCGTCGCGGTCGCGGATATCGACATCAAAGCGATTGCCGCCGGGAACCGAGGTCACATTGACGCCCTTGACATCGGCCTGGGCGGAAAATCCATAAGTGATGATCCGCCGGTCGCGGATGCGCGGCAAGATGCCCTGCACTTCGGGATGGTCGATGCACAGGATCGCTGCGCCATAGAAAGGAACATTCTCGATGAATTCGACAAAACTGTCCTTGATATTGTCGAAGCTGCCATAATGATCGAGATGCTCGGCATCGATATTGGTCACAACCGCAATAGTGCCGTCGAGCCGCAGAAAGCTGCCATCGCTTTCGTCCGCCTCGATCACCATCCATTCGCCCGCACCAAGCCTGGCGTTGGAACCATATTGGTTGATGATCCCGCCGTTGATGACCGTCGGATCAATCCCACCCGCATCGAGCATTGCCGCGACCATCGACGTCGTTGTGGTCTTGCCATGGGTGCCGGCGATCGCAATCGTTGATTTGAGCCGCATCAGTTCGGCCAGCATTTCTGCCCGCCGTACCAGAGGTATCCGGCCCGCCAGCGCCGCTTCCACTTCCGGATTGCCGCGCTTGACCGCGGTCGATGTAACCACGACGGCGGTACCCTCGACATTGTCCGCGCTATGCCCGATTTTCACGTCAATGCCCTTGGCACGCAGGCCTTCGACGACATAGCTTTCGGCGATGTCGCTACCCTGGACCTGATAGCCGAGATTGTGCATCACTTCGGCGATGCCGGACATGCCGATGCCCCCGATCCCGACGAAATGTATCGTACCAATATCCGTGCCGACACCTTTCACTGAACATGGTCCCTGGCCAGCGCTTCGTTGCGGGATGACATCATTTGTGGTGCCTCGCTCTTCACCTTGAAGGTCTTGCCCAGCGGGGACGTGCCGATGCTTTCGACCAGATCGGCAAGATCATTGACCGCTTCCGGGCGACCGCATTTGGCTGCGAAGCGGGCAGCATTTTCCAGTGCCCCCGGCTGCAGGGCCATTTTCTGCATCTGCTTGGCGAGTTCCTTGGCGGTGAAACGCGACTGCGGGATCGAACGCGCGCCGCCCGATGCGACCATTTCCTTGACATTATAGGTCTGGTGATCGTCCATCGCGCTGGGCAGCGGAACCAGGATCGCAGGCCGACCGGCGGTGGTCAGTTCGGCAATGGTCGACGCACCCGCCCGGCCGATCACCAGATGGGCCCAGCCGAGACGCTGCGGGAGGTCGGGCAGATAGGTAGCCAGTTCCGCCGGGATATCATGTTCGGTATATTTCGCCCGCACCCGTTCGATATCATCCTCGCGGCATTGCTGGGTGATCTGCAGGCGCCGGCGCAAATGGACCGGCAGCATCGCCATCGCGTCCGGCACGACGTCGGAAAGAATTGACGCGCCCTGGCTACCGCCGGTGACCAGAACGCGGAAGATGCCGTCCTCGGACAATGGTGGATAGGGTTCGCTCCTGAGCGCGACCACTTCCTCGCGCACCGGATTGCCGACCAGATGGACTTTTTCCTGATATTTCGGCTTGATCCGCAAGACGTCGGGATAGGCGGTGGCAATGGCGTTGACCGAGCGGGCAGCGAGCCGGTTCACCCGGCCCAGAACCGCATTTTGTTCGTGGACGATGGTCGGGATGTCGCGGCTGTTTGCCGCGAGCAGCGCAGGATAAGCGGGATAACCGCCGAAGCCGACAATCGCCGATGGCTGGAATGTCTGGTAAAGCTGCATCGCCATCCGGCGGCCCTTGAGAATCCCGCGGATGCCGCTCAGCCAGCTGCGCGGATCCTTGGTGATCCGGCCAGCGGGCAGGACATGGACCTGCCCTTCCTCGACCATGCCGGGAATTTTTTCGCCGCGTTCATCAGTGATCAGCGCCACCCGATGGCCGCGCAAAACCAGTTCCCGGGCGAGCGCATAAGCGGGGATCATATGACCCCCGGTGCCGCCCGCTGCCAGAACATAATGTTTCGAAAAACTCATACCGTTATCCGTCCTCGCTCGGGCCAGGCCGAGACATATTGTGAGCGGTCAAGATACGGGTTCCGGCGGGTAAATGCGAGTAAAAGTCCGATGCCGATGCACAGGGCTAGGATCGATGATCCACCGTAGCTGATAAATGGCAGGGTCATGCCCTTGGACGGGAACAGCTGCAGGTTCACCGCCATGTTGATCAGCGCCTGTCCGCCAAATTGAGCGGTCAGGCCGGCTACGGCGAGAATGATGAAATTATCCTCTTCGTCGAGCAGGCGAAGAAAGACCCGGACGATGATTGCCAGATAGACGAGCGCGATCGCCATGCAGGCGAGCAGACCGAATTCTTCGCCGATAACCGAGAAAATATAGTCGGTATGCGCTTCGGGCAGCTTGAACTTGGCCGTCCCGAGCCCGGGGCCGGTGCCGAGCAGTCCGCCGCCGGTCAGAGCCTTGTGGGCAAACATCACCTGATCAAATTCACCACCACCAAACAACCATGAGTTGATCCGCTGAGTCGCGACGGGATAGAGGAAATAGGCCGCAACCAGGCCGCCAACACCGGCGATACCGATGGCCGCGATCAGACGCGCCGACAGGCCGGCAACCGTCATCACTGCGAACCAGATGCCGCAGATCAGGATGGTTTCACCCAGATTGGGCTGCATCAGCATGAGAATAGCGATGATTCCGGTCAGGACAACGGACAGGGAAATCACCGGCAGGGCCGGATCCTTGATCCTGAGCGACAGCAGCCAGGCCAGGGTTACCGCATATAATGGCTTGAGAAACTCACCCGGCTGAATCGTGGCGAAGCCGTAGCCGATCCAGCGCTGGGCACCGTTGACCGATTTGCCGAATACCGGGACCAGAAACAGCAGGATGAAAGCCGCAAGCGCCGCGAGTATCGCGAATCGCCGGGCCTGTTCCTTGGGCAACATTGAAACCACCAGCATCACCGGGATACCGACGATCACCCAGCCAAGCTGGCGGTAAAAATAATAAAGCGGATCGACCGTGACGGCTGCTGTGCTTTGCTTCAGCGCGGTGACGGGGGATGCCGCGGCCACAGCGATCAGCCCGATGGCGATCAGAGTGAGGATCAGTCCGAGCAATACCCGGTCGAGCTCCCAGAACCAGATCGCCAGCGGCGACCGGTCGCTGCGCCCGAGCCGGGACTGCAACTGGAATCGCTTCTTTTTGAGGGCTCCGGCGATTTCGGGAAGCGGGCGGTTGGGTGCCGTGTCTTGGTCGGATTCGCTCACTGACTGGCCTCCCGGTTGGCGGTACCGATCAAACCGTTCTCGATCACCGAATTGACGGCGCTGCGGAAACAATTTCCGCGCGCTTCAAAGTCCCGAAACTGATCAAAGGACGCACAGGCCGGCGACAGCAAGATCACTTCGCCCGGCCGGGCATTGGCAGCCGCCCGCTGCACCGCGGTCAGCATCATTTCGCAGGATTCGACCGGGAGCTTATCGGTCAGCAATTTTTCGAACATCGGCCCGGCTTCGCCGATCGTATAGGCGTGAACGACATTTTCGTAATAAGGTTCGCATTCTGCCAGACTGGCGCTTTTGGGCAGGCCGCCCAATATCCAGTGAATTTTCGGATAGGCACCAAGCGCCGGACCGGTCGATGCCGGGTTGGTCGCCTTGCTGTCGTTGACGAACAGCACGCCACGGGATTCGGCAATGCGCTCCATGCGGTGCGGGAGGCCCGCAAAGCTGGCCAAAGCTGGACGCCATTGTCCCTCGGTGATCCCCAGAGCCTCGACCGTCGCAACGGCGGCGATGGCGTTCTGGAGATTATGGGGTCCCTGCAACGATGGCCAATCGGCTTGCCCGGCAATCGCCCGAGCGCTGGTGTCGACGATATTCTCCACCCGGCCCAGATCTCGGAGGCAATGCAGGGCCAATCGGGTCTTGTCATCGGCACCGGCAAAAATAGCGCTATGGCCGGATCCCAGCATATCGAACAGACGCGCTTTTGCGGCGGCATAGGCGTCAAAACCGTCATAGCGATCGAGATGGTCGGGGCTGATATTAAGCAGGAGCGCGACATCGCAATCGAGACTGCTGGTCAGATCAATCTGGTAGCTTGAAAGTTCCAGCACATAGACGCCGCCCTCCGGCAACGGGTCCTGCGACAGGATCGGGACACCGATATTTCCGCCCATCACGGCTGGAACGCCGGCGCTGGTCAGAATATGCTGGACCAGCGCGGTGGTCGTCGACTTGCCGTTGGTACCGGTGATACCGACAACCCGGTGCGCAGGCAATGCTGAGCGGGCCTGAGCAAAAAGCTCAATATCGCCGATGATCGGCACACCGTCGATTTGCGCCTTTTGCACGATCGGGTGACTGTTGAGAGGCACACCAGGGGTCAATATGATGGCATCATAGCCGGTCAAGTCGGATTCCAGCGGATCGGCAATATGCGCCTTGTCGGCAATGCTGTTGCGCAATTCTTCGCGATTGTCCCAGGCAAGCAATTCTGCGCCGCTCGCGTACAGGCTCTCCAGCACAGCCATTCCGGAGCGGGCCAGTCCGAGAATGGCATAGCGTTTTCCGGCAAAGGCTGGGGAGACGATCATCTGAGTTTCAATGTCGCCAATCCGGCGAGCGCGAGCACCAGACTGATGATCCAGAAGCGGATGACAATGGTGGATTCGGACCAGCCAAGCTGTTCAAAATGGTGATGGATGGGTGCCATGCGAAACACGCGTCGGCCAGTGCGCTTGAAGAAGAACACCTGCACGATGACCGATACCGCTTCCAGCACAAACAGTCCGCCAACCAGCGCCAGCACGATTTCATGATGGATGGAAACGGCAATTGCACCCAATGCACCGCCGAGCGCCAGACTGCCGGTATCGCCCATGAACACGGCGGCTGGTGGCGCGTTGAACCACAGGAAGGCGAGACAGGCGCCGATCATGCAGGCGCACAAAATTGCCAGTTCACCAGCGCCGCGAACGAACGGAATCCCCAGATATTCAGAGAAGACAGCATTGCCCGACATGTAAACGAGGACGAGGAAAGCGGCACTGGCAATCACCACCGGCATGGTCGCCAGACCATCCAGTCCGTCGGTCAGATTGACCGCATTGCCAGCGCCGACGATCACGAACATGGCGAAGGGAATATAGAAATAGCCGAGATCGATCTGGACGTCGTTGAAGAAGGGCACATAGAGGCTGGTCCCGATTTGCTGCACGATCAGCCATGTGGCGAAGCCGGCGATGGCAAATTCCAGCAACAGCCGGACCCGGCCCGGAATGCCCTTGTGGCTGGCTTTGCTGACCTTGTCATAATCGTCCATGAAGCCGATGGCACCAAAGCCCAGCGTGACGAAAATGCACGCCCAGACGAACATATTGCTGAGATCCATCCACAATAATAACGAAGTGACGACCGAAATCAGGATCATCAGGCCTCCCATGGTGGGCGTTCCTGCCTTTTTCAGATGCGTGATCGGGCCGTCTTCGCGGATCGGCTGCCCCTTGCCCTGGCGCATGCGCAGCATGTTGATGAACTTGGGGCCGATCAGAAGGCCGATGAACAAGGATGTCGACACAGCGGCTCCGGAGCGAAAGCTCAGATACCGAAAAACATTGAATATACCTTCGAATTCAAGCCATTGGGCCAGCAAATAAAACATCAATACTCCCCGCTTACCAGCGCGGAGACCGCAGCCGATAGCCCCAAATAATTTGACCCCTTGACCAGAAGGAAGTCCCCGTCGCTGAGCAATTTTGCGACCTCGGTCAGCGCCTCCGAAGCATCTGTGGCATGTGACATTTTCACGCCCCGATCAAGGCCCTGTTCCAGTTTCGCGGCAGTATATGTCATATCTTCGCCGACCAAGATGATGGCATCGGCAGCGCATCGCTCGATGTCTTGCGCCAGCGCCTGATGATATTGCGCGGATTGCTCGCCCAGCTCTCCCATGGCGCCCAACAGAAGGATCTTGCGGCCAGCAGCGGCCTCGGCGGCAAAATGCTGCAATGTCGCCTTCATCGAGGCCGGGTTGGCGTTGTAACTTTCGTCGATCACCATCGCCTTGCCACCCGATTTGAGCGAGACAAGATGACGACGGCCACGGCCGTCTATGCCGCTCATTTCTGCCAGTGCGAGGCCGGCCGAGGCCAGATCACCGCCAGTGGCGCGCACCGCAGCAAGTATCGCCAGGGAATTGGAGACCCAGTGCTGTCCGGCTTCGGCAATGGTGAAGCAGAGACTTTGATCGCCCAGTTTTGCGGTCACCAGCGAGCCGCCCCGGGGAGCAGCAACCACATCGATCGCGCGCACATCCGCCCCGGCTTCAAATCCGAAAGAGACAATATGCGCCGTATGGCGTCGGGCTTTTTCCCGCAGTCGTGGATAGTGCGGGCTGTCGTGCGGAATGATCGCCGTACCGTCTGGCATGAGCCCTTCAAAAATCTCGGCCTTGGCGTCGGCGATGCCGGCCTCGCCATCGGGGAAATTACCGATATGGGCCGGCGCAATGGCGGTGATGATCGCGGCGTGCGGTCGCACCAGACGGGTCAGCGCCGACAGTTCGTCCGCATGATTCATGCCCATTTCGAAAATGCCATATTGGCTGTCTTGGGGCATCCGTGCCAGGCTGAGCGGGACGCCGACATGATTGTTATAACTTTTGACCGACCGGTGGGCCTTGCCGAAGGAACAGCGGTGAAGGGCGGCATATAATGCCTCTTTTGTACCGGTCTTGCCGACCGATCCGGTCACCCCGATGATCTTCGCATCGGTGCGGGAACGCGAGGCCTGGGCCAGCGCATCAAGCGCAAGCGCGGTGTCGGACACCAATATATGCGGGCCATCGACAGGCTGGCTGACCAAGACGCCGGAGGCGCCGGAGGCAATGGCCTGATCCACGTGAAGATGACCATCGCTATGTTCACCCTTCAAGGCAATGAACAGGTCGCCCGGACCAATTTCACGCGAGTCAAAGGCGACACCGTTGACCGCAAAGGCGGCGCTGGCCTTGCCTGCAGTCGCCGCCGCGATCGCCTCTGAAGTCCATAGCGCGGTCATAAAGGCTGCGCCCCGGCGCATTCCCGGGCCACATCGACATCGTCAAAGGGTATGACCCGATCACCGATAATCTGGCCCTGTTCGTGGCCTTTTCCGGCGAGCAGAATGATATCCTGCGGGCCAGCCATGTCGATGGCCTTGGCGATTGCTGTACGGCGGTCGCCTATGTCTTCGGCACCGGTCGCTCCGGCCAGAATTGCGCTGCGGATGGTCGCCGGGTCTTCGCTGCGCGGATTGTCGTCGGTAACGATCACATGATCGGACATTTCGCTTGCAATCCTGCCCATGTCGGGCCGCTTGCCCTTGTCGCGGTCCCCGCCGGCGCCAAAAACGGTGATCAGCCTGCCGGTTACATGCGGTCGCAGAGCCTCGATCGCCGCGCGCAAGGCATCCGGGGTATGGGCATAGTCGACATAGACCGGTGCACCGGCGCGGGTGATGACGGCCCGTTCCATCCGTCCACGCACCGGCTGAACCCGCTGCATATGGTCGAAAATATTTGCCAGTTGCCCGCCCGTTGCGAGAACAATGGCGGCAGCGCACAGAATATTTGCGGCCTGATAGGCACCGATCAGCGGCAGCGCAATGCGGTGACTATTGCCCTGCGCCTTGACCATCAGGACCTGACCCAAATGGGTTGGCGTCTGCGATAGCAGCCGCAAGGTGCTTCCCTTTTCGCCGACCGTGAACAGGTCCAGCCCGCGATCCATGGCGTGCCGGATCGCTTGCTCTGACCATGGATCGTCATCCGCCCAGATCACGGCGGTGCCATCGCTGGCTACAACCTCGTCGAACAATCGCATCTTGGCTTCGAAATAGCTCTCCATATCGCCATGATAGTCGAGATGGTCGCGGCTCAGATTGGTGAAGGCGGCAACCTGTACAGGCAGGCCTTCGGTGCGATATTGCGAGAGACCGTGGCTTGACGCTTCAAAAATCGCGTGACTGACCCCTTCCCGCGCCAGACCTGACATGTTGGAAAGAAAGGTAACAATATCGGGGGTGGTCAATCCGGTCTTGACCTGATCGTCGGCGGTAGTGACGCCGAGCGTCCCGATCGACGCGCTGTTATAGCCATCCATCCGCCACAGCTGCCGAGTCAGCTCTGCGATGGATGTCTTGCCATTGGTGCCGGTCACCGCCGCCACATGGGCCGGTGCCGGTGTAAAATAGCGGGCCGCCATCTGGGCGAACAGTCGCCGTGGCTCTTCATCGACAATATGCAGGGCGCCGTCGACCTCCGCCTCCGGACGGGCGACAATGGCAATCGCACCGGCACGGATCGCTGCCTCGATAAATTCCTCGCCGTTGAACTTCGCCCCTTGGAAGGCCCCGAAGATATTGCCGGGCGCGATCTTCCTGTGATCAATGGCAAAGCCGGTGACACTCTGCTCACCAGTTTCGTCGTCCAGGCCGGGTATAAAACTATTCAGTCGCATTATTCTGTTCACTGGACGGAGCTTTGGGTTTCCACAGCAGCGGCGTCAGCTCTGACACATCGACATCACGATGTTCGTCCGGGATGATCCCGAGCATCGGACCAACGCGCGACACGAGTTTGTGGACAATCGGTGCTGCGGTCCAGCCGGCAGTGCGCTGGAATGACGTTTCCGCGGTTCCCTTGGGCTCATCAAGCATGGCGATAACCACGTAGCGCGGGTTGTCCATCGGGAAAGCGGCGGAAAAGGTCGAGACCAGCGATGTCTTGTTATATCCGCCTTCCGAAGGCTTTTCGGCGGAACCGGTTTTTCCGCCAATCCGGAAGCCTGGCGCATCGGCCTTGCGGCCGGTGCCGTCGGAAACGATCATCCGGAGCAACTGGCGCATGCGGGCGCTGGTCGCGGCCTTGAAAACCCGCCGTCCCTTGGCTTCCTTGCCCGGCTCGACCTTCAGCAAGGTCGCGGGACGCCAGATCCCGCCGTTGACCATTGCCGCATAGGCGCTGGCAAGATGGAGGGGGGTAACAGCGATGCCATGACCATATGCTACCGTCATATTGGTGACCCGTCCCCAGTTCCGCGGCCAGATCGGATGGCCCCTTTCAACCAGCTCGATATGGGGGCGTTCGTCAAAGCCGAGCCGCCGAAACATGTTCTCCATGGCTTCCCTGCCGAGATTGTCGGCGATCCGGGCGGTCACGATATTGGAACTGTGGACCAGCGTTTCCGGAACATTCAGATAGCGTCCCTGGCTATGATCGTCCTTGATCGTGAATCCGCCAACCTTGATCGGTTCCATCGCATTGTAGCGAACCGCCAGATCGGTAACGGTACCGGCGTCCAAGGCAGCGGCTATGGTCAGTGGCTTGAACGTCGATCCCAGTTCGAACACGCTCTGCGTCACTTCATTATTCTGGTGCTTCATCGACTCTCTGCGAATCTTGTTCGGATCGAACAGCGGCAGGGAAGCCAGAGCCATGACTTCTCCGGTCTCGACGTCCAATATGATCCCTGCCGCGCCGCGTGACTGGGTCAGGATCATCGCATCATGAAGCTCGCTTTCCAGCGCAGCCTGCACGCGACTGTCGATCGATAATGTCGTGGCGGTGGAGCGCAGGGTCGGATCGACAAGCTGTTCGTTGAGCGCCCGCTCCATGCCCATGACACCAT
Source organism: Parasphingorhabdus sp. (assembly GCF_041748495.1). Taxonomy (GTDB): domain Bacteria; phylum Pseudomonadota; class Alphaproteobacteria; order Sphingomonadales; family Sphingomonadaceae; genus Parasphingorhabdus. The sequence goes on from NZ_JBGTDD010000147.1 coordinate 15,223, forward strand.
TGCCATCGGCGTCGACATAGCCGAGCACATGCGCCGCCAGCTCGCGCTGCGGATAGAGACGCTCATCCTCACGGGGAAACTCGATGCCGATTTCGCCAAGAGCATGGATTTGCTTGACCTGCTCGGGCAGCGCCCGGCGGCGAAGATAAGTGGGGTGGGATCCGTTCAACTTTTCCAGGAAAGACGCCGCGCTTGTGTCGGGAAAGATCGAGGAAAGCTGGCGCGCCAGAACGTCCTTGTCTCCCAGCACGCGGGCCGGTACCACCCGCACGGCATAGCCTAGCATGGTCCGTGCCAGCGGGACACCATTGCGGTCGACGATATCGCCGCGCGGCGGAATGAATGCGCTGCTCGAGGCCCGATAGGGTGCCGCGTCCTCCAAGATCGTGAGACTGATCAATCGGCCGGTGACAATGGTGAAGGCGGCGAGGAACACCAGCAGCAATATCATCAGCCGGAAATGAGCACTCGCGGTGATTTCCTTCGCTTTTCCCGAAAATTGCACCTTCTTGCTGTTGGCCAGAAGTGCCGTCATTCGGCCGAGCCTTCGATTTTTTCCGCCAGTGCTTTTCGGCCAAGATCACGAACCAGCCCGTCATCCAGCAGCTTGTCTTCCAATTGGGCCACGCGTGCAGTTCTGGCTTTTGCTCCACTGGCTCCCGTGACGGGATCGGCACCGGTTGCGGCGCTGGCCATTTTTCCCGCACTGCCGATCGCGCTGCCATCCGCATTGCGATCATGCGCCTTGGCGGTGCCAAACACAGAACCGATAATTCCGGCAGGCCTGATCGATTCCATCGAGCTGATCACGGCAACCTGAACAGGCCGCCGCAAATCCCTGCCCCCGAGATTGGCCAGCGCTCTCTCGCCATCAAGATATTGCGCAGCCTGTGGCGAGGCATAGCCAAATTCCAGCTTGTTCCAGTCCTCCAGCTGCCGCAGATTGGCGCGGGCGCTGAACTCGGTTTCCAGATAGCGGATTTCCTTCTTGATCTCGATGATCTTGTAATCGGTGCGCGCCAGATCGCTGCGCAGCGTGGCGACGCTCAGCGAAAGCGGATAAAGCAAAATCGCCACCAGAAAAACCAGGGCGAGCCATCCAATTCCTTCGAGGCGTTTGACCGCTAGCTTCACTGTTCTCCACCGCCGCTCGGCGCGTCGGTACGCACCGCTGATCTAAGGGTGGCGGAGCGGGCCCGGGGATTAAGAGCCTGCTCCGCCCCGGCCGGACGCACCGCTTTGGCTGGTTTATGAAAGGTGGGTGCCGGCCGTATCTCGTTAACCTGGGGAAGATGACGGGAACCGGCGGATTTCTGTCCGCTGCGGTCCCGCAGAAAATTTTTGACGATGCGATCTTCGAGGCTGTGAAATGTCACCACCGCCAGACGGCCGCCTGGCTGCAGCAGTTTTTCCGCAGCGGCCAGCCCGTCTTCCAGTTCGCCCAGTTCGCGATTGATATGAATGCGGATCGCCTGAAAGGTCCGTGTCGCCGGATCCTTCTTGTCGCCGTCGCGATAGCCCAGCGCCTTTCTGACGACCTGCGCGAGCTCCGATGTCCGGGTGAGCGGCCGCGCTTCGACAATGGCCTTGGCAATGCGCCGCGACCGGCGTTCCTCGCCATAGCGAAAGATGATATCGGCAATGGCTTCTTCATCGGCCTCGTTGAGAAAGTCGGCCGCGCTCTCGCCGTCTCTCGCCATGCGCATGTCCAGCGGACCGTCTTTCTGGAATGAGAACCCGCGCTCGGCCTGATCCAGCTGCATCGAGGACACGCCGATATCCAGCGTAACGCCGTCAATATCTTCTTCAACCAGAACATCCGCCATTTCGGAATAGCGGGCATGATGAAGGCTCAGCCTGCCCTCGGCATCATCGACCATATTCTGACCCGTTGCAATGGCATCCGGGTCCTGATCGAAAGCATGGACCTTTGCGCCGGCTGCCAGCATTGCGGCGCTGTAACCGCCAGCGCCAAATGTGCCATCGACATGCGTCTCGCCAGGGGTAATGGCGAGCGCATCGATGACTTCATCAAGCAGGACGGGAACATGGGCAGCGGCTGCGAGGGTCATTTCTGCTTCCCCTCGACTTTCTGGCCGGCTTCTTTCAGATGATGCTCGACCAGCCGCCGGTCAACCGGGACATCGTCGGTGGCGTCGAGCAAGGTCTGCGGATTCCACAGGCAGAAGGTCGTGCCGATGCCGTGGAACAGGACATTGCCTTGAAGATTGCCGATTTCGCGAAGCTGTGGCGGAAGCACGAAGCGGCCGCTGGCGTCGAAGCTGAGGTCCTGGAGCGACGAGAATTTGCGGGCACCGGCGGCGTCCTTGTCAAAGGAATCGCCCCTTGCGATCGCGGCTTCCCATTGCTTGTCGATTTCGGCGAGCATATCGGCCTTGCGGCTGAGGCCGAAGCCGACCAGACAATCCCATTTTTCATGGGTGCCCAGACAGAGTGTGCGGCCGTCGCTGCTTTCGATCAGATTCTTGCGCAGGAAAGCGGGCACCGACAGCCGACCCTTGTCGTCTATCGCCGATATCGCAGAGCCCGAATATGCATATGCGCCTGACACAGCCTGAATCCCTCATCCACATCAGGGCACAGCACTCCCCACTTCAGAAGCGCGCTTTTCAGCGCCTTCCGAAAATAGAATCCCGGACAGGAAGAATACCCCGATAACAAAACAGGGTTATCAGGGGAACGATGGGGATGGAAGGGGATTTTAAGGGATTTCACGGGCAACACAAACTAACCTATTGATTTGTAGTTATTTTAATTTTCACCTTTCTCACGTTCCTGTCGAAGCTCCGGCGATTAGAGACTGAAAATGCCGGAAATTTTGTCATTTTTCGCCAGCACGTGCGTCCATTTGCTCCTGCACCAGCTGATCCATGAAACGCGCCGCGCCGCTTTTCTGCGGCGAACTGCCAGTATTTTGGGGCCAGAGCGCGGCATGAAGAAAATCCGCATCCGCCACGATCGACGCCTGACCCTGCCCGATGACACATCGCGCGATCAGTCCTGCTTCGCTGATATCGCATTCAACGTCGGAGATTATCGCAGAGCCCTTCTGTTCCAGTGTCCCGACTCCGCGGGTCAAGAGGACATGTTCGCCAATGCGAAGAGTGACGAGCGCGGCTCGCTGTTCAGCGGCCGCGACCAGTTCCAGTCCCCAATGATCGAGCAATGGCGAGAGGAAGCCGCTGGCCAGCGGCCGCCGGGGATCACCAAGCGGCCATTCGCTCGGCCAGGCCAGATCGGGATCAGTCAGGATGATCACGGCCCCGCCCGCGCGGACCCAGGCGTCAAGATCGGCGAGATCGGCGGGGTCCATCGCGCGTGGCTGGGCGAGGATAACGATATCCGGACTTTCCCCGGCCAGATTTTCCAGACTGTCGACCGCCGTGACATCATATCGGTCGCGCCAGTAGCGATATATAGGCGCGGGTTCCGAATCGCCGGAGAGGATCGATTCCATCGAAGCCTTGTCGCCCCAGACCAGGGGCAGGCTGGTCATCAGCTGGATGCGGGGCCGATCCGGCGGAGGATCAGGCGGCGTGCCGGTGCATTGCGCCAGCAGCAATAGCGCCACTAAGGTGGACAAGGCCGTCTGCCAACGAGCCGACAATCAACGTCGCTCCCGGTCCATCGGCGCATCGAGGTTCGGGTTGGGTTTGAGGTCGGGAACGGTTTGGCCGGGAACATTTCTCGTGGACTGTTCTTCGTCGCTCTCCTTTGCCTCCTTTTTCGGAGCCGGAGTGATACCCAGTTCGGCCAGCGGTTCGGAAGGCTTTCCTTCCGGATTGCTGACGAGTGGAGGCGCGCTGCCTTCGCCTTCACCCTGCATTTCCTCGATCACTGTCCGTTCATCGCTGGCTCGCTGGATGAAGAAATTGGCGACGCTGACCAGCAGCAGCACCGATGCCAGACCGATGACGCCGACCTGGATCCGCTGCATCGTGTCCTGACGGCCGGAATTTGCGACCTTCTTATCCATTCTGATCGAGCCAGGGGAAGACCGGCAACCCCTTTTCCATCAGCCAGGCGGCGTTGTAGAGTGAGGACAGATAGCGGAAACCGGTGTCGCACAATATGGTCGCGATCCGGCTGCCCGGCCCGAGTTCCTTGCCGAGCGCAATCGCGCCGGCGACATTGATGCCGGAAGACAGGCCGAGGCACAGCCCCTCCTCCATCAGCAGCCGCTCGACCCAGACCAGCGCTTCCTCGTCGGAAATCCGGTATTGCAGGTCTATGGGCGCATCTTCCAGATTGCCGGTGATCCGGCCTTGGCCGATACCTTCGGCGACGCTGTTGCCTTCGGACTTGAGTTCGCCATAGGCATAATATTCGTAGAGCGCGGCGCCATGCGGGTCGGACAGGGCGATCGTCACCTTCTCGTCTTTCGCCTTCAGCCCCATGCCGACGCCGGCCAGCGTGCCGCCGGTACCGACAGCGCAGGTAAAACCATCGATCCTGCCGTCCATCTGATCCCAGATTTCCTCGGCGGTGGTTTCGATATGGGCGCGGCGATTGGCGACATTGTCAAACTGGTTGGCCCAGACAGCGCCTTCGGTTTCTTCCGCCAGACGGCGCGATGTGTGCACGAAATGCGCAGGATTGGAATATGGTGCCGCCGGGACGGTGATCAGCTCCGCCCCCAGGGCGCGCAGCGTATCCATTTTTTCGCGGCTCTGGGTTTCCGGCATGACGATGGTCGATTTATAGCCCTTGGCGTTGGCGACCAGGGCGATCCCGATACCGGTATTGCCCGCCGTCCCCTCGACGATCCTGCCGCCCGGCTTGAGTAGACCGCGTTCCTCGGCATCCTGAATGATATAGAGCGCAGCGCGGTCTTTTACCGAGGCGCCAGGATTGGCAAATTCGCACTTGCCGTAAATGTCGCAACCGGCCTCGGCGCTCGGGCCAGACAGGCGGACGAGCGGGGTATTGCCGATCAGCGCGAGACTATTGGGTATGATGGTCATGGTCGCTTAATAGGCGCGCCGGGTGGGCACCGCAAGAAGGGCTTGCTTGTCCGGTAAAAAGCATCACTTTCTCCAAACAGGGTCACACCGGGTCACATCCCCTGAAGCGGTAATAAATGGTCCCGCGCCGGGGACGAAAAATAGCCTTGCAAGAAGCGGTTCCGGGAGGGACAGCGGAGATCGGCCATGCTGTATATTCGCCCACAAGCCTTGCTGTAGGAAAGCCATTTCATCGCGAATCTGCAGGGCTGCCTAAGCCGCTTTCCATGCTCCCATGGATCCGAGGTAAATGTCGAGTTTTTCGAATCCTCGACTGGTGAGCCAACCTGCTGCCACGGTCGCGCGCATGCCGCTAGCGCACATCAAGGTATAATGGCGCGACTTGTCGAGCTCTTTCCAGCGCTCGTTCAGTTCGCCAACATAAATATGCTGCGAACCATCAATCGATGCATCGCTTCGTTCTTCCGCGTCGCGCACGTCGAGCAACGTCCAGTCGCTGCGATCACCCTGCAGACGCTTTTCAACTGTGTGCGTTCCGATCATGGGAATTTGTTCCATGACTTTGCCGGCCGCAGCGGCCGAGACGAGGTCGGTGTACCCGCCGACAATATTGTCCAGGGCGATACGGACGAGATGCTCCGTTGCCGCAGCAAGCTGGCTTTCGTCCGAACCGATCAGCAAAATAGTGTCTTCCTCCCCTATGAACCAACCGGCAAATGCCGGTATCATACCGACCGGCAGGCTCATCGACCCGGGAAAATGACCCGAAGCATAAGCCATAGGGTCGCGTACATCCACCAGATGGGTAGGCGAATGCTCGTCCAGTTCGGAGAGGCTTAGCTGCCTGGGCCTTGCCACCCGCGGAGCAGGATCGCCACCCACCAGATTGAGGCGCTCCATCAGCCGGAAATAGGGCGGCTGATAGTGAATCTCGTTGATCTTGGCGTCGATAAAATCTTCCCGGCTCTCGATTTGCAGCCGCGGATTGTTTCTCCGTTCATGCCCGACGGTAGAAAATTCCCGTTCCGCCATTCCCGATCCGCACACCGATCCGGCACCATGGGCGGGATAGATGATCGCCTGGTCGCCCAGAGCCAAAATTTTCCGCAAGGAATCGAACAAAAGCCCGGCCACCTCGCGTTTGCGATCCGGGTAGAAATCAGTCCGGCCCACGTCACCGACAAAAAGCGCATCTCCCGTGAACACCCCGACCGCTCCGTCCGGATATTCTGCGTCATAGAGCGCAAAAGCGAGATGATCGTCGGTATGGCCGGGGGTTTCGATAACCTCGATGGTGATTTGTCCGATTTCGAAACGGTCCCCCTCACGGACGGTTGCGGCATATTGAACATCGCCTGCCGCGTTGGGACCGTGGAACACCTTGGCATCCGTCATGCTTGCAAGAATGGGCGCACCAGATACCAGATCCTCGTTGCGATGGGTTTCGAAGATATGCGTAATCTCGAGCCCCTCGGCGCGCGCCGTCTCGAGATAAATGTCGCAGTCTCGCCTGGGATCGATGACGGCGGCCTTGCCGCCCGAGCCAACGAGATAGGAGAGATGTGACAGGCCGGGGGTCTTGATTTTCTTGAACAACATAATGCTTCCTCGCGTTGATGAAATTACGCAGAAACCTGTGTGAAGTTCCGCCGACAGGCAGTGGCCAACAATATTATCACATCATGGGTGCATTCAAAAATTTCGAGTTCTAATTTCCAATGAGCAATCCAGGAGCGCAAACTCCTGTAAAGGAACTGCGAACCCGCAGTTGGCCCGCTGCTGGCCCGCTGCAACAATTTGTCAGCCAAGAAAGCCGTATCGGGATTGCCGCCGGACATTCAAGCTGCTCTCCTATCTTCGGCCGCCACTCCGGCCGGCCATTACGCGCTCAGGTCGAATTTCTCCGGCACGAGTTTCGCGAGTAGCTTGCTGCAGCCTGCGTTATTGCGCTGAAAACAGTCATGCGCCCGCATGGCCTGATAATGGGCGATGAGGGCTGGCCAGCGGGATTTGTCGGGCAGACCGGCGAGCATATCTGTCTGGGCGATCTGGCAAGCGACCGCGATGTCGGCAATGCTGATCGTGTCGCCGACAAAATGGTCGGCGCCATCGAGCTGCCCCTCCAGATAATCCCATAGCGGCGGCAGTTTCTCATTCCAGGTCTTGCGGGCGGTATCGAGATCCGGCTCCTTGCGCTGGAACAGATTGAAGATGATCGGCCGGAACAGGCCCAGTCCGCCCGCAATCGCCATGCCGGTATCGGCATATTCCTCCAGCCAGAGCGCCCGGCCATAGTCGAACGGATCGGCGGGATAGACGGCGGGTTCGGGCTGGCGTTTTTCCAGATAGCCACAAATGGCGGAGCTGTCGGTGATCGTGCCGCCTACGCCTTCCTCGGCAATTTCCCGGACCAGCAAGGACGGAATGCGGCCAAGCGGGCTTATTTCCTTGTACCAGTCGGGCATGGCCATGACGCTGACCTCCTCGCAATCATAAGCGAGCCCCTTGAGCGCCATCACTGCCTCGACCTTGCGCTGGAAGGGCGAGAGAGGCGAGCCGTAGAGGATATAGGGGGCGGTCATGGGTGGGAAATCTCCGGTATGTGTGGGTGGGTTTGTCAGTAAGAAAAAGTCTGGCCGACAGTGGCTTCAGACAGAGTCCATAGCTTCTCTGCATTGCCCGGATCAACGGCATAGGACCGGACGCTGCCGTTGGGATCTTCATCATCGACATCCGCGATATGGCAGTCTTCCAGATAGACGCCGCCTTTGCCCTCGAGTTCCGGTGCGGTTGCCGCGTAGCAGCTGGTCGCGGCACCTGCTTCCACCGTCTTGAACGTGAAGCCCTCGTCGGCATTTTCATCCATCCGTTTGAGCAGCAGCGCTATGTCGTCTTCGGTCAGATGGCGCCCGAGATTGGTTCGAATCCCTCCCGGGTGGACGGACAGCGCATGAACGCCCTTGTCCGCCAGCCGCTTTTCCAGTCCGACGGTGAACATGATATTGGCGGTCTTCGCCTGGCCATAAGCAAGCCATTTGTCATAGTCCCGCGTTTCAAAATGCGGATCGTCAAAATGCACGGTGTCAAAATGATGGCCGCGCGAGCTGAGATTGATAATGCGGGCATCCCCGCCGGTCTTTGCGGTTTTGACAAGCGCAGGGATGAGCAGATTGGTGAGCAGGAAATGACCGATATGATTGGTGCCGAACTGCATCTCCAGCCCGTCGGACGTGGTCGTATGCGGACAAGCCATTACCCCGGCATTGTTGATCAGCAGATCGATCTGGTCATGCTGCACCAGAAAAGCCTCGGCAAAAAACTGGATACTGGCCATTTTGCCCAACTCGCATTCCATCAATTCGATATCGGCATCGGGAACGGAGGTTTTGATTGCGGCCACCGCAGCCTCGCCCTTGGCCATATCACGCACCGGGATGACAATATGCGCGCCTTTTGTAGCCATCGCCCGCGCGGTTTCCTGACCGAGGCCGGAGGCACCGCCGGTGATGACCACGAGCTTGCCCGACAGATCGATGCCTTCGAGCACTTCGTCTGCGGTGGTGGTCGCACCAAAATTGCTGCGGTCGGACATCGGTGTCTCCTTTGTGTCGGCTTTATCGCATGATCGCGGGGGCGCTGCTATTCGTCAAATATAATCTTGACCGCATCCGCTGCCCGCTTGGCCAACTCGCGCGCCGCATCGCTATCCGCACCGGTTGCCAGCGCGACGCCCATGCGTCGATAGGGCCGGGTCACTGGCTTGGCGAATATCCTAACATCCACTTCCGCGCCTTCTCTGCCCAGAGCCAAGGCGTCGCCGATGCCGGTGAAGACAAAATTCGCGCTCTCCCGGTCCGCCAATATCACCGCGCTGGCGCTGGCCGGTGCGGTCAGGGCGATATGCGGGATCGGCAAGCCCAGGATTGCGCGGGCGTGGAGGTCGAATTCGCTCAGATTCTGGCCGATCAGGGTGACCATGCCGGTATCATGCGGCCGCGGGCTGAGTTCGGAGAAAATCACTTCGCCGGCCTTGGTGACAAAAAACTCGACCCCGAACAGGCCCCAGCCCTTGCCGCCGCCGCCAAGATTGTCGACGACCTTGCGCGCCATGTCCCGGGCAATGGCGAGCGCAGAGTCCGTCATCGCCGCCGGTTGCCAGCTTTCCTGATAGTCGCCGCGCTGCTGCCGGTGGCCGATCGGCGGGCAGAAAAGCACGCCGTCGCGGGTGCTGATGGTGAGAAGAGTGATTTCGTAATCGAAATCGATGAACTGCTCGACAATCACCCGCGCCCGGTCGC
>NZ_JBGTDD010000148.1:0-2871 GCF_041748495.1 Parasphingorhabdus sp.
AATTCAGAAAAAGGCCGCTGCCGGGTTTACCCCCAGCGGCGGCCTTTTTTGATTGTCGGGCATTGGTTTTTCGAAGTGTCAGCTTCGCAAGGCCGCCCGATGAGCCAACAAATCAGCCCGCATGAAGCGTGCCGATTTGACGGCTCATCTCTTGTCGCGGGATGGAGCAGCCCGGTAGCTCGTCAGGCTCATAACCTGAAGGTCGTAGGTTCAAATCCTACTCCCGCAACCAACAAGAAACCCGCTTCCGAGCGGGTTTTTTGTTGCCTCGGACACTTGATTCAGGGCCCACCTTATCCTTCTCGATCGTTTTCGCCTGTTCGGCCTTCGGCCGAAATGGAGCAGCCCGTTCGACGGTCCGGCAATCCCCCGGATCGCCGGCTGCGTCTCACCTCGTCAGGCTCATAACCTGAAGGTCGTAGGTTCAAATCCTACTCCCGCAACCAACAAGAACACCCCGCCTCGTGCGGGGTTTTTTATTGGTGAGCAAAGCGAACCTGGTAAATTGTTGTCCCCGCGGAGGCTAGGACCCATCTCCCGCCGTCGAATTCAACAATCCGAAGCCTGCGGTTGGTTCAGACCCTGCTTGCGCAACCATCATATTCAAACAAAAGCCCCGCTGAGATCAGCGGGGCTTTTTTCATGTCTGATGGAACGCGCCGCCAGCACGTGGGGGGAAAGAGCGGGTCATTTCAAGCGCTGCCGTCATGGAGAAATCGCGTCTAGCGCGGCAGCAGACTTCGCCCCATCAGTTGCAGATCCACGGCGCGGGCGCACTGCCGGCCCTCGCGGATGGCCCATACGACCAGACTCTGCCCCCGGCGCATATCGCCGCAGGCAAAAATACCATGTTTGCTGCTGTTGTAATCCGTCACATTGGCCGCGACATTGCCGCGCCCGTCCAGTTCCACTTCCGATTGATCGACCAGCCCCATCTTGCGCGGCCCGACAAAACCCATGGCCAGCAGGATCAGGTCGGCCTTGATGATAAACGCGCTGCCTGCGATTTCTCGCATCTCGCCGTCCACCCATTCCAGGCGAATACATTCCAGCCCTTCGACATTGCCATTGGTGCCAACGACTTTCTTGGCGAGGATCGCCCAGTCGCGGTCGCAGCCCTCCAGATGGCTGGACGAGGTGCGCAGTTTCAACGGCCAATCGGGCCACGACAAGGCCTTGTCTTCCTTCGTCGGCGGCTTGGGCATGATTTCAATCTGGGTGACCGAAGCGGCGCCCTGCCGATTGGACGTGCCGACACAATCTGATCCGGTGTCGCCGCCGCCAATGACCAGCACATGCTTGCCGGTGGCGGAAATCGTGCCGCGCGGAGCGGCGCGCATTTCATCGTCGCCGGCATTGCGCTTGTTCTGCTGAGTCAGAAATTCCATTGCCAGCCGGACTCCGGCCATTTCATAGCCAGGAATATCCAGCGCCCGCGGCTTTTCCGCACCGCCGGCCATCACCACCGCATCATAATTGCCCTGCAGCGATTCCACCGACACAGTCACCCCGACTTCGGTGCTGGTGCGAAATTCCACGCCTTCCGCTTCCATCTGCACAAGACGCCGGTTGATCAGGTGCTTTTCCATCTTGAAATCGGGAATGCCGTAGCGCAGCAGGCCGCCCATCCGGTCATTTTTCTCGAACAGGGTGACATTATGTCCGGCGCGTGCCAGCTGTTGCGCGCAGGCCAGTCCGGCCGGGCCAGAACCGACCACTGCAACCGATTTTCCGGTTTTTTCTTCGGCGATCTGAGCGGTGATCCAGCCTTCTTCCCAGCCGCGATCAACAATCGCGCACTCGATCGATTTGATGGTTACCGGTGCGTCATCGATATTCAGCGTACAACTGGCTTCGCACGGAGCCGGACAGATCCGGCCGGTAAATTCGGGAAAATTATTGGTTGAATGCAGCACTTCCAGCGCATTTTTCCAATCCCCCTCATAGACCAGATTGTTCCAGTCCGGGATGATATTATTGACCGGACAACCGGTGTGGCAATAGGGTATGCCGCAGTCCATGCAGCGCGCGGCCTGATCCCTGAGCTCCTTGTCCGGCAGAGGAATCGTGAACTCCCGATAATGCGTCAGCCGCTCCTGGGGATCGGCATAAGTCGCTTCCTTGCGATCAATCTCGAGAAAGCCTGTTACTTTACCCACGGTCTACTCCCATATCTTCCTTCATTCTGCCGCGACGATCGTATCGAGCCGCTCGGCTTCCAGCTGTTTCAGGGCCACTGCATAATCCCGCGGCATGACTTTCACGAATTGTCCCAGAGCCTCGGCCCAATTGTCGAGAATTTCGCTGGCCCGCTTGCTGCCGGTGTAGAGCTTGTGCCGCTCCAACAGGATGCGCAGTCGGGCCGCATCGTGATAGAGCATGTCACCCATACCAAAATCCTGCACATCAACCGGCAATTGCTGCGGCAATGCACTCGCATCACCACCATCGGCATTGGGATCGATGACTTCGACATCCACCATCGCCATGTTGCAGCGCTGGCGGAACAGGCCGTCTTCGTCATAAACATAGGCCACGCCGCCGGACATGCCTGCGGCGAAATTGCGGCCTGTCTTGCCCAGCACTGCCACGACCCCGCCGGTCATATATTCGCAGCCATGGTCGCCGGTGCCTTCGACCACCGCGACGGCGCCGGAATTGCGGACCGCAAAGCGCTCGCCGGCAACCCCGTTGAAATAGGCTTCGCCCGCGACCGCGCCATATAGGACAGTATTGCCGACAATGATATTCTCGGTCGGATTGCGGTCGACATGGGCCGGTTGCTTGACCACCACACGGCCGCCGGAAAGACCCTTGCCGACATAGTCATTGGCATCGCCGGTCAGTTCGGCGCTGATGCCATGGGCCAGA
>NZ_JBGTDD010000149.1:0-2524 GCF_041748495.1 Parasphingorhabdus sp.
GCGCTGCTGACGCATCGAGCAAGCCCAGTTCGGTGAGCTGATCGACCGCTTTCTGATCCACCATCTGCGTCGCCGTCAGCCCGGTTTTCTTTTCGAGCGCCTGCAAATCCACGCCCTCGGCCAGCCGCAGCCCCATCATCAGCGCTTCCATCGCGCGCGTCGCCTGCGACAGCGCTTTCTCGAGCTTCAGTCCATTGCCATTGCGGTCCACCGCGGAGAGATAATTCTCAGGCTTCTTGTGGCGCTCGGTCGCGCTCCTTAGTCTCCGTCCGTGCGCGCCGGGGCCGATGCCGATATAATCCTCGTACCGCCAGTAGGTCAGATTGTGGCGGCTTTCCTGACCGGGCCTGGCGTGGTTGCTGATTTCGTAAGCGGGCAACCCCGCTGCTGTCATGACACTTCGGGTCAGTTCGAACAGGTCGGCGCAATGGTCATCGTCGGCGGGAACCAGCGCCCCGGTCCGCACCAAAGTCTCGAACCGCGTCCCCGGCTCGATGGTCAGCTGGTACAGCGACAGATGCCCGGTGCCAAAGCCCAGCGCGCGGTCCAGCTCCGCCTGCCAGTCGGCCAGCGACTGCCCGGGCCGCGCATAGATCAGATCAAAGCTGACCCGGTCGAACGCCTGCTGCGCGGTTTCGAGCGCGGCAAGACCCTCCCGGACATCATGCGCTCGCCCCAGAAACTGCAGGGTCTGATCGTCGAGCGACTGCAGCCCCAGCGACACCCGGTTGACGCCCGCTCGGGCCAGTTCGTGAAAATTCGCTGCCTCGACCGAAGACGGATTGGCCTCCAGCGTGATCTCTATATTGTCTTCAAAGCCCCAATGGCGCTCCGCCGCCGCGATCAGCTGTTCCACCAGCGCCGGCGGCATCAGTGACGGCGTGCCGCCGCCGAAAAAGATACTCGAGAGCTTGCGCCCCGGCACCAGCGCCGCCTCATGCGCCATATCGGCGAGCAGGGCCGCCTGCCAGGCCGGCACATCAACTTGATCGCGGACATGGCTGTTGAAATCGCAATAGGGACATTTGGACACACAGAACGGCCAGTGGATATAGAGGGCAAGACCCCCCATATTGCTCCTGTTCAGATTTTCGATTGTAGAGGCCATCTCATGCATATTATCCGCGCCCTTAGCGCTATCCTTTTCATCATGCCAGCCATTGCGGCCTGTTCTCCGGCACCATCGCAAAGCCCGTCGCCGACAACGGTGGTCGAACCGCGCGCCAGCATGGAACCGAAACCGCGCGGCGAGAGCCGGTTGCAAAGCGCGATGATGCGGGCCCATGATCAAGTCCGGGCCAAGGTTGGCGCGCCGAATCTGGTCTGGAACAGTGAACTGGCAAGGGACGCCGCCGTCTATGCCGCAACCCTGGCCCGAACCGGGAAATTTGCCCATGATCCGCAGACGGGACGCAATCCCCGGCAGGGCGAAAATCTCTGGATGGGCACGCGTGACGCTTATGGCTATAGTGAAATGGTCGGCGCCTGGGCCGACGAGGACCGCTATTTCAAGCGCGGCCGGTTCCCCGACAACAGCAGCACCGGCACCTGGGGCGATGTCGCCCATTATACCCAGATGATCTGGCCGACCAGCCAGCGGATCGGCTGCGCCCTGGCCAGCAACGACCGCAATGACTATCTGGTCTGCCGCTACAGTCCCGCGGGGAATATCGTCGGTCGGGATCCATTGCGGGGCTAGGCTTTCTGCTCCGCACTGGATGCGGAGCTGTGGAGGCGGAGACCGGTGGTTGCTGCTAGAGCTCCGCATCAAGTGCGGAGCACAATTCGTTAGTCCTGAGCTTGTCGAAGGACGCCTTTCGACGCACAGTGCACCTCGACAGGTTCAGTGCGAACGGCAATAATTACAGGCAACTCGCAACCAGCTTCCGAAACGCCTCCGCCCGGTGGCTCATCGCCTGTTTCTGCGCCGGGTCGAGCTCGGCAAAACTCTGCTCCATGCCAATCGGCTGGAACACCGGATCATAGCCAAATCCCAAAGTCCCGCGCGGCGGCCAGACCAGATTGCCCTGAACCCGTCCCTCAAAAACTTCCGAATGGCCGTCTGGCCAGGCCAGCGCCAGAGTCGCGACAAAATAGGCGCTGCGGTCGACATCGGGCCCTTGCTCGGCCAGCAGCCCCTCGACCTTGCCCATCGCCATATACCAGTCGCGGCCCGGCTCGCCTTCGAACCACTGCCGCTCGGCCCAGTCGGCGGTGTAGACCCCCGGCTTGCCGTCCAGCGCCGCAACACACAGCCCGCTGTCATCGGCCAGCGCCACGCAATCGGCTCCCACTGCGCTCGCCCGCGCCTTGAGCAGCGCATTTTCCGCGAATGTGGCGCCGGTTTCGTCCGGTTCCGGTAATCCCAGATCGCCGGCCGACACCGGCTCGATCCCGTACGGCTCCAGCAAAGCGCGGATTTCCCGCACCTTGCCCAGGTTATGGCTGGCGATGATCAGGCGTCCGGGGCAGAGTTTCCGCGGCAGGGTCATGAATGTTTATTTTCCGGTCGCCCAGAGCCTGT
>NZ_JBGTDD010000150.1:0-4153 GCF_041748495.1 Parasphingorhabdus sp.
CGTTCAGGCCTTGGGTCGCATTCGCAATCCCTTCGGAAGCCCGGTTCGCTATCATGTTCAGAAGGTTGAAAATTTGTCGCACAAAGACACAAAGGCCCCCAGCGTGAGGTGAACCGTTGTGGCTTCGGGGCTTTGTGCGCATTATAATCAGCCTGCGTCGGGGAATAGCAATTCAAAATAGCACGGTTCCATTTGCCGCTTCCCCTCCTTTAATCACTCGGTTAAACCAGCCGGATGATCGACCAAGCGCCCCGCCAGCAATCCGGCCTGTCCTACACGCCCTCGCCGCGCTATATTGGCGCGATACTGCAGCTTTCCGCATTTCGCGCCACGCCGATTCGGAAAGGTCACACTCGGCGCCCCCGGTCGCAGGCCCGGCCCCCGGTTTTCCGGCGCCTCCAGCCAAAGGTCACAGAAAATAAAAACGCGCTCTTGTGTAAAACGGACGGGGAAATGAAATGACCTGGAAACCCGAACTCGATGAACTGGCCGAGCGCCAGCGGCTCGCCGAAAAAATGGGCGGCGCGGAAAAGGTCTCGCGCCAGCATGGCCGGGGCAAGCTGGACGCGCGGGCGCGGATCGCCGGGATTGTCGATGAAGGCAGCTTCCGCGAGATCGGCAAGATCGCCGGACGCGGCACCTATGCCGAGGATGGGACGTTCGAGGATTTCGCACCGAGCAACCTGATCTTCGGCCGCGCCAATATCGAGGGCCGCCCGGTGGTCGCCTCCGCCGACGATTTTACCGTGCGCGGCGGCGCTGCCGATGCGGCGCTGCACCGGAAATTCACCCAGTGCGAGAAAATGGCGCACACGCTCGGCATTCCGATGATCCGGATGATCGATGGCACCGGCGGTGGCGGTTCGGTCAAGAGTCTCGAGGATATGGGCTTCACTTATGTGCCCGCCGTGCCCGGCTGGGAGGATATCATCAAGAATCTCGACAGTGTGCCGGTGGTGGCGCTGGCCCTGGGGCCGACCGCGGGCATGGGCGCCGCGCGCACCGTTGCCAGCCATTATTCGATCATGGTCAAGGGGCTGTCGCAAATCTTCGCTGCAGGCCCCGCGGTGGCGGCGGCGATCGGCGACACGCTGACCAAGGAGCAACTGGGCGGCTCCGATATTCACGCCACCAATGGCGTGGTCGACGAGGAAGTCGCCAGCGAGGCGGAAGCCTTTGTCACCGCCCGCAAATTCCTCTCCTATCTGCCGAGCAATGTGAATCAGCTGTCCGCCCGCACCGAGAATTGGGATCCGGTCGACCGACGGGATGAAAGCCTGCTCGCCGCCGTGCCGCGCGCCGACAAGCAGGTCTATTCGATGCGCAAGATCATGGCCTCGGTGTTCGACGAGGATTCGGTTTTTGAAATGGGCAAGCGCTGGGGCCGCGCTGCGATCACTGCCTTTGCCCGGCTCGACGGCTGGCCGGTCGCGGTGCTGGCCAATGATCCGTCGTTCCTCGGCGGCTCCTGGGAGGCCAAATCGTCGGAAAAGGTCGAGCGCTTCGCCAAGCTGGCCGAGCAATTTCACCTGCCGGTGGTCCATCTGGTCGACAATCCCGGCTTCATGATCGGCGCCGAGGCGGAACGCACCGGCACCATCCGCTATGGCGTGCAGGCGATGAACGCCGTCTACCGGGCAACCGTGCCCTGGGCCAGCGTCATCGTCCGCCGCGCCTATGGCATCGCCGGCAGCGCGATGAGCAATGCGGAGAATTTCCAGTATCGCTTCGCCTGGCCGTCCGGCGACTGGGGTTCGCTGCCGATCGCCGGCGGTCTCGAGGTTGCCTACAAGAGCGATATCGAAGGCGCCGAGGATCCGGTCGCACGGCTGGCCGAGATAAGGGCCAAGCTCGACAAGGTCACCTCGCCCTTCCGCACCGCCGAGCAGTTCAGCGTCGAGGACATCATCGACCCGCGCGACACCAGGCCGCTGCTCTGCGAATTTGCCGAACTGGCGTGGCGCAAGCTGGGGGTGCAGTGAAGCTGCACCACATCCGGTCGAAGCGATGGCTGCTTATATTGTTATCATAATATATCAGTAACTTGTGGGATAATGTGACAGCCATCACGGCAATCTGGCGGGATCATCCTATCAGCGAGGATGGATGCGGCATATCGTTTCATCTACCGAAATAAACGGTTCATCGCTGATTCAGCAACCTAGTGGCATTGAGAGCGAAGTAAGTGAAACAGGTTGAGAGCGAAGTAAGTGAAACAGGTTTGGCGCAATCAAGAAGGAAGAAACGATGTACTTGTCTCCCCGATCATTCATCAATCAGCCTGCTACAGCATTGGCCGAACCACGTCTCGGACGTGGCTATCAGCCGCTCTATCATATGGATATCGTCAACCGCTGCCCGGGCTGCGGCAAGTCGCACTGGCATGTCGGACGCTTCAGCGCCGAATGTGCCCATTGCGAGACCGCGCTGCCGCTGGCAATGGTCGCCACCCAGCCGATGCAGCCGCGCTTCACCGAGCATTTCAGCAAGACGGCAATGGTGGCCTGAAAAGCCCATCGGTTTAATGGCTTGTCTAAAGACTTGCGATAAATGAATTGCTCCGTCATCGTCATTCCCTGAAAAAAAGGGGAAAAGCGATGACCGCAGACAGCAAATTTTCATCCATGGATCGCCGTCAGGCTCTGCGCGGCGGCGCCCTGGTCGGCGCCGGTGCCATGTTCCTGTCGCCCGGCATGGCATGGTCCGCCAACAGCGACATGGCTGACATTCGCAAGGCCGCGGAAGCCGGGCGGGAGGCGTCGGTCCAGCGGATCCAGGATTGGATCAAACTCCCCTCGATTGCGGCGGAAGACCTCAATATGGCTGAGGGTGCGGACTATATGGCGATGCTCGCCAGGGACGCCGGCTTCCAGCATGTCGAGATCATCCCGACCGACGGTCATCCCGGTGTCTTCGCCACGCTCGACGCTGGCGCGAAACGGACGCTCGGCATCTATTTCATGTATGACGTCAAGCAGTTCGACCCGTCGGAATGGTCCTCTCCGCCGTTCGAAGCGGCGATCGTCGACCGGCCCGGATTCGGCAAGGCGATCATGGGCCGCGGCGCGGTCAACCAGAAGGGTCCGGAAGCGACCTTCCTCGCGGCACTGCACGCCATTCGCGCAGCGGGCCGCAAGCTGCCGGTCAATATTGTGCTGATTTGCGAGGGCGAGGAAGAAATCGGCTCGCCGCATTTCAAGCAAGTCGCCACCAAGCCCAATGTGCTGGCCGCATTGAAGAAATGCGAGGGCATATTCATCCCCGCAAGCTGGCAGGACCAGAACGGCAATGTCAGCGTCAATCTGGGTTCGAAAGGCATGATCGAGCTGGAACTGGTCGCCAGCGGCGAAAAATGGGGCCGCGGTCCCAAAGGTGATATTCACTCCAGCCTCAAGGCGATGGTCGACAGTCCGAGCTGGCGGCTGGTGCAGGCGCTGCAGACGCTGGTCACGCCGGACGGCAACACCCCCGCGATTGACGGCTGGTTCGAAAATGTCCGGCCGCTGAACGCTAGGGAGAAAGCGCTGATTGCCGAGACCGCCCGCAATGCCGACGAAGCCCAGCGCAAGGCGGCACTGGGTGTTGATGTATGGATCGACGATCTGCCCTTGGAACAGGCGCTGCAGCGCCTCGCCCAGGAGCCGACCGTCAATATCGAGGGCCTGGTCGCCGGCTATACTGGACCAGGCGGCAAGACCATATTGCCGGGCCGGGCGGTCGCCAAGCTCGATCTACGCCTGGTTCCCGACCAGACCCGCGCCGAAGCGGAGCGCAAGCTGCGCGCCCATCTCGACGCCCGTGGTTTCCCGGACGTCGAGGTCAATGTCAGCGGCGGCTATGACCCGACCGAAACCGACGAGAACAGCCGCCTGATCCGCACCGAACTGGCGACGTACGAGCGCGCCGGAATCAAGGCAACGCTGAACCCGCGGCTAGCCGGCTCCTGGCCCGGTGCCACCTTCACCGCTCCGCCAGTCTCGATCCCCGCTGGCCATTTCGGTATGGGCCACGGCGCGGGCGCGCATGCACCGGATGAATATTATGTCATCGAATCGACCAACCCGAAAGTCGCCGGCCTGGTCGACGCCACCATGGGCTATGCCGACTTTCTCTACCAGCTGGCGGCGATCAGCTGACCGGCTCTCCCGTTGGT
>NZ_JBGTDD010000151.1:0-17690 GCF_041748495.1 Parasphingorhabdus sp.
CTAGGGTCAGGACTCATTGATCACAACCAGAAGATGACGGTCGCAGCAATACAGATGGCTGACAGGAAAGTGTGTGCGCAGCGATCATAGCGGGTGTGGATGCGTCGCCAGTCCTTGATTTTGGCGAACAGGTTTTCGACCCGGTGGCGCTTTTTGTAGACCGCCTTGTCATAGTGATATTGCACCTTGCGGTTGGATTTTGGCGGGATGCAAGGGGTGATGCCGCGCGCTGTCAGCGCGGCGCGAAACCAGTCGCTGTCATAGCCCTTGTCGCCCAGCAGTTCCTTGGCGTTGGGCAATGCGTCAAACAGCAGGACAGCGCCCTTGTGGTCGCTCATCTGGCCCTCGGTCAGCATCATCACGATGGGGCGGCCTTCCCCGTCGCAGACTGCATGCAGCTTCGAGTTCAAGCCACCTTTGGTGCGCCCGATACATCGGGGAAGAGCCCCCCTTTTAAGAGGCTTGCTGCCGTCCGGTGCGCCTTGAGGTGCGTGGCATCGATCATTATCCGGTCGGGTTCTCCGGCCTGTCCCGCCAGTTCGGCAAATATGCGGTTGAAGACGCCCATGCGGCTCCACCGAATGAAGCGGTTGTAGATGGTTTTATGCGGCCCGTAGGTCCGGGGTGCATCGCGCCACCGCAGGCCGTTCTTGATAACATAGATGATGCCCGACACAATCAGCCGGTCATCAACCCGCGGAATACCGTGCGATAGCGGGAAATATGGCTCAATCCGGCGCATCTGCGCCTCACTCAGCAAAAACAGATCATCCACAAGCGGCACCTCCTGATGCCGCCATTGAATCAAATCTCAACGCATCATGCAAGCCATTTAATAGGTCCTGACCCTAAGGGTTCCGGCTGTCCCTAACCGACCCAAACAATCCAGGGTGGCGCGGAGGCTCTGGATTGCCGCTCCAACGTCAGGTAGTCACCCGGGCTTCAGGCAATCCGGACGAGAACTTTCTTCTGACTGCCATCTTTCGGAAACTCCACCTCAAGAGAGGTTTGTTCCACGCCCTCGACAAGAATTTCGACCGGAATATTTGAACCAGCTTTTCGGCGCTCGACTGTTATGTCCAGCGCACCTGTTGGCTGATGATAGACCGCAGAATATCCGTTCCACTCGCTCGGCATGGAAGGGCTGATGATGAGTTTCCCCTTGCGCAATTTCAAACCCAGTATTTCCTCGACTCCCAGTCTCCAGGTCCAGGCTGCGGCACCTGTGTACCAGGTCCAGCCGCCGCGGCCGCCGTGGGTTGCTCCTCCGGCAATATCAGCCGCAACGACATAAGGTTCCACCCGGTATTTCTCGGCTTGTTCGGGATTCCCAACCCGCTTGACCGGATTGAGCATATCGAAAATCTGCATTGCACGATCCGGCTGACCTGACCGGGCAAAGGCGATGCCTAGCCATGTCGCGGCGTGGGAATATTGGCCGCCATTTTCTCTGATTCCGGGTGGATAGGCCCTGATATAGCCGGGATCACGTGGCGTTTTTTCGAACGGTGGCCATAGCAAGCGTGCGATCTGGTCTTGATCATTTACCAGTTCCCGCCAGGCTGCCTCCAATGCGGTTTTTGTCCGCACCGTATCTGCCCCGGCAAACAGAGCCCATGACTGAGAGATGGAATCGATCCGGCATTCCAAATTGTCCGACGAACCCCACGGATGGCCCTCATCATCAAACGCGCGGCGGTACCAGTCGCCATCCCAGCCGGCCTCTTCGCTATGGCCAAGCAGATCTTGGGCCCGCTGTGCCCAGATATCGGCGCGCCGGGCATGACCGGTGCGATAGGCAAGTCTCGAAAAAGCGCTGGCAGTGACGATCGCAAACCAGGCCAGCCAGACACTCTCGCCCTGCCCCTTGTGGCCGATCCGGTCCATGCCATCGTTCCAGTCCCCCGCGCCGATCAGCGGCAGATTGTGACGACCGCGAGTCAGGCCTTTTTCAAGCGCTCTTTGGCAATGTTCGAACAAGCTGTGGTCGATCACATTGGTTTCGAAACCGGCATAGCGGTCATGTTCGTCGGGCTGGAGCGGCGGTGCATGAAGAAACGGAACATCTTCCTGCAAGATCGATTCATCGCCGGTCACCTCGACATAGTGGCAAACCACATAAGGAAGCCAAAGCAGATCGTCGGAGCACCGCGTCCGTACGCCCTTGTCGGAAGGCGGGTGCCACCAGTGCAGTACATCGCCTTCCTCAAACTGGTGGGCGGCACAGTCGAGAATATGATCGCGCACGCGACCCGGATCATTATGGAGAAAGGCCATCATATCCTGTAACTGGTCGCGATATCCGATCGCTCCGCTTGCCTGATAAAATCCTGCCCGCGCCATGATCCGCGACGCCATGGATTGATACAGCAGCCAGCGATTGGTCATAATGTCAAATGCCGGATCGGGCGTATGCACCTCAACCGTCCCGAGCAATTCATCCCAATATTGGGTAAGCTTCTCCAATGCCGGGTCTATGACATCCGAAGCTTTCCACTTGGCGACCAAGGCCTTTGCGTCGATATCGTCCTCTCCCTGCCCGAGAAAAAAGCAAACTTGCGCTGTTCCCCCTGGTTCGAGATCAAGATGTACCTGAAAGGCACCGCAGGGATCGCTGCCCGCCTCCGCCAGTCCTTCAAGACCCCAGCGACGGAGACCGGCCGGGCTTTCAAGACTGCCTTCCCGACCCAGAAATTCCTGGCGGCTGGTTGTAAAGGCGTGCAGCGGTTGATCGGCGGCGAGAAAGGCGGTCCGTTCGGCAAAGTCCGGGTTCCAGTGGTTCCGGGCGAAAATGGCATGCTGTTCAGGCTCATAGGAACAATATACTGTCGGCCGCGATATGCTGCGCAAAGAACCGAGCAGCCAGTCGACATAATAAGTTGCTGTGACCCGGCGATGCCGTGAAGTGTGATTGGTCAGCCGGAGCTGGATGACTTTTACGGGATCGTCAACCGGCACGAAAATCCGCAGATCCTGCTCGATCCCGTGCGATATTTTCCGCCAGTCAGTATAACCGGCGCCATGCCTGATTTCACACGCAGCTTCCCGCCCGGCAGGGCCTGGCGTTGGCGTCCAGATCTCCGCCGTCTCTTCATCGCGCAGATAGAGCGCCTCACTCGGTTCGTCCATCACTGCGTCATTGGTCCAAGCCGTTATCCGGTTCTCACCGCTGTTACGGGCCCAGGTAAATCCGCCGCCTGCTTCCGTCACCACCGAACCAAAACCATCATTTGCCAATATGTTGACCCAGGGTGCGGGGGTTGTCTGATGCGGTTGCAGATAGATCACATATTCCCGGCCATCCGGTTCAAAACCGCCAAGGCCATTGTCAAACAGCAAGTTGTCGGGACGGACCATTGGGGGGATGTCCGCTTCTTCAATCGCTATACTAGCAGGTTCAAAATGCGGCAGTTCCGGCGGCAGACTGAACGCCCTTTCAAGCTGTTCGCCAAGTCTGCCTTGTCCATCCTCGATGACAATTCGCGAAACGGCTTCGACCAGCCGCACCTGATCCGGCCCGATCTGGTCGGCAAACAGCAGATGGATACCACCGTTTCGGCTAAGCATCCATTGGGCGTTCACTTCCTGCAACAGGTCCATCAGATCATCACGAACGGGCTCGATATAACCCGATGCCACCGACTGCAGAATCACCAGATCAACTTCCAGTCCCTGGCTGCGCCACAGTTGGTGAGCGCGGATCAAATCCGGCAATAATGAATCCGGTAATTCGCGCGTCCGCAGCATGAGAATGGGATAGTCACCCGAAAGCGCCATACCCCAAAGGCTGGGTTGACCCAGACGGTTGACCTCGATTGCAGGCGGGTTGGTACGCAAATTCCCGTGCGGATACAATATCAACGAGGCTAACGCCTGAAAGTCCTGATGCTGGCCCTGTTTCAGTCCCAGTTTATCGCTTGCGTGCGCCGCCGCCGAGGACGTATCGTTGATGGCCCAGTCAATTGAGGGCAAGCTTGTATGACGCTCGGCAATTTCAAACGCCGCTTCCCTTGATATCGCTGCGACCGTGACAAAGCAGAGCTCCTTATGTTCAAATGGTTCGAGCTCCAATATGGTTTGCAGCGCCATTATCGGATCCAGCGTCCAGCCTGTTGTTTGCGACAGGCCTTGGTGAGCGCCCACCGGTCGTCGCATTGTTCCGTTGCGCCCGATGAATCGTCGACGGTCCGACTCATGCCCGACCAGCGCGGATGATCGGTCGTTGTTGACGAGGAAGTGCAGCAATACCGGCGGAGTATCACTCAGGTTTCGTGGCCGCCGGGTAAATAATTGCCCGCCGATTGCCGGAATAAATTCGCTGCCAACAAATAGCTTGCTGAAGGCAGGGTGCCGCTCATCCTCCAGCGGTGGTGCCAGAACGACTTCGCCATAACTGGTGATCCTCAGACTGCGCGGACGGCTCCCCAGATTGCCGATGTTCAGTCTGCGTATCTCGATATCATCCCCCGCGGCAACGACGGCTTCCATCCGCACGCTGATATCATGATCGCGGCGATGAAATTCCGCCATATGGCTGTGAAATGTTACGTCATATTGATCCGGTACCTGTCCGGTTGGCTGGCGGGTGGTAGACCAGAGATGGCCGTCCTCTTCATCATGCAGATATATCCACAATCCGCTGGCATCCCGCACCGGGTCTGGGACGAAACGAGTCAGGGCCTTGTGCCGCCATTGCAGGCCGCCTCCGCCTCCGGCCGAGATCGAAGATGACAGACTACCGTTGCCGAGCAGCTGCACTTGCGGACTGCGGGAATAAAGCGGCGGCTGCCATTTTTGCGAGACCGGCGCCGTGTTTGGCCGGCGGCTGGCCAAATCAACGCTTTCCAGTCGCGCTACCTCGGACGGCAGTTCCTGCGGGACTCTCTCGTTGAGCAGCAATGACACGGCGTTGACCCGCGCATCTCGCGCAAACCGACGGACCAGTATGTCATTGCAAAGGCTGTTGCCGATGGCGCACAGGATCATGCCCTGATGATGTGCCATATAGGCGTTCACAGCCATGGCACTGGTGCTGGCTTCCTGTCGCTCCGGCGTGTAGTCAACGGCTTCGAGCATACCATACAGGCCCGAATAGCCGAGCTTGACAAGCGATTTCAGATTAGCCGCCGACTCCGATGGCAAGACCTGCAGGGCAAGCGCCGATGCATAAGGTGCGATAACGAGGTCTTTGGCCAGTCCGCGACGCAGTCCAAGACCGGGGACACCAAAAGCCTGATATTGATAGCGATGTTCAGGGTCTCTTGCCGCATAGGCGGATTCCGAAACACCCCACGGAACTCCTTCTCGTCGGCCGTGCTTTTGCTGCATCTTTACCGCAACTTTCTCGCTCTCGCTCAGCAGCGTTTGCGGACCGCTCAGCATCAGCAGGCGCGGCATCAGATATTCGAACATGGAGCCGTTCCAGGAGACCAGCCCGAGGTCGTTGTCACAGCGCATGACCGGGCGGCCAAGATGGAACCAGTGCTCCAGCGGTACCTCCTTATAGGCAATGGCGAGATAGCTGGCCAGCCGGGCTTCGCTGGCGAGCAGGTCATAATAGTGAGGGTCCAAGCGGTCTGCGCTGACGTTATAACCGATATGAAACAGGCGGCGCTCGCGATCATAATAAGGAGAAAACTCCATCCCTGCAGCATATTTTGCGGTTTTTGCAGCAAGCTTTTTGATCGTCTTGGTCAGCGCCGTTTGATTCTTCCTGCCGGCGGCAACGGCATTTGCGAGAGACTGGAACCACTGAATATCTGCCGGGTGCTCGGTCCGGGCATTTTCAATGGCGCGCAATAGGTGATCAAAAAGCGCGGCGTCCGTCGAGCGCATCAATCGTTCCGCAACTTCGCCATGCAATTCCCGAAGCTCCGGCGAAGGTTCATCCAGCGCCAGCCAGGGAGCGAGTGTTTCAATATCGTGGATCATGGTCACGAGCTGGTGCCGAAGTCGATCAAGCCATGTATGAACTTCGCGCAGATCTGCAGTAGAAATAGCGTCCGTCTCCGCTGCTGCCTCGACTATTAATTCCTGAAAAATGGATATCCGGTTGTCCAGAACCAGTCTCAGCGTGCCGTGCCATTGCAACGGTTTAGCGGCCAGACCATCAAAATTGCTTTGCAACAACTCAACCGCGGATTTCAGCCCATCGGAATTTCCGGGAATCCGGCCTAGCGCTGCGGCAAGTAGGCGCAGGATATCTTCCACTCCTCCCCATTGTTGCGGTTGGACCGCCGGAGCTTTTGCGACTTCTACGAGCAAGGACGTGTAGGCAATCAGGCAACCAGCCATGTTGCCGCTGTCAACGACCGAAACATAGCGCGGTTCAAGTGACTGCAAGGTGAGAGTATCATACCAGTTGAGAAAATGGCCCCGATGCCTTTCCAGCCGGTCCAGCGTTGCATAGGTATTTGCCGTACGGGCAGCCAGTTCTTCAGCACCCAAATAGCCGAAATCCCAAGCGCTCGCGGTCGAGAGCATCATCATTCCGATATTGGTCGGCGATGTCCGGTGGGCTGTTTCAGGATAGGGCTCGCCCTGGTAATTATCCGGTGGCAGCCAATTGTCTTGCGGACCGGCAAAGGTTTCGAAATAGAGCCACGTCCGCCGGGCGAGACCTCGCAAGAACAATCGGTCTTCTTCATCCAGTGGCTTGACCGGCTTGTGGCTCGGCTTGTTGAGCAACAATGTGATTTCAGGCGCAATGAACCACAGGAACAGGAGCGGTGCTGCTGCTGGCAAAGACGCGGGATGGAAAATCTGTATCGCAATGCTGATCGCAACTGCCGTCACTGGCCCGGTCCACATTTGCATCCAGATGGTATTTCGGGAATGACCATTTCTCTGTTTCACCGATACCTGGGCTGCGGTGGTCCACTCTAACCTTTTCTGTTTTGAGATCAGAATACGCCAGATCGTCACTGCAATTGCATGTACCGTAATCGAAGCTTCAAACGGAAGATGAACAATTGCCAGAAACCAGCGACCGGCCTGATCGACCATCTGGGCGAGAAGACCGCGTACGGCACCACGCCTCCGCCCCTGCGCAAGCCCCGTGACGAGGTCGGTGAATATCTGGCCCCCGTGTGCAAAGATCGCCAGTAGAGTCCAGAACCACGGGTTGCCTGGCAGAAAAATCCAGCCGATGACAAGCATGAACAGCAGCGAGGGTGCAACAAGGCTGCGACGCAGATTGTCGACGATCATCCACCTGGAGAGAGCCGAGAGGCCATTGCCTCGCCTTTGCCCATCAGCTTCTCTTACGCGGCGACGAAGCCAGGGCAATAACTGCCAATCACCGCGAACCCACCGGTGCCAGCGTTTGACATATTCAAGATAAGCGCCAGGGAAACCCTCATAGAGTACGATATCGGAAGCAAGCGCCACACGGCCCAGCGCTCCTTCCAGCAAGTCATGACTCAAAATCGTATTCTCGGCTACCCTTCCGTCGATACAACGATGGAATGCAGCAACATCATAAATGCTTTTGCCGACAAAAATACCGATGCCAAACAGGTCTTGATACACATTGGAAACGGCGCGGCTGTATATGTCTATCGCTGTGTCGCCGGCAAAAAAGCGCGTGAAAAATGTCCGGCTGACGCCTTGCGGTTCCATTTCAACCCGCGGTTGAAGAATCGAATAGCCGGAGACGATGTTCCCAGTGACGGGATCAAATCGAGCAACATTCAGGGGATGTGCCAGCGTACCAGCAAGCTTCCTGACAGATCCGGTTGGTAGCATGGTGTCGGCATCAACGGTGATGACAAATCTTATCTCTGAAAGTGCCTGTCGACTTCCTTCATGAATCGAGAAAGCATGGTCATCATCTTCGACGATCAAGCGGTTAAATTGCTCCAGCTTCCCTCTTTTTCTTTCCCAAGCCATCCAGCAATCTTCCGCCCTGTTATAGCGCCGCGAACGGAGCAACAGATGGAAGGGACCAACTCCCTTACTTCCGTGCCGCTCGTTGAGCGACCGGAATTGCTCGACCAGCTGGGAGGTAATCTCATCATCCGTCGGCATATGTTCAGCAGGCGCGTCCGCAAGGTCAGCAAGCAGGGCAACCTGAAGATATCGGTCGCCGTTGGACAGCCAATGGGCTTCGCTCTGCTGGACGAGATCCGATATTTCATCCGCCTTGCCAATCAGGGCAGGTATGACAACTACCGTTTTGCAACTGGATGGAAGGGCTTCGGAAAAATCCATTTTTGCCAGTGTTTTGGGCGGAACAATAAACGTCGCCAGGCGCTGGACGAGCGAGATCGAGAGGGTCGACGCTGGCAGCAGCATGATAAGCAGTGCGCCAGCCCAGTGAACCGGACTTGCCTCAATATACCACAAGTAGATGGCAGGTATGAGGAATGCGCCAATCCAGAAGGATAATTGCGCGAGCGTATAAAAAGGTCCGGCATAGTCGAATGCCAGTCGCCTGAGACGAAGTCCGAGAGGGGGCGTTAGCCCCGCTTCCCGTTCAAAAATCGGTCTGCCCGGTCCGATCAGCCAGTAACCGACATGGTCATCGCCGTGGTTACCAGACGCAGCATTGGCCCGCTTCACGACACTTGCCGCAAGATCCGCTTCGCTCGTACCGGAATAGGTCGAGAGAATTTCGATGGCCCGGCGATATCGGTCCCGCGTCTCGAAATCCATCTGCGCATAATATTGCGAGGGATCCTTTGCCAGGATACTTTCAACCAGGCTGGTCTGGTCGAAAAAATCCTCCCACGAAATGGTAGCGATTAGCGAAAGATTGGCTATTGACCGGGCAACACGCTCGGTATCATCAAGCGAACGGGTAACCTTGGCGTCAGATGTGAGGGCGAATGGTTGCTTGATTTGATCGTGCAGAATCGTACCGAGCGACGAAACCAGAATTTCCAGACAGGCAATCCGCAACATGGTCGGAAAAGCCCAAAGTTCTGCAATGGTGAGGGGACTGCTTCGCTGATAGGCACAGATGAACTGGATCGCCGCAGGCAGGGTTATCTGTAAATGCGTAACCTTCAGTAATGTATGGGCAATCGCAAATACACGCGGGAATCGTGATTTTGGCTCATCCTCCAGCGACGGCAGCTTTGCATAAAAATTGGACGGCAAGTCCTCCCTGATCTGCCGAATGGCCCGGTACACCTGATAGTCATTGTCCAGCAACCATTCGGCGGCCTTCCCAGCATCGGTCGGAGCGTTGGCACAGCATTTTCTCGCGCGCGTCAACCATTCGGCGGCTTCGTCAATATGCCGCCAAGCAGGAACGGGGTCTGGAGCGACATCTGACAGCTTGTGATGATTGTGCAGATCAGCAGCAGCCCTTTCCAGGACACCGACCTCATCCGTGTCACGCTGTCCCCGAGCAGCACCATCCGGATCAACAATTTTCTGACTTTTGGCGTCAGTTTCAGATGCCGTGCTACGCCCAGAAATCTGGCTCACAGCCTAATGTGCCGACTCCCGGAACAGGAGCGGTCCATTCCGCTGATCCTGCATAATGCTGTGATCGACCGGTTTCGACATCTGCTGGCGGATCAGCAGCAGCGGGCATCGGCTATAGCCGGCAACATGCCTGGCAACATCGCCGCAGGACATGTTGTGAATGGCGCCCTTGCCTCTTGCCGACATGACGATCAGATCCGCCCCTTGCCGTTCGGCGAGTTGGAGCAAGCGCTCACGAACGTCACCCTCCTTCTCGACGATGGATCGCACGGCGATGCCGCCGCTGGCCAGTCGGGATTGCATACGATCAAGATAGCTGCGCGCATTTTGTTCGTTGCATTGATTGAGCTTCATCACAAAATCATTGGCCTCCGCATCATCCAGTCCGGTCGTCATGATTTCCGGCTTTGTTATCACATGTGCCAACAGCAGTTCCGCTCCATATTTGCGGGCAATGCGCACCGCGAATGGCAGCACGCTTTCCGCTCGCCATGATCCGTCCAGGGGAACGACAATCCGCCTATAGACAATTTCCTCGTCATCGCTCCCTTCCGGCGGAATCAACAGCAGCGATGCGACCGTGCGGTCCAGTACCATCTGGGCTGTTCTGCCCAGTCCATGTTCATCGACTGAATTTCTCGATCCCGTATTTTCCAGTTCGCACCGCATTGTCATGGCGATCAGATTCTCAGCATTTTCGCCGGTCCAGCGGGAAATTTCCTCACCGGCAACGCCATTGAGCAAGAGCCGGTCCTTTTCAATACATAAGCTGTCTTCCGGCTGGAGAATGCGCGACAGATAATCCAGCGCTTCGCGCATTCTGATCTGCCATTCAATCGGATCGCCGGGATTGGCTTCGGTGGCCCCGCATTGCCAGACATGTGCCAGTTTTACCGGGACATCCAGACCGCGGGCGACAGCCTTGGCATGACGGAATACAAATGATGCATTGCGGGAATTGTCCAGGCACGCAACCACACTCCGGAAAGTCGCCGAGCCAGCCCTTGCCCTGTCAGGGAGGGCTTCGGCAAATATCTTTCCCGGCTTGGCGGATTGCACTATTGGGGCGTTTTCGGCTAAGGCCGCGTCAATCGTCGATGGCTTCGGTTGCATGGGCTGGATCCTTGTAAATCAAACGTGGTTCCCCTGTATCAATTCTAGCAATTCTGTCCTTTCCGCACATTGATCATGGTCAATTTCAAGCGAATTTTTCTCGGATAATGGGCTGGTTGAGTAAATCTCTTACGCATGATCCATTCCAGATTCAGACAGTCGTTCCCGATTGAGAATTTTCAGCAACTGACCTTTATCACTACGACCTGCGTCCTCAATGGTTGCGCCGTCCCGCAATTTTTTCATTGCCCGACTGCAGGTCTCCGGCGCGATTGCAAGATAGGTGGCAATGTCCCTCTGGGTCATCGGCAAATCAATGATCATGCCATCATGTCCGGTTCCCTTCCTTTGCTGCGAAATCCGTGACAGCAAAAAAGTTGCCAGTTTTGAAACGGCGCTTTGCAGTGAGAGAATTGCTATATGGTCCTGCGCCCTCTGTTCCTGGGCATCAATCCAATCCAGAAACTTTTCGCGAGTCGAATGATTTCGCAACAAACGCTCGTAAAATGCCTTCCAGAGAACGGGACGCAATCGTGCAATTGTCAAGGTTTCCGCGGCATAGCGATATTCCTTTCCACCAGTCAGGCCGATAACCTCCCCCGCTGATGGAAAGCCCAGAATGATTTGCCGCCCATCTTCGGTAACCTGGGACAGTTTCAACGTCCCGCTGACAATCTCGAAAGCACCTTCCTGCTTGCCGCCCTGCCTGACGACTACCCGTCCGGCCGGGACATTGCGAACAGTCCTGTCGTGCACATCTTCTGGCCACAGAAAGAGGCTGGTTGAAACTTCGACCAACTCTTTGAAGAGCATCATTTGCTCGGGGAAAAATTTCCCTGCTTCTGGTTTCTCCGCCATATTGTTCATTCAGGCACCTGTCATCAGGACAGGTTTGTCCGTGGTTGGCAATTTTGTCGACACACCGCGCTTATCTTCTCCCGCCAGTCGCTGCATCACGTTTAGCACGCTGTCCGGGCTGAGACTGATGCTGTCGATCCGCCTTGCCACCAACCAGTCGGCAAACCCCGGACGATCAGATGGTGCCTGTCCGCAAATACCACATTTCAAATCATGGCGATGCGCACCCGAAATCGCCTGCTCGATCATGGCCAGAACCGCCGGATCCTCTTCATCAAAATCAGCGGCAAGTATTTCAGAATCCCGGTCCACACCGAGTACCAGCTGGGTCAGATCATTGGATCCGATGGAAAACCCGTCAAACAGCGTGGCGAATTCATTAATCAATAGCACATTACTCGGAATTTCGCACATGATGTAAATTTCAAGGCCGTTCAAGCCCCGCTCAAGACCGTTTTCCGCCATGACAGCCAATACCCGCTTCGCTTCATCGATCGTCCGACAGAATGGTATCATCACAATCACGTTCGACAATCCCATGTCATCGCGAACCCGCTGCAACGCCCGGCATTCGAGTTCAAAGGCGGCCTGGTAGGCGGGATGGATATAGCGGGAGGCACCGCGAAATCCGATCATCGGGTTGTTTTCAACCTGCTCAAAATCACGTCCGCCAAGCAAGGAGGCATATTCGTTCGACTTGAAATCGGAAGTCCGCACGATGACGGGACGAGGATAGAAGGCGGCAGCAATGGTCGCGACACCCTCGGCAAGCCGTGCGACAAAATAATCCGACCCGCTTGCGAAACCGGATGTCAGCGTTTCGATCTGCTTGCGAATCCGTCCGCTGCTGATCCGGTCTGGGGCCAGCAACGCCATTGGATGCGCCTTTATTTCATTGGCGATGATGAATTCGGTCCGTGCCAGTCCGACTCCCGCCACCGGCAAAGCCGCCACCCGAAACGCCGCACCCGGATCGGCAATATTGACCATGAGATCGGTCTCGGGTTTCTCCAGCTTGCCAATATCGACAGTGTCCACGGAATAGGGGATGATCCCGTCTAGTACCCGGCCGGTCATACCCTGCGAACAGTCAACGGTGACTTCCTGGGTTTCTGTCAAAAGCTGCCGTGCATTCTCCGCCCCAACGATCACGGGAATGCCCAGTTCGCGGGCGACAATAGCGGCATGACAGGTCCGGCCACCATGTTCGGTGACGATTGCGGCCGATCTTTTCATCGCCGGTTCCCAGTCGGGCGTGGTGGCGGTTGCCACCAGTATGTCTCCCGGCCTGACAGCTTCCAGTTCGCTACTGTCCTTCACCAACCGTACCGGACCACTGCCAATACGATCGCCGACAGCCTGGCCTTCGACAATCACTTTGCCTTCGCCACCCATATGATATTGCGTTAAAAAGCCGCTATCGGCTGAAGCGTGAATAGTTTCCGGACGGGCCTGCAAAATATATAATGTGCCATCGGGGCCATCCTTTGCCCATTCGATATCCATTGGCGTCGGGTGCCGGTGCCTCTCGCTATAATGTGTTTCAATAGCTACGGATTGCTTTGCAAGCTCGATGATTTCGGGGTCTGTCAAGCAAGGCCTGACCTGATCCGAACGAGGCACGTTGCGCCAGACAGTTGGCTCGGCAGACTTGGAAGCAGCATAGATGAGCTTGGTCTTCTTGCCACCGATCCGGCGTCTCAATATATATTCGTGACCGAGTTTCAGAGTCGGCTTGTGGACAAGAAACTCGTCCGGATCGGCGATACCCTGCACAATCGCCTCACCCAGTCCCCAAAGACCGGTTATCATCACAACGTCCCGGTTCCCGCTTTCCGTATCCAGCGTGAAGATCACTCCGGATGATGCCTTGTCCGCTCGGATCATCCGCTGAATGCCGACCGACAAAGCCACGTCTTTGTGATCAAATCCCTTGTTTGTCCGATAAGAAATGGCGCGCTGGGTGAACAGCGAGGCAAAGCACTGGCGGACGGAATCGACCAGATTCTGGTCGCCGCGAACATTCAGGAAGGTTTCGTGTTGACCGGCAAAGGACGCGCCGGGTAGATCCTCCGCGGTGGCGCTGCTGCGCACCGCAACCGGAACCTTG
Organism: Parasphingorhabdus sp.; assembly: GCF_041748495.1. GTDB lineage: Bacteria > Pseudomonadota > Alphaproteobacteria > Sphingomonadales > Sphingomonadaceae > Parasphingorhabdus. Next base: position 13,517 of record NZ_JBGTDD010000151.1, read on the forward strand.
CTGCCATGTTCGTGACTCAGCTTCCGGTAGGCCTGCCGAATTTCCTCATCAAGGCCTGGCGGTAGCGTTGCAGTTGCGACCATTTCTCGGAGTCGCGCAGACATTCGCGCAGCAGCCCTCATATCAGACCAGTCCGTCGTCAGCAGAATCTGGTCCATCCGGGGCCAGAGCTGATTGCTCTCCAGAAGATCGCGATAAGCCAATGCCGTTACGGCAAAACCCTCGGGAACCTTGATGTTAGCAGACGGCGACCCCGCCAACTCGCCCAGCGAGGCGTTCTTGCCGCCAACAAGCGGAATGTCGTCAAGAGTTAAGGTATCCAGCCAGCGTATATAGTTTTTCTCGGTCATATGCTTCTCTCAAACTAGGCTCCGGCAAACCGCGAATTCATGAAATCCCCGCGCTGATGATCGTGATCAGCTTTCGCTTGTCTGGCATCAACCACAGGCAAGAGTCTTTACGTAATGTTTCGGAGCACCAAGATCCGGAAACACGCACCGTTCGATGATAAGGACCATTACGGGTTTTCAAACGGGATGATGCCACGCAGCATGTTTAGGCCAAAACAGGAGGCTCAAACGGGCAGCAAGATGCCGGAGATACGACGAAAATACCATGCGATGCAGCTGGATGGCCCCGGCCAGTTGCTCCATCTGGTTGAACGCGACATGCCGGTGCCCGGTCCCGGCGAAATGCTTGTCAAAATTCTTGCCTGCGGGGTCTGCCGCACCGATTTGCACATTCTGGACGGTGAAATTCCGGATGTCAGCTATCCCATCGTTCCGGGCCATGAAATTATCGGCCGGGTCGTGGAAATTGGTGATGCTGTGAGCGGGTTTGCAATCGGCGACCGGATCGGCGTCCCCTGGCTGGGCTCCAGCTGCGGCCATTGCAGCTATTGCCTGGCCGATCATGAAAATCTTTGTGACCAGCCACAATTTACCGGCTGCACGCGTGATGGTGGATATGCCAGTCATGTTCTCGCCAGCGCACAATATTGTTTTGCGATTCCGCAACGCTTTTCCCATGTGGAAGCGGCACCTTTGATGTGCGCCGGACTGATCGGCTGGCGCGCCCTGAGAATGGCGGGCCGGGCAAAGACGATCGGCTTTTACGGATTCGGTGCCGCCGCCCATATTCTTGCCCAGATAGCGGTCTGGCAGGGACGGAGCATCTATGCATTTACCAAGCCCGGTGATTTGTCCGGTCAGCGGTTTGCTCGAGAGCTTGGCTGCATCTGGGCAGACGGATCTGATGAATGTCCGCCGGCCGAGCTGGATGCCGCCATCATTTTCGCGCCGGTCGGTGCACTCGTTCCTGCAGCTCTTCGGGCGGTTCGCAAAGGTGGCCGGGTGATCTGCGCCGGCATTCACATGAGTGATATCCCGGCCTTCCCTTATGCTGACCTCTGGGGTGAAAGGGCCATCATGTCCGTCGCCAATCTGACTCGGGTTGATGGTACCGAGTTTCTTGCCGCTGTTGACCGTTCGGGCATCGTACCGACGGTGGAGAGTTTTCCTCTGGCCGAAGCCAATGATGTGCTGGAAAAACTCCGCTACGGGCTTCTGAAGGATGCTGCCGTTCTGCTACCCGAGTACCAGGTTACAAGGTCTAAATCGAACTGATGTACATGATATATGCGTTCAATATATAGATTGTGAACAAGGCGATACTAATCCATCCCACGGCGCGGAAAAGCCTCGTTTCCGGACGGTAAAGCAGTCCAATGATAACAACGCCGCTCATCACCACCGCCGCCAGGGCCGTCGATCCGTGTATCGGGGAGACTGAGTCCAGCAGCGGGCCGTCGAAATATAAGCTATCCTCAACGGCCAAAATCAATATGTTGAAAAGGTTACTGCCGAGCAGATTGGCAATCGCCATGTTCACCGATCCCTGCCGCAACGCAGCCATTGATACTGCCAGTTCCGGCAACGTCGTTGCGGCGGCGACAAACACGGTCCCGACAAACCCCTGGCCGATTGCCATTTTATCCGCAATATTGGCTGCAGAAACCGGCAGTAGAAATCCTCCGATCAAGATGGCGGCGGCCGCCCCCGCTACCCACATCTGCGCCTCCGAAAGTGAAACCGCCGTCGGGGCTCTTGCTGCCTCCTGTGCGGCACTCTCCCGGATTTTGGCTTCGTAATTATAGATGGCCCTGGTTGCGATAATATAGAGGAGCACGATCACGACGGAAGTCGCGCCAATATGGCCGAACGTCGGACTGATACCAAGGCCGCCAACCATGATCATCAGCCCCGCAAATCCGATCAGCATGATGCCGAAGCCGGCAGACAGAATATGCGCCTGTCGCGCCCGACGGTAAACCGATTCACCGCGTACCGCAAAATCCAGAACCACGAGCATTCCCAGATTGAAAACACAGGCACCAAAGACCGCTCCAACCGCGATTTCCGGTGCATTGGCAACAGTAACCGAAGATATGCCGACCGCGAGTTCGGGCAAAGAAGTGATGGAAGCCAACAGGATAAGACCTATCCATTCATCAGATAATCCCCTTTTGGCAGCGATAATTTCCGCATTTCGTGCCAGCTTGGGCCCAGCCGCCAAAATCAGCAGCGCGCAGGCACCAAATAGCAGCCACTGGATCATCAGGCCCGTCACTTCAAAGCCGCAGATGGATTGTTCAATTGCTGATTGATAAGCCCGACTCCAGCACAAAGCGATTCACCAGTGGTTTCAGGATTTGCAGCGCGACGAGCAGTAAAACACCGTAACCGATGACAGCGACAATTTCGAAGATAGAAAGCGTCGCAAAACCCAGAATGGAACGGACCGGATCGAACTGATAAATCACTATCAATACGACTGTCACCGCACCAAATATCGTCAAAAGCGCCTTGTTGCGATAGTCGAATAATGACCGAAGCGTCGCTTTGCTGCTACGATTGGCCAGAATCAGAACCGGAATGCTTGCAATCAAGGCAGCGAATGTCAGCGCGCGGAGTTCCGCCACCGGCATGTTTTGCTCGGCTGCAATGAAAATTCCCAGTGCCAAAGCGCCCATAGAAAGCCCTCCCTGAAATATACTCCATATGACCATCGGCAGGGAAAATAATCGTGCCGCGGGATGGCGCGGCGGACGATGCATGATTTCATCATCTTCCTGTTCGGCTTCAAAAACCAGGGCGCAGGCCGGATCAATCACCATTTCAAGCAATGCGATATGAATGGGGCCGATGAGCATCGGCAATCCGAACATCAGCGGCAGGAGCGCCAGTCCGGCGATTGGTACATGCACCGCAAAAATAAACTCCATGGCTTTGCGGATATTGTCATAGATGCGGCGCCCGAGCCTGATGGCGCTGACGATGGCGCTGAATTGATCGTCAAGCAGAACGAGTGAAGATGCTTCTCTCGCGACATCGGTCCCGCGCGCGCCCATCGCGATGCCGACATGCGCTGCCTTCAGGGATGGCGCGTCATCCACACCGTCTCCGGTCATCGCAACCACTTCCCCACTGCTCTTCAACGCCCGCACCAGGCGGAGCTTTTGTTCGGGCATGATGCGGGCAAAAATATTTGTCGTTCGCAACCGTTGACGGAGTGCGATATCGTCCAGATCGGCAAGCTCTTCGCCGATCATGACAGTGTCACTTTCAATCCCGGCATCGGCGGATATCGACCGGGCCGTCGCCGCGTGGTCGCCCGTAATCATGATGACACGAATACCGGCATTGTGGCATTGCCTCACAGCTTCAGGTGCACTGGCCCGCAGCGGATCAGCAAAACCGATCAAACCGGCGAGCGAAAAATGCTGATCCGACAGATCGGCATGATCGTCCACCTTTTTCCCGCGGGCAGTTGCAACGCCCAAAACCCGGATACCCTTTGCCGCCATGTCTTCGACCGCTTGCATCATCTCCTGCTGTTCGGAATCCGGCAGGTGGCATAGCCCCGCTATTGCCTCCGGTGCGCCTTTGGCGGCGAGAAGCCTGTCGTCATGAGATCGTCCATCATGCCAGATATTTGTCATCGCCAGCAAATCCGGCCGGATCCCGAAATGCTTATCCAGTTCCCAATTTTGTTCATCTGACTGGTCATGCACCAGCAACAAAGCGGACGCGGCGGAATGGATCGCGATATCCATCGGATCCGAGGGTTCGACCTCGCTGGCCAACAGGCCTGTCCGCAGCAGAGGATGAAACGC
>NZ_JBGTDD010000152.1:0-20193 GCF_041748495.1 Parasphingorhabdus sp.
GCGAGGGCCACGGTGGCATGGTCGAACGGTTCTGTCTCGAACGCACCCAGTGGCCCGTTCCAGACCAGGGTCTTGCAGGTCTTGAGCACATCGGACAGCGCCTCGACAGCTGCCGGCCCGATATCGAGGATCATTTCATCCGCCGCCACTTCATGGACATTGACCGTCCGGGTCGGCGGATTGGCGCGAAATTCCGTGGCGACCACCACGTCATACGGCAGATGCACCGTGCACCCGGCCCGGTCGGCAGCGGCCAATATGTCATTGGCGGTGTCGGCCAGCTCATGTTCGCACAGGGATTTGCCGACATCGACGCCGCGCGCCGCGAGAAAGGTATTGGCCATGCCGCCGCCGATGATCAGATGATCCACCTGCTCGACCATCTGCCGCAGCACATCCAGCTTGCTCGAAACTTTCGCGCCGCCGACCACCGCCGCAACCGGATGTTCCGGATCGCCCAGCGCCTTGTCGAGCGCGGACAGCTCGCGTTCCATCGAACGGCCAGCATAAGAAGGCAGATAATGGGCCAGGCCCTCGGTCGTCACATGCGCCCGATGCGCCGCGGAAAAGGCATCATTGACGTAAAAATCACCGAAGGCAGCCAACGCCCTGGCCATGTCGGGATCATTTTTCTCTTCGCCCGGGGCAAAGCGGCTGTTTTCCAGCACAATGATACTGCCCTCGGGCAAGGCAGCAATCATGTCCAGATCCGGCTGTTCCATGAACTGCACCTCGCGGCCAAGCACCGCAGCCAGCGGCGCCACCACGGGTTCAAGCGAATATTCCGGTTTGACTTCCCCTTTGGGACGACCGAAATGCGCCAGCAACAGCAGTTTCGCACCCTTGTCAGCCAGTTCGATAACCGTCGGCATCAACGCCTTGAGCCGCGTGTCGTCGGTCACCTTGCCATCCGCCATCGGGACGTTCAGGTCGACGCGGATCAAACCGCATTTTCCCTGAACATCACCGATATCATCAAGCGTTTTAAATCTGTTAGCCGACATTTATCAGAACCTTTGTGAATTAAAGGAAGCTTGCCATGACCTTGGCCGTATCGATCATGCGGTTGGAGAAACCCCATTCATTGTCATACCAGCTGACGACGCGGACCAGTTTGCCGTCCATCACCGTGGTTTCGAGACTGTCGACCGAACTGCTCGCGGGCTGATGGTTGAAATCGGAGGATACCAGCGGCTTGTCCTCATAAACCAGCACGCCCTTCATCGGGCCTTCCGCAGCGGCTTTCAGCGCGCCGTTGATTTCCTCGACGCTGGTGTCGCGGCCCGGTGTGAACACCAGATCGACCAGGCTGACATTGGGCGTGGGCACCCGGATCGACGAACCGTCCAGCTTGCCGTTCAGTTCCGGCAACACCAGACCGACGGCGCGCGCCGCACCGGTAGTCGTCGGGATCATGTTGACCGCACCGGCCCGGGCCCGGCGCATGTCGCTGTGGATCTGGTCGAGCATCCGCTGGTCATTGGTAGAGCTGTGGATCGTGGTCAAGAAGCCGCGCTCGTTACCGACCGTGTCGTTCAGCACCTTGGCGACCGGTGCCAGGCAGTTGGTCGTGCACGAAGCGTTGGAAACGATGATATCCTCTGCCGTCAGAACATCGTGATTGACGCCGAAGACCACGGTTTTCAGATCACCATTGGCCGGGGCCGAGATCAGGACGCGCTTGGCGCCGGCATCGATATGCGGCTGCGAGGCGTCCTTCGACTGGAAAAAGCCGGTGCATTCCAGCACGATGTCCACGCCCATGTCGCCGTGCGGCAGATCGCCGGGATTGCGCTCGGAGGTCACGGCAATTTTCTTGCCATTGACCATGATATGATCGCCATGCGCGGTCACTTCCCCGGGGAAGCGGCCATGGACGCTGTCATAGGCAAAAAGCAGCGCATTGGATTCCGCATCGGCAAGATCGTTGATCGCAACCAGTTCGAACTGGTCATCGTCCCGCTCCAGTATCGCCCGGGCCACAAGACGGCCGATCCGGCCAAATCCGTTGATTGCTACTTTCGTCATTGATCATGCTCCTTTAAATGCAGATGCTGGCCGTGTTCAGCCGATTTTCTTGAGAATCTGGGGTGTGATGGCATCGACGGTCAGACCGAAATGCGCGTAGAGATCGTCGATCGGCGCCGACGCTCCGAAACCATCGATGCCGAAGCGCATGCCGTCGAGACCGGTATAGCGCTCCCAGCCGATGGTGGTGCCGGCTTCGATCGAAACCCGCAAGATGCCGCCGGTGCCCAGCAGATCGCTTTTATAGGCCTCGTCCTGCGCGTCGAACAATTCTGCGCAGGGCATGGAGACCACGTCGGCGCCATGCCCGGCCGTTTCCAGTGTGGCCGCGATATCCATCGCAAGCGACACTTCGGAACCCGTTGCGATCAGCACGACCCGCTTGTCGCCCTCTGCCGCTTTCAGGCGATAAGCGCCTTTTTCACAAAGATTTATGCTGACGTCATGACGCAGTGGCGCAAGTCCCTGGCGGGTCAGCGCGAGGGTCGACGGGCCGTCTTCACGCTGGATCGCCAGCATCCAGCATTCCGCCGTTTCGATCGCATCGGCGGGCCGGAATACCAGCATGTTCGGCATCAGCCGCAGGCTTTGAACATGTTCGATCGGCTGGTGGGTCGGCCCGTCCTCGCCCAGTCCGATGCTGTCATGGGTCATGACGTAGATCACCCGCGCATTCTGGATGGCGGAAAGCCGCATGGCGCCGCGGCAATAGTCGGTAAACACCAGAAATGTGCCGCCATAGGGAATGATGCCGCCGTGCAGCGCCATGCCGTTCATCGCCGCAGCCATCCCGAACTCGCGAATACCATAATAGATATAACGCCCGGAATAATCGTCTTTTGTCAAAGGCTTGGTGAACGAAGTTTTGGTATTGTTTGAACCTGTCAGATCGGCACTTCCGCCGAGCATTTCCGGCAAAACCTCGGTAATCGCGCCCAGCGCCATTTCCGATGCCTTGCGGGTTGCGACTTTGGGCGGATCCTGGGCCAGTCCTTCCAGATAGGCCTTTATTGCATCGCCATCCGGCAGGTCTCCCGCCATGCGACGCTGGAATTCGGCTGCCTGCGCATGACCGCCCAGTCTGATTTCCCAATCGGCCCGTGCCGCCGCACCTTTCTTTCCCAATTGCCGCCATGACGCCATAATATCGTCCGGAATGACAAAGGGTTCATGGTCCCACGCCAGAGCAGCGCGCGTGCCGGCGATTTCTTCGCCGCCGAGCGGTGCGCCGTGGGTGGCCGCAGTACCCTGCTTGGTCGGCGCGCCATAGCCGATCACGGTCTTGCAGGCGATCAGCGATGGCCGCGGATCGGCCTCCGCCTCGCCGAGCGCCTTGCGGATATCGTCATAGTCATGGCCATCGCAGGAAACGACATGCCATCCGGAGGCGCGATAGCGGGCTGGAATATCCTCACTCGTCGATAAATCCGTTTTTCCGTCGATAGTTATGCCATTATCATCCCAAAGAACATTAAGCCTTCCCAAACCCAGATGGCCGGCGAGGCCGACCGCTTCGTGATTGATCCCCTCCATCAGGCAGCCGTCTCCGGCGATCACCCAGGTTTTATGATCGACCAGATCATCGCCGAAAACAGCGTTGAGATGGCGCTCGGCCACCGCCATGCCCACCGCAGTGGCAAATCCCTGCCCCAGCGGGCCGGTCGTCGTTTCCACGCCTTCCAGCTTGAAATTTTCCGGATGACCGGCACAGGGCGAACTGAGCTGACGGAAATCCCTGATATCCTGAAGCGTCGGCCGTGCATAGCCGGTCAGATGCAGCAGCGAATAGATCAGCATCGACCCATGGCCGGCGGACAAGACAAAACGGTCACGGTCGGCCCATTTCGGTGCCTTCGGGTCAAATTTCAGATGGTCGCTGAACAACACCGTAGCTACATCCGCCATACCCATCGGCATTCCGGGATGGCCGCTATTGGCAGCTTCCACCGCATCCATCGCAAGCGCTCTTATGGCGTTTGCCATGCTCTTTTCGGTAACGGTCATGACTAGTCTAATCCCCTGGACTGGCGAGTGTGCACACCCAGCAAAATGCTGCGATTCGCTATTTTGCCTCCTCCTTTGATGATCCAGCATGTCGGCGTCAAGGACCGCTTTTCATGATCCGGTGTTTACGGCACCGGAATAGATTGTTAGCAACGAAAGACAGAAACTGACCTGTCGGAATCAAGCTGTGGAAAATGCTCATGGACAATGAAAGAGTCATCCTGGCCATCGGGCGGCTGGAACGCGCTCTGAGCCGCATTGAATCGGCAAAGAGCCAGATGCAGAGCGATGCCGACGCGGCATTGGAAGCGCGGCACGAGGCGCTAAAGGCGGAAATGAAACAGGCCATCAGAACCATCGACGGACTGATCGAGCGACAGGAGCACTGACATGGCACAGATGAAGCTGGAAATTGGCGGTCGCTCTTTCATGGTCACCTGTCAGGATGGCGAAGAATCGCATTTGACCCGGCTGGCGGCGATGGTCGATGGCAAAGCGCGAGAATCCGGCGACCCGGCCGGGCTGAACGAAAGCCGCATGTTGCTGTTCACGTCGCTGCTGCTGGCCGATGAACTGCACAGCGCGCAGGCTGCACTGGCCGAAAAGCCCGCGGCCGCCGATACTGTCAGTCCCGGCCCGATGGGAGAACAGGCGATTGCTTCACTGGAAAAACTGGCCGATCGTGCCGAACAACTGGCAAACAGTCTTGAGTAACGCCCCTATCGCGCCTAGATAGGGTAAGACGGGTACTGTCTGGCACGAGCTTGATACGATAATCCCTGAGGCGATATAACTTCCTAGGGAGCTGTCCCTGCCCGGATTGCGGACTGTTTTGCAGTCGGGTCCGATGCATATGGCGCCCACCTGACGTAATAGGCGTCAGAGGATTTTCCGGCCAACGACCAAGACGGTCCCGTCACTTTTCATCAGAAAGATTAGATATTTGAGTAGTTTAGATGATAGAAAGCAGAAACTACGTGAAGAGTATCGAAGGCGACGGGATGGCTTTCATCGTCAGCTGGATATCGCCACCCGCGGCCTGGCTTTCCGGCGGCCGCCGACTCCCCTGGCAAAGCTGATCGAGCAGAGCGACATTGTTGCGCTATATAGTGCAACCGGATCAGAAGCCCCGACTGCCAATCTGGCCGAATATCTCGCTGAAACAGGCAAAACCATGGCATTCCCGGCATGTATCGGCAATACCCCGCTGGAATTTCGCAGGATCGACAATCTCGATCTGCTCGAAGCCGGTTTCCGCAATATTGCCGAACCCGGCATGGATTGCCCGTCCGTAACGCCGGACCTGATCATTGCACCGATGATCGCTTTCGACCGATCGATGCACCGTCTCGGTCAGGGGGGCGGCCATTATGACCGAAGTTTTGCCGCATTTCCGCAGGCAACCCGCATAGGGCTGGCCTGGTCGGTGCAGGAGGCCGATGCGATCCCGGTTGCAGCCCATGATATGCCGCTCGACATGATCGTGACAGAATCCGAAATAATTCAGAGAGTTGGAATGACGCCATGACCGCAGATCCGAATTCGAAACCGCCGCATAATCCACCTGACAGCCCCAATTGGCGTCAACCCTTTGGCATGATTTTGATTCTGGCAGTGATTCTGCTGTGGTGCGGAATAGTGCTCAGCCTGCTCGACTGGCTCAGCGCGCTGAACTTCTGGCTGCAATTGCCAATCTACATATTTGCCGGCATTGCCTGGATATTTCCGCTCAAGCCGCTGCTGATATGGATGAATACCGGAAAATTCCGATCCTGAACCGCCATTCCCCCCTTTTTGGGGAAATGGCGCGAGTGACGAGACTTGAACTCGCGACCTCCGGCGTGACAGGCCGGCGCTCTAACCAACTGAGCTACACCCGCACATGCGCCTGCATTGGGCGGTGAAGCAGCGCAAGTAGAAGAGCTCCGCATTTCTGTCAACTACACTCTTTCGATTATTCTACATATTTGAGACCGGGGCTCGACCGACCCGGATTTGCCCTCCCTCCCGATCATGGCACCGGCCATGGGCCTCGCCTTCCCCCAGACCATCCGAAGATTGCCAGAATTGGTAAATATAACGCAATATCATGGTAAATGCCGGGTTAAGCAACACCCAAGCTTTGCTTAACAAGCCCTGGCAACTGGCGCATTTCCAGCGATCCGGTCGGTAGTATCCGCATATTATCATTTATTTCTCGTTTACCAAATATTTTGCTTTCTTTGTCATAGGACCGGCATGGAACAGTTACACACACAGGATTTTGGACGCCGGTCGGCTTTGCGGACCACAATTGCCGTCAGCCGCCGTCTGGCGCTGGCAGTCAGTGCCGCGACGCTTTTCATGGGATCGTCCGCCGTTCTCGCTGCGGGCACGGTCGCCGGTACCGATATCGTCAACATTGCCCAGGCCAGCTATGACGCACCGGGCGGCGGCTCACCGGTCACGATCGATTCGAACACCGTCACCATCAAGGTCGACGAACTGCTCAACGTCACGGTCGTTTCCAGCGATCCGGGCGATGTCACCTCGACTCCCGGATCGACCGCGCAGGTGATGACCTATAAGGTCACCAACAGCGGCAACGGTTCCGAAGCCTTCGCACTGACCGCGGATACCGCCAGACCCGGCGATGAATTTGACACCAGCCTTGAACAGATCATCCTCGATAGCAACGGCAACGGCGTCTATGATCCCGGCGTCGACACCATCTACACGACCGGCAGCAACGATCCGCTGCTCGCGCCCGATGAAAGCGTCACGGTCTTCATCCTTTCCACCATCCCCGCTTCGGCCAATGATGCCGACCGCGCCGAAATCGAACTTGCCGCCGCCGCCACGACCGGCAGCGGCACGCCCGGGACATTGTTCGCCGGTCAGGGCGATGGCGGCGGCGATGCGGTCGTCGGGTCCACCGGCGCCGATTCCGCAGCCAGCGGCTTTTTCGTGGTCCGCGCCTCGGATGTCACTCTGGTCAAAAGCGCCACCATCATCGATCCGTTCGGCGGCTCCGAGGCGGTACCGGGTGCCGTCATCGTTTATCAGCTGGTCGCGACCACCGTCGGTACTGCTGACCTGACCAATCTGGCGATCCGCGACGATATCCCCGCCGACACCACCTATAAATCAGGCAGCATCACGCTCGAAGGCGCAGCGCTGGGCGATGCCGGGGACGACGGCGATGCCGGCTCCTTCGACAGCGGCGCGATCGCCGTGGCCTTGGGCACATTGCCAGGCGGACAGAGCCGCACGATCACCTTCCAAGTCACCATCGACTAGATTTTACCGGGGCAAAACAACATGATAAAAGCAATATTTCTCGCGACAGCGCTGATCCTGCCAGGCGCCGCTCTGGCCGCCAATAATGTCAGCCTGTCGAGCAACGTGTTCGTCGAACGCAAGGTCGCCAGGCCGAACGGCACCACCGCTCTCGTGCTCGAACAGCCGAAGACCGTCACCCCCGGCGACAATCTCGTGTTCGTCGTCAATTACAAGAATGTCGGCCGCGCGCCGGCCACCGATTTCTCTGTCACCAATCCGCTTCCCAGAGCGGTGGCGTTCAACGGAACGTCCGATGGCACTGAAATTGTCTCCGTAGACGGAGGCAAGACTTGGGGACCACTCTCCACCCTCACCTATCCGAGCGGAAATGGCGAACTCCGTCCCGCTCTGATGACCGATGTAACCCATGTGAAATGGAAATTTAATCGTTCCCTTTCCGCGGGTTCGGGAGGGAAATTGGTTTTCCGCGGCACTGTGAAGTGACCGCAACCGTACCGGATCGCCGCGGGGTTTGGCGATCCAGATAAGTGAAACAGGAGACAGTTATGACCAGTAAACTGAAACTTCTCGTTGCCACAAGTACCATTTCTGTAGCGGCGCTCGGGTTCACCCCGGCGTTCGCTGCAGATCTGGGCACTGATGCCGGCACGAGCATTACCAACAGCGTTAGCGTAGCCTATAATGTGGGGGGAACCGCCCAGACAGCGGAAACCGACAGCGACATGTTCGTCGTTGACCGCAAAGTGAATCTTGTCGTTGCCAAGAGCGATGCCGTCAACAGTTCGGTTGCACCCAATGCGACCCAGCAGGCGGTGACCTACACGGTCAGCAACCAGACCAACGACACGATCGACGTGCTGCTGACGTCCGAGCAGCCGGGCACCGACGATTTCGACGTGACCGGCACGATCACCTATTATCTCGACAATGGCACCACCGCCGGCGTTTTTGATGCCGGGGACACGGAGATCACCTTCATCGATAACCTGGCGGAAGACGAAAGCGTGACCATTCACGCGGTCGCCGACATCCCCAACGGTGTCGCCACCGGTGCCCTGGCGGATATCATCCTGATCGGCCAGGCGGCCGCGCATGGCGGTGCGGGCCTTCCCGCAACCGGTATCGACGTCCAAGGCACGGCCTTTGCCGACGATTCGGGCGATGCGGATGATCCAACCCTGGTTCAGAACGTGTTTGCCGATGCCGCCGGCAGCGGCGCCGCCGATGGCGCTGGCGACGGCTATCACAGTGCGACGGACACATATGAAGTCTCCGCGGCTGACATCACGGTCACCAAGACCAGCACCGTCCTGTGGGATCCGGTCAACGGCAGCACCAACCCGAAAGCCATTCCCGGCGCGATTGTCGAATATTGCATCGCCGTCGCCAATGCTTCCGGTGGCGCAGAAGCGACCGGCGTGGCCATTTCGGACACGATACCGGCCAATCTGGTCTATTACAGCAGCTTGGCCAGCGGCCCGGCCACCGTTCCGGCGGTGATCGGCGTGGTCACCGAGGGAACCGTCAACGGTTCCGTCTGTAACGCAGATGGCAGCGGCACCGGTGCTCAGGCAGCGGGCGTCGTATCGGGCAATCTCGGGACCGTGGCCTCGGGCGCGACCGAAACGCTCATTTTCCGCGTAACCGTAGACTAGGCGCCCTGGGATCTGGCGGCAAACCGGCATTCAGCCGGTTTGCCGCACCCTTCCGGCTTTAGCAGTGGGTTTTCTCACCAATTTTTTCAGGCCATTCGGCCTGTCCCTTGCCGCGTGCGCGCTCACCGCGCCTGCCGCTCCGGTTCTCGCGAAACCCGCGTTTGCCGAGGAGCAGCCGCACGCGCCGGATTTTGCCATCAATCAACCGCACAATCTGCCGCTCATCTCCAATATTGCCCAGGCCGAATGGGATCTGGGCAGCCGCCGGTTACAGAAATCGTCCAATCGCATCGACATCCAGGTGGTTGCGGCTCCGGCCAACCCGCCTGAAATCACCACATACCAGTTTGGCAAGCCGCCGCATGGCGAACAGGTGCCGCTTCCCGGCACGATCTGCAACGGCCTGTCCGGCCCGGTACCGGTCGAATTGCACGGTGTCTTCGTCGGCACCCCGACCAGTCCGGCGTCCCTGATCCCGACAGACAAGATCCGCGCCGGTGCGCCCTTCATCATCTCGATCCTTGCCCCGGACCGAAACCTCGACGCCGCGAAAGTCGACAGTTTCGATATCATTGTCTCGACCGCAGCCGCAGACCGGGAAGTAATCACCATTTCCGAAACCGGTCCCGATACCGGCCGGTTCGTCGGCATGATCAACACCGCCGCCATCCCGCCCAATCCGGTACAGGGAGACTGCCGACTGTCGGTCAATCCCGGCGACACGCTGGACGTCATCATCGATGAAAGTGCCGGACAGCCGCTGGGCCGGGTCAAACTGGGAATATTGATCGATCCGTTCGGCGAAACCTTCGACAGCGGCGATGGCACGGCGATATCCGGGACCCGCGTCACCCTGATCGACATGTCCACCGGGCAACCGGCCGATGTCTTCGGCGAAGACGGCGTTTCCGCCTTCCCGAATTCGATCATCACCGGCAGCACCGTCACCGACAGCAGCGGAACCGTCTATGAATTTTCCCAGGGATTCTATCGCTTCCCGTTCGCGCGCCAGGGCAGCTACCGGTTGCGTGTCGAACCCCCGGCACCCTATCGCTTTGCCTCGGCCGCCACGCCGGACCAACTCACCGGTCTGCGGCGGACCGATGGCCTGCCGTTCACGATCGTCGACGGCTCCTATGGCGGTATCATCATCCTCGACGATCCGGCACCGGTTCGGGTCGACGTACCGCTGGACCGGCCAGGAGCCCCGCTCGCCATCACCAAGACGGCATCCACCGGACAGGCGGCGCCCGGCGACGCGATTCAATATCGGATAAGCCTGCGCAATGCCGATCCGACCCGCACCACCGGCCAGATCACGATCTCCGATCAATTACCCGCAGCGATGCGCCTGAAAGCCGGCACGGTACGCTACAATGGCGACCTGATCACCCCCACCATCAATGCCAATGGACGGGATTTCACCGTTGCGGCCCCGCCCCTGCCCCCGTCCGCCAGCGCTCTGCTGACCTATATTGCGGAAGTGCGTCAGGACGCGCAGCCGGGTGACGCGCTGAATCTTGCCTCGGCCCTCGATGACCGCGGCACCAGCAGCCCGACCGTCGACGCCTTGGTCCGCATCGAACGCGATGGAATTTCGGAACGATTCACCCTGGTCGGCCGGATCACCGATGGCGGCTGCTCGATCGATCCGCGGCAGGCCCGCGGAATTGGCAATATCCGGGTGATGCTGCAGGACGGGACCTATACCGTCACCGACAGCGACGGTCGCTATCATTTCGAAGGGCTGCGTCCCGGCCTGCATGTGGTCCAGGTCGACCCCTCCAGCTTCCCTGCCGATCTGGCCCCGGTCGATTGCGGGCAGAATACGCGCAGCGCCGGCAGTGATATTTCCCGCTTTGTCGAAGGCCGCGGCGGCGCGCTGAAACGCGCCGATTTCCGGGCCAGAACAGTGGCGCCACGAGAAATGACGACGTCTGCAACCTATCAGAAGCCGCAAGTCCTGTCCGATCCGGAGGCCGCTGGTGCCGACCAGGATTGGGTGACCGGCGAACAGCCGGGTATCGCCTGGCTCTTCCCGGCGGAAGACCATAATCCGCGCGTGAAGGCGCTGCGCGTCGCCATCAAGCACCACGCCGGCCAGACGGTCGAACTTTCGGTCAACGGCAAGCCGGTCAATCCCCTTGCCTTTGACGGCACCCGGAAAAGTGCGGACGGCAAAATCCGGGTCAGCACCTGGCGCGGCATCGAGATCGGGGACCGCAACAATATCCTGGTCGCGCGCGTGATCGATCGTGACGGCGCACTGGTCCAGCAACTGCAACGCAAAGTCCATCATGCCGGCAGCCCGCTGCACGCGGAACTGCTCAAGGACCGCTCCATTCTCGTCGCCGATGGTGTCACCCGCCCGGTCATTGCCGTCCGGCTGACCGACCGGGACGGCAAACCCGTGCGACACGGGATGGTCGGCGACTTTACCGTTCCGGCTCCATATGCACCGGCCGTCGAAATGGACGCCCAGCAGGCCAACCAGCTCGCCGGTCTCGAACGGGGCGCGCCGGTTTGGCGGATCGAGGGCGAAGAAGGCATTGCCTATATCGAACTGGCGCCGACCACGGCCTCCGGTTCGCTCAGCATTTCCTTCCCGTTCCGCGATGGCGAAGTTGGACGGACCCAGCGCATTTCTACCTGGCTCGATCCCGGCGACCGCCCCTGGACGGTGGTCGGCTTTGCCGCCGGTACGCTGGGCTTCAACACGCTCGACGAGCGGCTGGAGGATCTGGTTGAAGAGGAGGACAATATCAACGTCGACGGCCGCATCGCGCTCTATGCCAAGGGCCGCGTGACCGGCAAATGGCTGATGACCCTGTCCTATGACAGCGACAAGCAGGAAGACGAGACCCGTTTTCAGGGGGTCATCGATCCACGCCGCTATTACACGGTCTACGCCGACCGCAGCGAACAACGCTATGATGCCGCGTCGGTGCGCCGCCTCTATCTCAAGCTGGAACGACCGCAATTTTATGCGCTGTTCGGTGATTATGAGACCGGAATCGACGAGCCCGAACTCGCTCGCTACCAGCGGGCTTTCAACGGCATCAAGGCCGAATATCGCAGCGATCAGGTGCATCTCAACGCCTTTGCTGCAGATTCGCCCAATCGGTTCCGCCGCGACGAAATCCAGGGCAATGGCCTGTCCGGCCCTTATGCGCTCGCAACCCGCGACATTCTGGCCAATAGCGAACGGATTGCGCTGGAAACCCGGGATCGCTTCCGTTCCGACCGGATTGTCGAACGGCGCGAGCTGACCCGGCACATCGATTATGACATCGACTATCTTGCCGGCACGCTGCGGTTCCGCGAACCGGTTCTGAGCCGCGGCAGCGGGCTCGATCCCCAGTTCATCATCGCCGAATATGAAGTCCTGGGTGTCGGCGATCGCAATCTGAACGCCGGTGGCCGCGCCACCTATCAAACCGCCAATGAAAAGCTGAAAATCGGTGCGACCGCCGTGCATGATGAAAATGAAAGCGTGAAAACCGATCTGCTTGGTGTCGACATTCGCTATCGGCCGGATATCAAAACCGAATTCCGGGCCGAGCTCGCCCTGACCGACAATGAAGCCAAAACGGTCGCCGCAACAGGGACCGGCCAGACCGCGACCGCCTGGCTGGTGGAAGCAGAGCATCATGGATCGAAATTCGACATTCTTGCCTATGTCCGGCGACAGGCATCCGGCTATGGTCTGGGTCAGCTCAATGCAGCGGAAAGCGGAACCCGCAAATTCGGCATTGATGGCCGGATCAGGATCCGGGACAATCTCTCGCTGGCGGTCACCAGCTATCAGGAAAATTTCCTGACATCCGATGCGCGTCGCCGGGCGGGTAACGCCGAACTGGAATATCGCACGGACGGCACGTCTTTTCGGGCCGGTATGGTCTACGCCCATGACCGGCTGTCGGACGGCACCGTGAACCAGTCGACCCTGGCCCGGCTCGGCGCCACCCAGCGCCTGTTCGACGGCAAGCTGGAACTGGATGCGCAAACCGAATTCGCGCTGGGCGGCCAGGACGAAAGCATCGACTTCCCCGCCCGGCACAGCTTCACCGCGCGCTATGCCGTGACCAGCGATATCAAGATCATCGGCACCTACGAGATTGCCGATGGCGAGAATATCGATGCCCGCACCGCAAGGATTGGCGTTGACGTCAGCCCGTGGACCGGCGCACGCATCGTCAGCAGCATGAACCAGCAGGAAATCACCGAATATGGTCCGCGCACTTTTGCCGCTTATGGCCTGACCCAGAGCATCCCGATCGGGGACAAATGGACCGTAGATTTCTCGCTCGATGGCAATGAAACCCTCGGCGGATTCGATCGCAGCGATGTCGTCAATGACCAGCAACCGGTCGCCTCCGGCGGATTTCTGGGTAATGCCGGAACGCTGACCGAAGATTTTATCGCGGTCACCGCCGGCGCCACCTATCGCAACGCCGACTGGAGCTGGACGGGCCGAGCGGAATATCGCGATGGCGACATCAGCACCCGCTATGGCGTCACGACAGCCCTGCTCAAGCAGATTGGCGAAGGCAGCGCACTCGGGGCGCTGGCCAATATTTTCATTGCCGAGGATCAGAGTGGCGTAAGCACTCGCGTGATCGAAACCGAAGCCAGCTGGGCCCATCGTCCGGCAGACAGCCAATGGTCCTGGCTGCAAAAGCTGGAATTCCGGGAAGATCGCGTGCGCAACGCCGTCGCCGGAACCTCCGGCCCGATCGGCGGCGCGCCCTTGCTCGTCAATGGCGATGTAACCTCGCGGCGGATCATCAACAGCTTGAGCGTCAATTACACGCCGATTGACGCGGATGGCGGCATTTTCACCGAAGCCGGCGAATATAGCCTCTTCTGGGGCAGCCGTTATGTTTTCGACCGGTTCGGCGAAGATGATGTCGATGGCTGGAGCAATGTCGTCGGCGCGGACGTCAAGTTCGATCTGTCCGACACAATTGACGTCGGTGCACAGGCGACCGCTCGCCTCGGCGATGGATTTGACACGATCGCCTATAGCGGCGGTCCGACCGTTGGCATCACCCCGTTCAAGAACGGCTATATCTCGCTCGGCTACAATGTCGTCGGCTTTGCCGACCGCGACTTCGAAGAAAGCCGCTACACCCGGGACGGACCGTTCATCACCTTCCGCCTCAAATTCGACCAGCAGACACTGGGAAGCCTGGGGCTTTGAGCGACCAGCCCACGCAATACCGTTAGTCGTGCAGCGAGCTTCCGTTAGTGGTGAGCTTGTCGAACCACGCCTCTCGGTCGAGAAGCGCCCTTCGACAAGCTCAGGGCTAACGGCAACTAGCCAACCCGAACCAGTCCAGAAACCTTCGGCGCCTCAGTCGGCGAACAACAACACCGGCGTTTCGAGAAAATGCTTGAGCGCCTGAACATAGCTGGCGGCGTCATAGCCGTCGACCACCCGGTGATCGCAGGAGATCGACAGATTCATGAGCTTGCGCGCATGAATTTCGCCATCGATGATCATCGGGCGCTCAACAATCTTGTTCGGGCCGATGATCGCCACTTCCGGCCGGTTGATCACCGGCGTCGTCGCGATCCCGCCCAAGGGGCCCAGCGACGTCAGCGTCAGCGTCGATCCCGACAATTCCGCAGCTTTCGCCGTACCATCGCGGGCAGAGCTCGCCAGTCGGCCGATTTCGATCGCCAGCTGCCAGATGTTCATATCCTGTGCGTTGCGCAAAACCGGCACCATCAGCCCCTGATCGGTTTGCGTGGCCAGGCCGAGATGAACCGCACCATGCCGCGTCACCACACCGGCTTCGTCGTCATAGCGGGCGTTCAGCATCGGAAATTCCGGGAGCGCCTTGCAGATCGCGACAACCATCAGCGGCAGAAGCGTCAACTTCGGCCGCTCGCCGCGATTGGCGTTGAGATCGGCGCGCATGTCCTCCACTTCGGTCATGTCGATCTCCTCGACATAGGAAAAATGCGGGATATTACGCTTGGATTCCGCCATATTCTGGGCGATCTTGCGGCGCATGCCGATCACCTTGATGGTCTCGTCCTCGCGCTTGCGGGAGGCGCCGGACGGCCGATAGCCTTGTCCCGATCCGTAGTTCAGATAAGCGTCAAGATCGCTGTGCCGGATATGCTCGCCCTGGGCCTTCACTTCGCTCAGGTCCACCCCCAGTTCGCGCGCCCGCTGGCGCACCGCCGGCGTAGCAAGCGGCTTCGGCGCGCGCTTGTCCGAGGGCTTGTCATCGGTCGCGTCAGCGGTCGCCGCAGACGCTTCCTGAGCGGTTGAGCCTTCGGGCTGCTTGATAGATTTATCTTCTATTTCAGCATCTTGAAGGATATTTTTATCAGAGCTTCTGGCTTCTTCACCGGATTGGTCCGATGGGTCGGACGCTTCCAGTTCTTCCAGTTCATCCAGATCGACATCCCCCTCGACCTCGATCTCGACCAGCATCGATCCGATCGCGATGATGTCGCCTTCTTCTCCGGCAATCGCGGTAATCTTGCCCGAAACCGGTGCCTCCATTTCGACCGTCGCCTTGTCGGTCATCACATCCGCCAGCTGATCATCCTCCGCGACAACATCGCCAACTTTGATATGCCACTTGACGATTTCCGCCTCGGCAATCCCCTCGCCAATGTCAGGCAGATTGAATAGATATTTGCTCATGATTTCAAATCCCCGACAATTTTCTCCAGCGCTTCACCAATCCGCACCGGTCCCGGAAAATAGGCCCATTCCAGACTGTGCGGATAAGGCGTGTCAAATCCGGTCACCCGTTCGATTGGCGCCTCCAGATGATAGAAACAGCGTTCCTGAACCAGAGCCGATAGCTCGGCGCCAAAGCCACTGGTCCGCGTTGCTTCGTGCACGATCATGCAACGCCCGGTTTTCTTGACCGACTCCTCGATCGTTTCGATATCCACCGGCACCAGCGTCCGCAGGTCGATCACCTCGGCATCAATGCCATGTTCCTCGACCACCGCCTTGGCGACATGGACCATTGTCCCATAAGCCAGAACCGTCACCGCATCGCCTTCGCGCACGATCTTGGCTTTGCCCAGCGGAACCGTGTAATGGCCTTCCGGTACTTCGGCTTCAGGAAATTTCGACCAGGGCGAAACCGCATTGTCATAATAGCCGGTAAACGGCCCGTTATAAATCCGCTTGGGTTCGAGAAAGAGCACCGGATCATTGTCTTCGATCGCAGCGATCAGCAGTCCCTTCGCGTCATAGGGCGTTGACGGTATCACCGTTTTCAAACCTGAAACATGGGTGAACATGGCTTCGGGCGACTGGCTGTGGGTCTGTCCGCCAAATATGCCGCCGCCCACCGGCGAGCGCACTGTCATCGGCGCGGTAAATTCGCCTGCCGAGCGATAGCGCAGGCGCGCCGCTTCCGAAATCAGCTGGTCCATTCCCGGGTAAATATAGTCGGCAAACTGTATTTCCGGCACCGGTCGCAGGCCATAGGCGCACATGCCCACCGCCGCGCCGATGATCCCGCATTCGGAGATCGGTGTATCAAAACAGCGGGTCTTGCCAAATTTTTCCTGCAAGCCCGCTGTCGCCCGGAAAACGCCGCCAAAATAGCCGACATCTTCGCCCATGATCACGACATTTTCATCGTGCCGCATCATCGTCTCAAGACCGTTGTTGATGGCCTCTATCATGTTCATGACGGCCATTTGATTTCCCGTTCCCTGTTCGCCTGCGCCGCCTGTTCCTTGAGATGCCAGGGCATTTCTTCAAATACATCCTGAAACATGGTTTCAAACGGCTGATGCAGTCCATGGCCCAATATGCCGTTCTTGGCCGCTTCGGTAACCGCCGCCTTGACCGCGTCCAGACATTGCTGATCGAGCCTCTCCTGCTGTTCGCCACTCCACACGCCGCGATGAATCAGATGGCGTTTGAGCCGCATGATCGGATCACCCAGCGGCCATTCTTCCCGTTCCTGGGCGCTTCGATAGGCGGTGGGATCATCCGAAGTGCTATGCGCTTCGGCACGATAGGTAAAATGCTCGATGATCGTAGGCCCCTGATTGGTCCGCGCCCGCTCTGCTGCCCATTGCGTGGCGGCAAAGACAGCCAGCGGATCATTGCCGTCCACCCGCAAGGCAGCGATCCCATATCCGACACCGCGGGCGGCAAATGTCGTACGCTCCGCACCCGCAAAACCCGAAAAGGAGGAAATCGCCCACTGGTTGTTCACAACGTTCAAAATGACCGGGGCATTATAAACCGCAGCAAAGGTCATGGCAGCGTGAAAGTCCCCCTCGGCCGTCGAGCCTTCGCCGCACCATGCCGCCGCGATACGGCTGTCTCCCTTGACCGCACTGGCCATGGCCCAGCCAACCGCCTGCGGATATTGCGTGGTCAGATTGCCGGAAACGGTGAAAAAATTCAGTTCGCGTGAGCTGTACATGATCGGCAGCTGACGGCCCTTGAGCTTGTCCGCCTTGTTCGAGAAAATCTGGTTGACCATCTCCGTCATCGGATAGCCGCGCACGAACAATATGCCCTGCTGACGATAGCTGGGAAAACACATGTCATCGCTGTGCAAGGCCATCGCCGCCGCCACCGACGTCGCCTCTTCCCCGGTGCATTTCATGTAAAAGCTCGTCTTGCCCTGTCGTTGCTGGCGATGAAGACGGTCGTCGAAGGCCCTGACCTGCGCCATCGTGCGGAGCATTTTAAGCAGTGTATCGTCGTCGAGCTTGGGGTCCCACGGCCCTACCGCCTGATGATCATCATCTAGAACGCGGATCATGTCATAGGCGAGGTCCCGCATCTGATCCGGAGCCGCATTTGTGTCGGGCCTCGCCTGTGCACCCGCAGCGGGAATGTCTAAATCGCTATAATCGACAGTGTCGCCCGGCCGGAATTTTGGTTCGGGCACGTGCAGGGTAAGCGGCGGCCGATTGGTCTTTGTTTTTTTAGCAGCCATCAGGCCCCTCCAGCAAGAATCGCGCGATTGTTGCGCTGCAATATTAGTTCAACAAGCTGTTACAATATTATAAAACCCGATTTAGGTCAATCACCCTGCCCTTTTCAGGGATCAAACGGCTACCGGGGCGACAATATGGGATTGAGGCGCATAATCCTGCACCTCGAAATCGCCGATTTCATAATCGAAAATCGATTCAGGCTTGCGCAGAATCTTCAGCTTCGGCGCCCCGTTTGGTTCACGATCGATCTGTTCCTTCACCAATTCGGCATGATTGAGATATAAATGCACATCGCCGCCGTTCCAAACCAGCTCCCCTGGCTCTAAACCGCATTGCTGCGCAATCATCCGAACAAGCAAGGCGGCCGAAAAGACATTGAATGCAAAGCCGAGCCCGAGATCACAACTGCGTTGATAGAGCAATCCCGACAATTTCCCATTGGACACATAAAATTGATAGGTCTTGTGGCAAGGCGGCAAGGCCATCTGGTCCAGCTCAGCGACATTCCAGCCGGTAAAGATATGCCGCCTGGAACCGGGATTATTACGGATCCCGTCGATCAGCGCCTCTATCTGGTTGATACCCTTTTCCTCGCGGCGGAAAAGCCCCTCGCCAGCCGGCGTATATCGGGGCCAGTCGACCCATTGCTTGCCGTAAACCGGGCCAAGATCGCCCCATCTCTCTGCGAAAGTTTCATCCTCGATGATCCGCTTTTCGAAACTATCACGGTCAATGTCTTCGCCGGTTTCCCGGCGATATTTGTCGAGCGGCCAGTCGGTCCAGATATGCACCTTCTGTTTCACCAATTCGCGGATATTGGTATCGCCAGTCAGGAACCAGAGCATTTCCCGCGCCGCCGTTTTCCAGAATATTCGTTTGGTGGTGAGCAGCGGAATGGCATCATCGCCGAGATCAAAGCGCATCGTCACGCCGAAAATAGCGCGTGTACCCACACCCGTCCGATCAATGCGCTCATCCCCATGGATCCAGATTTGCCGCATCACGTCAAGATATTGCTGCTCATAATGCTGTCCGGGAATCAAGCGATCATTCTCCAATTGAACCTGTTGGGCAATGGTAGACCTCTCCGCAGATTTGCTCAACCAGCCTGTTCCATTTCGGTTCAGATTCTCTCCGCTCTTGCGAAAGTCTTGCCGGCTTTACTGGCGACCAATGCCTTGAACGGCAATCCCTTCTGGCATATAAGTCGATCAGCACATCTGTTGCGCTTGGAACGGCGTAGAGATCGGGAAGTAGCTCAGCCTGGTAGAGTACTGCGTTCGGGACGCAGGGGCC
Organism: Parasphingorhabdus sp.; assembly: GCF_041748495.1. GTDB lineage: Bacteria > Pseudomonadota > Alphaproteobacteria > Sphingomonadales > Sphingomonadaceae > Parasphingorhabdus. The sequence continues at coordinate 19,215 of NZ_JBGTDD010000152.1, forward strand.
GGAGGTTCGAATCCTCTCTTCTCGACCATTTTCTCAGAAGCCTTAGAAAACCAACGAAATATGATGGTTCTAACCGGGGCGATTGACGTCAATCCGAGGACCAAAAGACGCCCTTTTGTCGCTGTGAACACATTTGTCACAACGGGCGAGAAAATGGCAACGATTACTAAACGAAAAGCTGGATTGTCAGTGCAAGACAGACGACAGGGCTTTGACCTTAGGTCTCTGAAACTGAAGGTATCTTGGATGAGCAATCCTAGAAACCTTAGAGCCATCCGATTTCATTTCTCATTCTGGATATCGATCAATTTGGCCGTTCTGTCGGCGATGAGGTTCGGAGACATTTTTCAGAAACCGTTTCCGGTAAGCTGACACAGTCAGATATTCTTGGGCGCTACGGCGCAGAAGAGTTCGTCGTCGCACTTCCGGGCACTGGCATTGCCAACGCTAAGCTCCTGGCTGAAAGGATATGCGAGACGGTCAGAAATATCCCGATGGCAGAGATCAATGGCAAGCCGTGCGCCGTTAGCATCGGTGTAGCTGAACGACTTCCCCACGAAGGGGCCCCCGAAATCTATCCGAACCGAAATCCTTTGCCAGCTACCGAACGGTAACAGTCACAGCCCGGCGATTTTGGGCCCATGCACCCTCATCGGAACCCAGTGCATCAGGACGCTCCTTCCCGAAACTGACGACGGTTATTCTCGATACTTCGACACCCATTGTAGAAAGATAGTTCTTGGCCGCGTTCGCACGGCGTTCACCAAGGGCAAGATTATATTCGCGCGTTCCGCGTTCATCGGCATGCCCCTCAATCCGAATTCTGACGCTTGGATTAGCTCGAAGCCAGACGGCTTGGCTCTGCAAGATAGCCTGATCTTCGCTGTCCACGTTGCTGCGATCAGTATCGAAGAATATTCTGTCTGCGGCAACGTTAGCCAGGAAATCTTCCTGACTTCCTTTGATTGGCCCGCTAGTT
>NZ_JBGTDD010000153.1:0-2599 GCF_041748495.1 Parasphingorhabdus sp.
CGATCCGCGCTAACAGCGCTTTCCGAGCCGACGTCGGGCATCAAGGGGCAGATATGAACGCATTTTATGACATATTGATTGTTGGCGCTGGCCACGCAGGCGCACAGGCCGCCATTGCGTTGCGTCAGAAGAAATTTGCAGGCTCCATCGGCCTGATCGGCAACGAGAAATATCCGCCATATGAACGGCCACCGCTGTCGAAGGAATATCTTGCCGGAGAAAAGCCATTTGAGCGGATTTTGCTGCGCCCCGAGAGCTTCTGGGCCGAACGCGAGATTGATCTGCTCACCGGCCGCAGGGTATCGAAACTCGATCCGATCGCCAAGACCGTGACCCTGGCATCGGATGATGAAATTTCCTATGACAAGCTGATCTGGGCAACCGGCGGTTCTCCGCGCATGCTCGATTGTCCGGGCAGTCAGGCGCGCAACATCCATGCTGTCCGATCCCGCGCCGATGTCGACAAGATCATGGCGGCCCTGCCGACGGTGGAAAAAGTGGTTGTTGTCGGCGGCGGCTATATCGGCCTGGAGGCAGCCGCGGTGCTGACCAAATTGGGCAAGCAGATCACCGTCGTCGAGTCGCTTGACCGGGTGCTGTCCCGCGTCGCCGGCGAGGCGCTGTCCCGGTTTTTCGAAGCCGAACATCGCAGTCATGGCGTCACCATCGAGCTGGAAGCAACCGTCGCCGGCTTTGAAACCGGTGATGATGGCATCGCGACCGCCGTTATGCTCGGCGACGGCCGCCGTCTGGAAGCGGACATGTTCGTGGTCGGCATCGGCATCATCCCCGAAACCGGTCCGCTGGTGGCAGCCGGCGCAGCCACCGGCAATGGCGTCGACGTCGACCAGCATTGCCGCACCAGCCTCGAAGATGTCTATGCCATCGGCGACTGTGCCGCGCACAGCAACGCCTTTGCCGACGGGGCCATGATCCGGCTGGAATCGGTCCAGAACGCCAATGACCAGGCGAAGGTGGCGGCGCTCGACATATTGGGCGAGGAAGCCGAATATGATGCCATGCCCTGGTTCTGGTCGAACCAATATGATCTGAAATTGCAGACCGTCGGACTCTCGACCGGTCATGACAGCTATGTCGTTCGCGGCGATCCGGCTGCCCGCTCCTTTTCGGTCATATATTATCGCGACGGCAAGGTCGTGGCGCTGGATTGCGTCAACGCCACCAAGGATTATGTGCAGGGCCGCAAAGCCGTTGTCGAAGGACTGAATCTCGACAAGGACGAACTGGTCAACACCGATATCCCGATCAAGGAAGTCGGCGTCCGCTAGCGTCCTCGGAACGGCCATGCGCCGATATCCTGCCACGGCCCATCCATATAATAATGCAAGCCGATTCCGTGAATTGTGAAAGGGTGCGGTTCAAAATCGGCTGAAAGCTCGTCATAAAGACGCTTCGCCGCTGCCGGAACCACCTTGTTCTGGACGGTGATATGCAGCCTCGGGACCTGCTGATCCTGCGCGATCAGCAATCCGGCGAACCGGTCGGCCAGTTCCATCCGCATCGCCAGCAGATCCGGCGCATGCAACTGATAGGCGACGCCGCGTCCCAGGTGGATCAAGCCCGACAATATCGCCTCGGGTTTCGGCCAATCGCTGGTCATGGCGATGACCGCCGACCTGATTTCGTCCAGCGCCTGAGGTGGCAGGTGGTGAAACAGCGTGATATGGGCGCCGATCAGATTGCGTTCCGGCGGAAAATATCGCCGGCGCAGACCGTCCGCCCAGGCATGTTCCGCCCTGCCCATCTGCGCCGTCATGATGATCGGTTTGTTGAGACGCTCCATGACACCAGTCTCTGGCACAATAAAAAACCGCGAGCAATTTCTTGCTCGCGGTTCACAATTTGAAAATCGATCTGGCTTAAGCCGCCTTGCGAGCCGCTTCATTATGGTCGAGCCAGTTCAGCAGCTTTTCCGGGGTCGATTCGATATAGGGATCATTGTCGACGCCATCATCATTGATACCCGGCTCTTCAAACCAGGCACTGACCACACCGTCGTCGGCGATCATCGAATAGCGCCAGCTGCGATCGCCAAAGCCAAGATGGTTTTTCTTGATCAGCATGCCCATCCGGCGGGTGAAATCACCCGATCCATCGGGAAGCAGCTTGATCTTTTCCAGACCGAGGGACTTGCCCCACTGGTACATCACGAAGGCGTCATTGACCGAAATACAGTAAACCTCGTCCACGCCGCGCGCCTTGAACTCGTCATACAGCCGTTCGAAAGCGGGGCATTGTTCGTTTGAACAGGTTGGGGTGAAGGCACCCGGCAGCGAAAAGACCGCGATGCGCTTGCCAGCGAACAGGTCCTTGGTGTTTACATCCTGCCAGCGAAACGGGTTTTCGCCATCAACCGATCCGTCACGAACGCGGGTTTTCAGGGTGGTTTGGGGGAGATTTCTACCAATCATATAGGGTTCCTTTGTTTTTGGTTGGCCGCCCTGTGCCAACCGCCCGCTCGTTGATCAAATTGCTTTTTTATTCCACGCTGATCTACAAATTCGATTAGTAAGCGGTTTCGCTTGAAACTATTCTATTCGAAGCTCAAAATGGCAGACGATCAACGCAAAAGGGGGGA
>NZ_JBGTDD010000154.1:0-18149 GCF_041748495.1 Parasphingorhabdus sp.
CGCGCGCGGACGCCTCCGGTGACCGCGAAGGAGGCGTAGAACAGGCCGACGGCCTGGGCGGATCGGATGAAATCTCGGCGGGAAAGGGTCATCGGCAAATTTTCCTGTCAGCATGGTGCAGATATAGATTATGGATCAGACCTAGTGGCGAAAGAAAACAGAATTATGACGTACACCCTGATCACCGCCAATCGCAACTATTCCAGCTGGTCGCTGCGGCCGTGGATATTGATGAAGGCGCTGGAGATCCCGTTTGTCGACGAGATCGTCTATTTTGAAGAGGATAATTACGAGCGGTTCCGGGAATTTGCACCGAACGGGCAGGTGCCATGCCTGAAGGACCATCGGGACGATGGCAGTAGCCGTACGATCTGGGATTCGCTGGCAATCGCCGAATATCTGGCGGAGCGGCATGGCGGCTGCTGGCCGGACGATAGCGAGGCGCGGACCTGGGCGCGTTGCGCGGCAGCGGAAATGCATGGTGGTTTTGCGCCGCTCAGGAATATCTGTCCGATGAATGTCGGGGTGCGGGCGCGCTTGCATCAGATCGATCCCGGCTTGCAGCGCAATATCGACCGGATCGGGGAGCTGTTCGCGCAGGGGCAGGATGAATTTGGCGGCCCCTGGCTGGCCGGGGACCGGTTCACCATCGTCGACGCCTTTTACGCGCCGGTGGCCTATCGGGTGCGGTCGTTCGATCTCGATATTGGCGTGGCAGGGCGGGCGTGGGTCGATCGACTGCTTGCCCATCCCGCGATGCTCGATTGGGAGCGACAGGCGCTGGCCGAGCCGCAGCGCGAAATCGGCCATGAGGAGGAAATGGCGGCGGTGGCGACGGTGCTGGCGGATTTTCGGGTTGGCTAGTGCCCCGGCGAAGGCCGGGCCCATCTCGGATATGACAGTCCATACACAATGGTGATATCGCTTTTGCGGTGAGCAATTTCTCGGTTTTCACTCGCGCTTCCATCGGAAAATTCAGGAGATGGACCCCGGCCTTCGCCGGGGCACATTGGTAAGCCGTCAGTCCTGAGCTTGTCGAAGGACGCTTCTCGTCTATAAGCGTGGTTCGACGGGCCCGCCCTTATTCGGTGACGGGTCTGCAAGAAGGAGAACCCCATGATCAAGCTGCACCATCTCGACTATTCCCGTTCGTCCCGCATCATCTGGCTCTGCGAAGAGGCCGGGATCGAATATGAGATGGTGACCTATCTCCGCGATCCGGTGACCCGGCGCTCGCCGCCGGAACTGGCCGATGCGCACCGGCTGGCCAAGGCGCCGACGGTGGAAGTGGATGGACATGTGATGGTCGAATCGGGCGCGATCATCGAATATCTGATCGAGCAGCACAGCGACGGCGCGCTCGGCGTGGCGCCGGGCGAGCCCGAGCGCGCCAAATATCTGGAATGGATGCATTTCGCCGAAGGCACGATGGGGATGAGCTTCATCATCACCGGGATCGCGCCGATGCTGGGCGGGTTGCCGGACGTGCTCAACGGTTTCCTGCAGGCGGAAGTCACCAAGCTGCTCGACCATCTCGAGATCGAACTGGAGGGCAAGGATTTCCTGGTCGCGGACAAGTTTACCGGCGCGGATATCAATCTCCATTATCTGCTCGAGGGGCGCTCGGCGATGGGCCAGCTGGACCGCTATCCAAATTGCAAACGCTATTTCGACGATCTGGTGGCGCGGCCGGGCTATCAGAAGACGGTGGAACTGGGCGGGCCGGTGTTGTTGCCTAGGCCTAGCTAGAAAGTAATTCACTCTCGGTTTGTTTTGGTTTGGTCATTATGCCTCTGGTGATTTTTATAGTTACCGCGAAGCCCATACCCACGCCGATCGGAGCCCATAGAACTCCAGAATACAGAAAAACCAAAAACCAGTCTTTATACGCAATCTGAAATACAGCTGCCGTTAACCAGAACAACGCCCCAACGACTGAACCTATGGAAAGCAAGCCCAATCCGGCGAACACAATGAATGCGGCGCCGAGTATCCACAGAAGGCGAAAGTCTAGCAGACCACTCATGCCAAATTAGATAACAGTATCTCGCAAAACCACAACTCCGCTCTTCCGCTGCAGCTTAAACCCTGCATTTGATTTCGCCAGATGGCGTGCGAAGACCAATCTGAAACTTATGCGGTCTCAACCGAAGTCGCGAACAACGCCCCACCATCCGCCGCATGTTCGAAAAACAGCGATGGCTCGATTAGTTCCAGTTCCATCAGGCGGAACTGGCCATCGGCGTCGCGCAGCATGTCGACGCGGGCATATAGCAAGGTTCCGGTGGCGAGAATCCGCTCGGCTGATTGCCGCGCCTGCACCGCCAGAGCCTGCGCTGATTCAGGGCAATCGGTGCCGCTTTCCGATCCGCCGAGAAATTCCTGGACGCGGAAATCGCCTTTTGCCGGTCGCTTGAGGATGGCATGGCTGAACGTGCCGCCGAAATAGAAAAGCGAATATTCGCCTTCCTGCGCGATCGCCGGCTGGAACGGCTGGATCAGCATTTCCTTGCCCGCGACCCGTTCGGGCAGTGGCTCGCCCTTTTGCAGGCGGTAGGTACCATCGGCTCCGCCGGAGATGGGCGGCTTTATCACCAGTTGATCGGTGTCGAATGTTTGTGCGGCCTCCGCAAGCGCCTCCGCCGTCAGGGCCGCGCTGATCATGGTCGGCACGACGGCCACGCCCGATTTTTCCAGTTCCAGCAAATAGGCTTTGTCGCTGTTCCAGCGCAGCACCGGCACCGGGTTGGCCAGCTTGATCTGCCGCTGTTCCAGCTGATCAAGCAAAGCAAACCAGCGATCGCAATCCCGCTGATAGCCCCAGACCAGCAGCGGCAGGACCAGGTCGAAGCCGCTCAGATCGCCGGGGTCGGTCCAGTGGCGGAACGTGATCGCGTCGCCCAATAGCCGCCGATAGGTCTGGCGCGCCGGGCCGAGATCCTCGAAATAGTCGGGGGCAGCCGTCAATATGCAGATTTTTGGCAAGGCGCGGTTTAGCCGACGGCGTCGCGGACGATGGCGGTGCCGGCTTCGCGCTGCCGCTTCAGTTCCGCCTTCAGTTTTGCCGGATCGCGGGCGAAGACGAAGCCGAAGCTGACCCCGCCATGCTTGCCGATCGTTGCATGGTGCAGCTTGTGCGCCTGTACCAGTCGCTTGGCATAGCCGCCTCTCGGCACATATTTGAAATAGCGCTGATGCACCAGACCGTCGTGGATCAGCGTGTAGATGATGCCGTAGAACATGATGCCGAGGCCGACCCAGGTGCCCGGTTCCCATGCGCCCGCGCCCATGACAAGCGGACTGCCGATGGCGAACATCGAGATGCTCATCACCGCACCAACGATGCCGTAGAGGTCGTTTTTCTCCAGCTTGTTATCATGCGGTTCGTGATGGTCGCGGTGCCAGGCCCAGCCGAAGCCGTGCATGATATATTTATGCGCGCCCCAGGCGATAAATTCCATCGCGACGACGGAAGCCAGGATGGTGGCGATGATGGCGAACAGGTTCATACTGGGAAGATAGGCGCACTTCGATTGGTTTTGAAGGCAATTCTGACTTGCGCCGATGATTGATCTGACTAAACGAAACCCCATATCGGAAGTCAGGAGCTTATGAACCAACCGAAGACCCTCTACGAGAAAATCTGGGATGCCCATGTGGTGGACCAGCGGGATGATGGCACGGCGCTGATCTATATCGACCGGCATCTGGTGCACGAGGTCACCAGTCCGCAGGCTTTCGAAGGGTTGCGCAAGGCAGGGCGCAAGGTGCGGCGACCGGATCTGACGCTGGCGGTGCCCGATCATAATCTGCCGACGACAGCGCGGCTGGATGCGCAGGGCAACAAGATCCCGATCGCCGATCCGCAGAGCGCGGCGCAATTGGAAGCATTGGAGGCCAATGCGCCGGCGTTCGGAATCAAATATATCGGGGCCAGCGACATCAATCAGGGCATCGTCCACGTCATCGGGCCGGAGCAGGGCTTTACCCTGCCGGGCACGACGATGGTCTGCGGCGACAGCCACACCGCGGCGCATGGCGCTTTGGGCGCGCTTGCCTTTGGCATCGGCACCAGCGAGGTCGAGCATGTGCTGGCGACGCAGACGCTGCAACTGACTCGCTCGAAATCCATGGAAATCCGGGTGGAGGGCCTGCTTGGTCCGGGGATCAGCCCGAAAGATCTGATCCTGCATATCATCGGTGTGATCGGCACGGCTGGCGGAACCGGCCATGTCATCGAATATCGCGGCGAAGTTTTCGACAGCATGTCGATAGAGGGCCGGCTGACCGTCTCCAACATGTCGATCGAGGCAGGCGCGCGCGCTGGCCTGATCGCGCCGGATGACAAGACATTTGCCTATCTGAAAGGCCGTCCGATGGCACCCAAGGGCGCGGACTGGGACGCAGCGGTGGCTTATTGGCGGACATTGCCGACGGACCAGGGCGCGATATTCGACAAGAGTGTCACGATCGATGCGGCCGATGTGTCGCCAACCGTGACCTGGGGAACCAGTCCTGAGGATGTGGTTCCGGTGAACGGCACCGTTCCGACGCCCGAAAGCTTTGCCGATCCCTCGAAGCAGGATGCGGCGCGCAAGTCGCTGGACTATATGGGGCTTGAGGCGGGGCAGGCGTTGCGCGACGTGATGGTCGAAAATATCTTCATCGGCAGTTGCACCAACAGCCGGATCGAGGATCTGCGGGCTGCGGCCGCCATTCTCGCAGGCCGCAAGAAGGCGGACAATGTCAAATGGGCGATCGTGGTCCCGGGTTCCGGACTGGTAAAGGCGCAGGCCGAAGCCGAGGGGCTGGACCGGATTTTCACCGATGCCGGATTTGAATGGCGCGAACCGGGTTGCTCAGCCTGCCTGGGCATGAACCCCGACAAGGTGCCAGCAGGCGAACGCTGTGCATCCACTTCCAATCGCAATTTCGTTGGGCGGCAGGGACCGGGTGCTAGAACGCATCTGATGTCACCTGCGATGGCCGCCGCTGCGGCTGTCACCGGCAAGCTGACGGATGTGCGAGAATTGACAAGATGAGGCTATTATCATGACAGACGACAAGAAAAGCAACAAACCGGCGAAGCCGAGTCCCGCAAAGTCGGGTACGGCCAAGCCGGCCCCGCCAAAATCGACGCCGGCCAAACCGACAGAGAAATCGGGCGACACGCCGTCCGGTCCCTGGTCGACCGGTGCCAAGTTTGGCGCGGCGATTGGTTCGGCGGCGGTCGCGGCTGCGCTGATCTATGCCGGACGCCATCAGATGAAGAAGCATGATGATTTCAGGGCGGCCAAGGACAAGCCGCTGCCTAAATATGAAAATGAGCCGGATTATGACGAGGATGACGGCGAGGACGAACCGCAGTGAAGCCGGTCCATCGCGTTGAAGGGCGGGCCATTCCGTTCGGCCAGAAAAATGTCGATACCGATGTCATCATTTCGGCCAAATGGCTGAAAACGATTTCGCGGGAAGGGCTTGGCGAGGGAGCATTCGAGTCGATCCGGGCGCAGGAAGGCAATATTTTCGACGATCCGGAATATGCCGGTGCCTCGATCCTGATCGCCGGCGACAATTTCGGTTGCGGCTCGAGCCGCGAACATGCGGCATGGGCGCTGGATGACATGGGCATCAAGGCGGTGATCGCACCCAGTTTTTCCGACATATTTGCCGGCAATGCGTTCAAAAATGGCTTGCTGGCGATTGGCTTGCCGCAGGAGGCAATCAACCGGCTGATGGAGGTTGCGAAAACCGATCCGGTCACCATCGATATGGAAAGCATGAGCGTCACCACGCCCTTCCAGGATCGCTTTGCCTTTGAAATGGACCCGTTCCGGCATCAGTGTCTGGTCGAGGGTCTGGACGAAATTGACCTGACAATGGCCAAATCCGATGCCATAGAGCGGCACGAGAAACAGAGTGATTCTGCACAGCCATGGCTGAAGCCGGTGGCCGCATAGAATCCAAAAAAATTCCAGGGAAGGGAATGATATGAAGGCATTGATGTCAACCAAAGTGGGCGGACCGGACACGCTGGAGATGCTCGACGTCGCCGATCCGGTCGCCGGCAAGGGCCAGGTGCTGATCGATGTCAAAGCCTGCTCGATCAACTATCCCGATGTGCTGATCATCCAGGACATGTATCAGTTCAAGCCGCCGCGCCCTTTTGCGCCGGGTGGAGAAGTGTCCGGAATCATCGCTGCGGTTGGCGAAGATGTAGCCGATCTGAAAGTGGGTGACCGCGTTGCCTCCACCACCGGTCATGGCGGTCTGGTCGAGAAAGTTGCGGTTGACCAGAATAGTGTGTTCAAGATTCCCGATAGCGTCAGCTTTGAAGATGCGTCGGCTTTGCTGCTGACCTATGGCACGTCGATCCATGCGCTGGTCGATCGCGGTCGGATCAAGCAAGGTGATGTCCTGCTGGTCCTCGGCGCTTCGGGCGGTGTGGGTATCGCGGCTGTCGAGCTGGGCAAGGCTTTTGGTGCCCGGGTTGTTGCGGCGGTATCCTCCGAGGAAAAGGCGGCTTTTGCCAAGGCTGCCGGTGCTGACGAAACCGTGGTCTATGGCCGGGCCCCGTTTGACAAGGATCAGTCCAAGGCATTGGCCGCCCAGTTCAAGGCGGCGGTCGGGCCCAATGGCGCCGATGTCATCTATGATGCGGTTGGCGGGGACTATAGCGAACCGGCGGTCCGATCGATCGCATGGGAAGGTCGGTTCCTGGTGGTCGGGTTCCCGGCTGGCATCGCAAAGCTGCCGCTCAATCTCACCTTGCTCAAGTCCTGTGACGTTTGCGGTGTTTTCTGGGGCGCTTATGCCATGCGCGACCCGAAGGGCAATCGCGCCCATATCAACCGGTTGTTCAAGCTTTGGGACCAGGGCCATATCCAGCCCCGGGTGTCCGAGGTTTTCGCCTTTGCAGATGCCGGAAAGGCGATTCAGAAAATGGCCGACCGCGGGGCCATGGGGAAATTGGTGGTCAAGGTCGGCGATTGATTGATCAGCGGGACTTGCGGGACCGCCCGGTGATGCCTATTTTTATAACAACTCAGTTCAAGGGAAGCTCATGACAGATTTTAGGGATCGCGAAAAAGCGTTTGAAACGAAATTTGCGCGCGATGAAGAGATGCTGTTCCGGGTTACCGCCCGGCGGAATCGTCTGCTCGGCCAATGGGCAGCGGAAAAGATGGGCCTGACGGCTGAGGAAACCGATGCCTATGCAAAGGAAGTCGTTGCAGCCGATTTTGAAGAAGCGGGTGACGAGGACGTCATTCGCAAGCTGCTCGGCGATCTGACTTCGGCTGGTATCGACATCGACGATGCAGCAATCCGCACCGCTCTGGTCGAAAAGATGGTCGAAGCCCGGCGGCAGTTTATCGAAGAGGCCAAGTAAGCGGTATGCCGATGGCGAGTGCAGATATTGAGGCGATGATCCTGGCAGCCTTTCCCGACGCGTCGGTAGAGATTACCGATCTGGCCGGCGACGGCGATCATTATGCCGCGAAAGTTACCTCCGCCGCCTTCGCTGGCATGAACCGGGTGAAACAGCATCAGGCGGTTTATGCTGCGCTGAAGGGAAAAATGGGTGGTGAATTGCACGCGCTGCAACTGACCACGGCGGTTCCCGATTAGGAGAATATTTATGACCGATGTAAACGAGAAAATTAAAACGGTGGTGAACAGCAACGATGTGGTGCTGTTCATGAAGGGCACCCCGCTTTTCCCGCAATGCGGCTTTTCCAGCCGCGCGATTGCCATATTGGAACATCTGGGTGTGGGCTTTGACTCGTTCGATGTCCTGCAGGACATGGAAGTGCGCCAGGGTATCAAGGATTATTCCGACTGGCCGACCATTCCGCAGCTATATGTCAAAGGCGAATTTGTCGGTGGCAGCGATATCATGATGGAAATGTATGAAGCAGGCGAACTGGGTGAATTGATGGCCGAAAAGAAGGTTGCCCCGGCCGAGGCCTGAATAACGTCCGGTTGCATATATATCGCTTCAGACATTGAAAAACGGCTCGGTCTAGGAGGACCGAGCCGTTTTTATTTTGGGGGTAAGCTTCGTCAAAAATTCGATGAGCGGGGACAATAGAGACCAGTAAATTGCCCCCCTCATTCGGCCCTCCTGAAAGGAGGGTTTGGGCGTGAAACATCGTTAGGCCCAATATGATGCATGGGTCATGCCAGTTTATGAAATAGGCTTTATTACAATGACTTATATCATTGACGGCGGGTTAATCCCGATGGGCTTGTAAGATATTTCGACAGGTCCCCGTTTTTCGACAAACGACAGCCGGAAACCTACCAATGACATCGCCGGGAAAAAGGACTGTTTACATCTGTGGTCATTGAAACTACACCTGTAGTCACTGGCGATTCTCCAGGGAGGGACAAATATCATGACCGAACGGATTAGCGATGCCGAGCATGCGGTCATGGAAGTCCTCTGGAAACGCGCGCCGCTCACCGCCACCGAAGTGGCGGATCTGGTGGTCCGGGAAAAGGACTGGTCGCTGCAAACCGTCAAGACGCTGTTGTCCCGACTGGCGGCGAAAGCGGTGGTCGGTACCGAGCGCGACGGTCGTCGTTTTCTCTATTCTCCGCTGGTCGAACGGGACGACTATCTCACCGGCGTATCACGAAATTTTGTGGATCGGCTGTTCGGGGGAAAAGTCATGCCTCTGGTTGCGCATCTGGCCGAGGCCGATGAACTGAGCGCAGAAGACATCCGCGAGATTGAAGAGCTTTTGAGGGAGTTGAAGAAATGAGCGGCGAACTGAACCAATGGATCTGGGATAGCATGTTCTCGATGACCTTGCTGATGCTGCTGGTCCTCGCGATCCGCAAACCGGTCAGCCATTTTTTTGGAGCCCGCATCGCCTATTTGCTGTGGATATTGCCCCTGGCGCGTCTGTTCATGCCGATTCTTACCCTCGAGGCACCCGCGCAACCCGTTCCGGCTGAGCCGATGGCAGCCTATTTGCCTGCGACGGCGGCTGGCGCGGATCTGGTCGCTGCCATGCCGGCCCAGTCCAGCGCCTTTGCGACCCTGGCTTCGCTCGACTGGATGATGATCGCACTCATTCTCTGGCTCGGTGGAGCGGGCATGCTGTTCATCAGCAAGCTGGCGTCCTACATGCAATTTCGCGAAGATATTGTCGCCGATGGCCAGCTAATCGGACGTCATGGCACTATCAAGATCCTCGAAACGGCAGCGGTTGGCGGGCCTCTCGCCTTTGGCCTGTTCGAGAAATATATTGCGGTTCCGACCAATTTCTTCCGCGATTATGCCCCGCGCGAACGGGAGCTGGTGCTGGAACATGAAATCGCCCATCATGAATCGGGCGATCTCGCGGCCAACTTCATCGGCCTTCTGATCCTGTCGCTGCACTGGTTCAACCCGGTCGCCTGGATCGCCTGGATCGCGTTTCGGCAGGACCAGGAGACCGCCTGCGATGCACGGGTGCTGGCGCGCAGCGGCCGCGAAGTCCGGGCGGTATATGGCCGGACGATCGCCAAGTCCGTATCCGGCCACCGGCTGGGTCTGGCCAGTCCGTTGAATCAGAAAGACAAGATCAAGGGTCGCCTCAAAATGCTGGGGCAATCGGAAAAATCGCCATTTCGCCGCAAACTGGGGGCGGGACTGATCGCTCTCGGTACCGTGGTTGCCCTGCCGCTCACCGCGACCGTCACCTATGCCGAAGCGGTGGATCCGGTGGATCAGTCGGTTCCGGATGCCCTGCTCGCACCCGAGGTTCCGGCAGCACCCCGGGCTCCCGCTGCTCCTGCGGCAGATGGTGATGAAATCCAGATCACGATGCTCAACGGCCGCAAAAATTATGATCCGGCCGACGACCAGGTCCACAGGATACAGCATGATGGCAGAACCGTCACATTCCGCACGGACAGGACGCTGAGCCAGCGAGAAATCCGCCAGATTGTCGCGGACGCGGAACAATCCCGCATCGAAGCCGAAAGGGCTGTGCGCCAACATGGATTTGACAGCGAATCCCTGCGCGCGACCATGCGGGAGGTTGAACAGGAGATTGCTCAGGCCGAGAGGGAAATGCGGCAAGAGCTGCAGGCGGCGCAACAGGATGTCCGAGAAGCGCTCCAGGAAGCGCGCCAGGAACGGCTGGAGGCCATGCGAGACGTTCGTCAGGAACGGCTGGAGGCCATGCGGGATGCCCGCGAAGCGCAGCGCGAAGCTCGTGAAGCAGAACGCGAGGCTCGCAATGGCAACCATTCTGCTACGCGTATGTCCTCGATTTCCTATACTACCAGTGCCCGGGTCAGCGGTCCCGATTGTATCGCAATGAACCGGCAGATCGCCATGGCCGGTGATAAGGGCCTCGCCGGACAGGCCTGGGCGGTAGTGGCTGGCTGCGGCGGCTTTCAAGTCACGATGGACAAGACCGCGATACTCGACGCGGCGTTGCAGGGCCTGAAGAAAGAACGCGCTAAAGTAGAGAAATGTAAGGACAGCCCCGCTGACAAGGCCAAGAGGATCAAGCTTCTGGACCGCGAAATCGAAAAAATCACGACGCAGCACGCGATGACCTGATCCGACTCCATCTTGCCGATTGGCGCAGCAGGGCGGTCCGTTTGACGGGTCGCCCTTTTTCATGGTTGTTTTATGGGCTGGATATGCCACATCAGATCCATGAACTTTGACCCCTCCCAATATCCCACCGGGCTGTGCGAACAGATGGAACCGCTGGTCGCCCGGGTGCTGGCCGGCAATCCCAGCCCCTATACCTATACCGGAACCCAGACCTATATCGTCGGCAACCAGTCGGACCGGGCGGTGATTGATCCCGGGCCGGCGATAGAGGCGCATATCGATGCCATCATGGCAGCGGTTGGCGAAGCGCGGATCAGCGCGATCATGTGTACCCACACCCACCGGGACCATAGTCCTGCTGCCGCGCCGCTGGCCGGGCGCACCGGCGCGCCGATCATTGGCTGCGCGCCGCTGGTGCTTGCCGACGATGGCCCGCGCGCCGACGAGAGTTTCGACAAGGAATATCAACCGGATCAGGTCCTCAGCGATGGCGAGACGGTCGCGGGTGATGGCTGGACAATCGAGGCCGTGGCGACGCCCGGCCATACGTCCAATCATCTGTGCCTGTCCGTGCAGGAATCGGGCGCATTGTTTACCGGCGATCATGTGATGGCTTGGTCGACCAGCGTCATCGTCCCGCCGGATGGCGATATGGCCGACTATATGGACAGCCTGCAGAAGCTGTATGAACGGCAGGACACAGTCTATTATCCCGCCCATGGCAAGAAGGTGACCAACCCGCGCCAGCTGGTGCGCGGGATGATGGGTCATCGCAAGCAGCGCGAGCGGCAGATTTTGAAACTGCTGGAAGAAGGGCCTGCCGCGATCGTCGATATGGTCCCGCAGATGTACAAGGGACTGGATCCCAGACTGAAAGGTGCGGCGGGACAATCGGTGCGCGCGCATCTGATCGATCTGCAGAACCGGTCGCGGGTGACCCATTCCGGTGATGTCTGGAGGGTGGCCGGATGAACCAGATATCCTATCGGCGGCCCTGGCTCCCCGTGGCAATCATCAGCGGGTTTCTGATCCTGCTCGGAACCCTGGCCTGGCTGCTGTTTGCCCGCGTCGAGAGCAGTATCAGCCCCGACCCGGTATCGATCGCCAGTGCCAGCCTGACCAATATGCAGGAACAGAACCGCCTGACGGTATTTTCAGCAAGCTATAATGCCACCGTCACCACCACGTTGACCCGGCTTGGCCTGTCGGCGCGCAAGACATTGATCCTGCCGGGCAGTGTCCGCTATGAACTCGATCTGGCCAAGCTCGGCGCGGAAGATGTCCGCTGGGATGTCGATAATGCAACGCTCTATGTCGAGATGCCTGCCATCGAAATCGCACGGCCGGAGGTATATATCGACCAGATGCAGGCCTATGATGGGGGCGGCCTGCTGATGGCGCTGACCGATGCCGAGAAGGTGCTTGATCAGGCCAACCGCAAGAAGGGTGTTGAGGAGCTGACCCGGCAGGCGCAGAATCCGTTGCAAGTTCGGCTGGCCCGGGAAGCGGCGCGCCGGGCGGTGCAGCATAATTTTGCCGTTCCGCTGCAGGCCGCCGGCATGGACGTGACCGTTGATGCCTTTTTCCCTTATGAGCGCAGCCGATACAAGGAGCGCTGGGACTATTCGCGGCCGATCCGGGATATATTGGCAGAACAGCAGCAGAAGCGGGAGGCCGCGCCATGAAATGGCCGATATCCGGCATGGCTGCGCTGCTGCTGATCCTGACCGGGTGCGAGCGCAGCCCGCAGCCCGAACCGGTCTCGCAAATCGCAGGCTTTGTCTTGCCGGAAGCGATCAGCAACAATGCGGTGGCCGTTGCCGTGGGTCCGGAGGGGCCGACTCTCTATAGTTTCAACGGACTGAAAGCGGGCAAGACCTGGCAGGACACCAGCAATGCCGCCTTTGCCTGCGTGATCGCAACGCAATCCTGCCAGGCTATCAAACCGGTGCCGGTCGTGGCAGGACGGCTGGCCAGTGCTGCCGTGACTGTCGCAGGGAAAATCTATATTCTGGGGGGCTATAGCGTTGCCGAAAATGGTGACGAAGTCTCCAATCCGGAGGTCTTCGTCTTTGATCCCGCCAGCGGGGAGTATCAGCAACTGGCGGATATGCCGACGCCGGTCGATGACATGCTGGCCGTGCCCTATCAGAACCGGTTCATTTATCTGATCTCCGGCTGGCATGACGAAGGCAATGTCAGCATCGTGCAGATGTTCGACACGCAGACCGGCGCCTGGACCGAAGCGACGCCCTTTCCCGGCACGCCGGTGTTCGGCCATGCCGGCGGGATCGCGGGGAACAGTATCGTCGTCAGCGACGGAGTCGCGACGGTCTTTGCCGACGGCAAGCGGAAATTCGTTTCGGCCAAACTGAGCTGGCGCGGTGACATTGATCCCAGAAACCCGACCCAGATCAGCTGGCGCGGGGTCGATGCGCATCCAGGCGTAGCGAAATACCGGATGGCGGCCATCGGCGACGAGGCTGGCCAGCGGATCATATTCGCGGGGGGCGGCGACAATCCGTATAATTATGACGGTATCGGCTATGACGGCGTGCCGGCCAAGCCGTCGGGCAGCTTTTTGGCTTATGACCTGAAAAGCGACCGATGGATTGAACTGGGGCAGCTGGCTGAACCGAGCATGGACCATCGCGGGCTCGCCCGGGCGGGTCAGGAATATTATATCATCGGCGGTTTGGATGGTGAGCAGAAAGTGATGGACCGGATCGTCAAATTCCGGATCAGCGATTGATCAATATAGGGCTGACATCTGCAAAACTTGGGCTCAAAATGTCTGGATATTTCTGAAAAAATTGCTACGCTATTGGTCCATCAGGGTCGGTTTTTAAAGAAATCGGGGGGATGGGAACATGGCGACAGTTCCGAATGATGCGGCGCCTTTTTTTGGTGACAAGGGCAACTATTTCGCAGACCAGAATTTTTTCACAAAATTTGCCATAATACTGGCATTGATCATCATATTCGGCTTCGCGCAATTTGCCGCGCGGGGTTTTGTTGATATTTTGGCAGCTCCCATCTGGGTGCATCTGCACGGGATAATGATGCTGGCCTGGCTGGGTCTCTTTGTCGGCCAAAACATGCTGATCCAGCGCAGAGCTATCGCATCTCACCGCAGGCTCGGCTGGGTCAGCCTGATCGTGGCTTGTGCGGTCGTTACGCTGACCTGTTTCACCGGATATATGGCGGTCGCCCTCGGACGGCAGCCGCCTTTTTTCAGTGGATCCTATTTTCTGGCGCTGGTCTATGTCGAAGCCATTGCCTTTCTGTCGATGATTATCTGGGCGATTGGCAAACGGCGGAATACCCAGTGGCATCGCAGGCTGATGTTCGGCGCCACGATCATCATACTGGAGCCGGCCTTCGGACGCCTGCTGCCATTGCCCCTGATGGGCGATTGGGGCGAGTGGGTAATCATGCTGGTCCAGCTGGGCTTTGTGGCACTGATCGCCCGGCATGACCGGAGGGCCCTGGGGCAAGTGCATCCGGCCACCATTGCGATTTTCGTCATCGTCATCGCGGTCCACGTCGCGGTTTCGTCTCTGGCCTTGTTGCCGCCGCTGGTAAGTTTTGCGGAATCGGTTGCAGCGGCCGTCTAGAGAACATATCTAGACTGCACAGGCGCGCCGAGTTGCGGCTGAGTAAGGCACCAGGAGCGCATAAAATGTCAGTACAGTCCAACAATTTTTCCGGTCTTGATGTGATCGAGGAGATCAACCGGCTGCGCAAGGAGCGCAACGCGATCATCCTTGCCCATTATTACCAGAAACCGGAAATTCAGGATATCGCCGATTTTGTCGGCGACAGTCTGGAGTTGTCGCGCAAGGCGGCGGAAACCGATGCCGATGTGATCGCCTTCTGCGGCGTGAAATTCATGGCCGAAACCGCGAAGATCCTGTCGCCGGATAAGATCGTGATTTTGCCGGACATGGATGCCGGCTGCAGTCTCGAGGATAGCTGTCCGCCGGACAAGTTCAAGGCGTTCCGCGACGAACATCCCGACCATATCGCGCTGACCTATATCAACTGCTCGGCCGAGGTGAAGGCGCTCAGCGACATCATTGTCACCAGTTCGTCCGCCGAGCATATTCTCTCGCAAATCCCGCTCGACCAGAAGATCATCTTTGGCCCGGATAAGCATCTTGGTGCCTATATTTCCAAGAAGACCGGCCGTGACATGCTGCTCTGGCCCGGCGTGTGTATTGTCCATGAGGCGTTCAGTGAAACCGAACTGCTGAAGCTGCAGGCCCAGCATCCGGGCGCGCCGGTGGCCGCGCATCCGGAATGCCCGGCCTATATTCTGGATCATGCGGACATGGTCGGCTCGACCAGCGCGATCCTGAAATATGCCAAGGAATTTGACGGCGACACGATCATCATCGCCACCGAGCCGCATATCATCCACCAGATGGAAAAGGCGGTGCCGGAAAAGAATTTCATCGGCGCGCCCGGCGCGGACGGCAACTGCAACTGCAATATCTGCCCCTATATGGCGCTCAACACGCTGGAAAAGCTCTACGTTGCGCTGCGCGATCTGAAGCCCGCGATCGAGATGGACGAAACCATGCGGCTGCAGGCCAAGAAAAGTCTCGACCGGATGCTGGAGATGGCAACCGGCACAGTGGGCAAGGGCGATCTTGGCGCAATGGGCCTTAAGGCCGCGCCGCAGGGCTGAGCCGGAAAACAGGGGCAACATCACATGCGGGCGTGGTTACGCAAAACCTATGCCGATCTGCGTGGCAGCTACTGGTTTCTGCCAGCGTTTCTGACGTTGTCGGCCCTCGGCTTGTCGATTCTCACCTGGTGGATCGATACGCGCGTGGGCAGCGACTGGACCGAACAGGTCAACTTTCTCCAGACGACCAAGCCGGAGGGCGCTCGCTCACTGCTTTCGACCATTGCCGGCTCGACCATCGGCGTGGCCGGCACGGTGTTCTCGATTACCATCGCCGCTGTGGTCTACGCGTCGGGAAGTTACGGCCCCCGATTGCTGACCAATTTCATGAACGACCGCGGCAACCAGTTTACTCTTGGCATTTTCATCGCCACCTTCGTCTATTCGCTGATGATCCTTCGTGTCGTGCGACTGCCCGACTCCAACGGGTATTTCGCGGCCGCGAGCGGCCAATTCGTGCCGCAGATTTCCATGCTGATCGCGATGGTGCTGGCGCTCATGTCGGTGGCGGTGCTGGTCTATTTCCTCCATCATGTGCCGCACAGCATCCAGATCAATCATGTGGTGGCCGATATCGGCCGTTCCGCCCTGAAATCGATCGAGAAACGCTATCCCGACCAGCATGATGGCGAGAGCTGGCAGGATTACGACCTGCGCGTGGGGGTGCCGGTTTTCAGCCAGAAGATCGGCTATATCGAGGTGATCGACTACCGGACGCTCGGCAACACGGCGCAGGATCAGGGCATCACCGTCCGGCTCGCCGTGCGCTCGGGCGATTTCGTCCATCCGGGCGTGGCGCTCATGTGGGTGGAGGGCACGATGGGCGATGATGTGGAAGACAAATTGTGCAATGCCTTTGCGCTGGGCATCAATCGCACCTCGGCGCAGGATATCGAGTTCGCCATCGACGAACTGGTGGAGATCGCACTACGGGCGCTGTCGCCCGGCATCAACGATCCGTTCACCGCGATCACCTGCATGCACTGGCTGTCCGCGGTCGTCACCAGCCTGGCCGATCGCGATCTCGACCGGGATGCCGACGGAAGGCACTATGGAAAAAATGATGTCTACTGCCTGCCCGATGATTTCGATCATTATGTCGAGCGCAGTTTCGGGGCGATGCGGATGAGCGCTGCGGCCAATGATCTGGCCTCCAAACTCTATATCGACGCGCTGGCAACGGTGATCCATCGCGCCGCGAAACATGACCGCGCGGACTCCGCGAAACGGCAGGTCAGGTTGCTGGTGGAGCAGGCCAGGGTCCTGCTCGATGGACCGGCCTTATATGAACTGGAGAAACGCAAGGATGCCCTGCTGGGGGCGGAGAGCGGCGCTCCGCACGGTGGCTCCAGCATGCATGACCTTGCCTGAAATGATGCCTGCCGCCCTCGCTAGCGGTGCCGCGCGCGCATTGATGATCGCGCGCGGGACCGTTAGCGAGGGCGGAATGATCACAGATTTCGATTTGGACGATTTCGTCACGCGCACGCTTCATGAAGACTTGCTCGGCGGCGCCGACGTGACTTCCGAAGCGGTCATCCCCGCCGATACGCGGTTTCGCGCGGTCATGGACAGCCGCGACGATGCGGTCATCGCGGGCATGGCGATCGCCGAGGCCTTCTTCCGGCGGCTCGATCCGGATGTGGTGCTGGAACGGCAGGTCGAGGACGGTGCGCATGTGCCCGCTGGCACCGATCTGCTGTATCTCACCGGCAAGGCGCGCGCCATGCTGACCGCCGAGCGATCCGCGCTCAACACATTGCAGCATCTCACCGGCATCGCCACCATGACGCGGGCCTATGTCGATGCGATCGATGGCACGGGCTGCATCCTGCTCGATACCCGCAAGACCATTCCCGGCTTGCGTGCGCTGGAGAAATACGCGACGCGCATGGGCGGCGCGCAGAACCATCGCATGGGGCTGTGGGACGCGGCGATGATCAAGGACAATCATGTCGCGGTGGCGGGCGGCGTGGCGACGGCGGTCAGGCGCGCGGTCGATGCGGGGATTACGGACATCATCGTCGAGGTCGACCGGCTGGACCAGATCAGGCCCGCGCTGGATGCCGGAGCGACCCATCTGCTGCTCGACAATATGGACGTGCCGGACCTGATCGAGGCGGTGGCGCTGGTGGATGGCCGCGTGCCAACCGAAGCCTCGGGCGGGGTCACGCTGGAAACGATCCGCGTCAAGGCGGTGACGGGCGTCACCTATATCTCGGTCGGACGTCTCACCCAGTCTGCGCCCGCCGCTGATATCGGTCTTGATTACGCGGCGGCTTGATCGACCGGTCAATTGGAGGCAATCATGGGCTTCCAATGTAAAAAGGGGAGGTCTGCCATGCGTCCTGCATCGATCAGGAAATTCGAAATCTTGTTTCTGGCCAGTTTGCTGGTCGGCTTGATTGGAACCGTGATGACCTGGAATGCGACCGTAACGCAGTTCCAGGCGGCCGCTGGCGGGGTCGAGTTGAATCCCGCCATTCTCGTCGGCATCTTGGTGGTGGTCTATGCCATCAATCTGCTATTGTGGTATCTTGCGGCGCACCGGGCCAGCAATGTTGCCAAATGGATCTTGGTGGTGTTCATGCTGATCGGACTGATCGGTCTGCCGGCCATTTTCGTTGGCCCGATGACGGTTCCCGAAGGCATCGTCCTGCTTTCGACGGTGCTTCAGGTGATCGCAGTCGGCTTTCTTTTCGTGGCTGAATCAAAATCATGGTTTTCCGGCAACACGGCCGATGAGCCCGAGGTGCTGCAAGACACGTTCGAATAAGTGGCGGCGGTCCTACGCCCGTTTGCGGCATTGCTCGCCGCGCTGTGCGCCGTTCCCGCGACCGCGCAGGGCTGGCAGTGCACGCCGCCAACCACGCTGCCACGCGCCGAGGTGGA
>NZ_JBGTDD010000155.1:0-31384 GCF_041748495.1 Parasphingorhabdus sp.
GCATATTCATCCTTCTTTGTCATCTGCTGGAGCCATTGGTGCTTCTGTGGCTTCTACGAGGGGAGGCGGAGTCAGAAACCAGCCATTGTTGAACATCGACTCTAGCATGATCGCACCATTGGGGTCGCGCAAATAGGCATAGAGTTCATCGAAGTCCGAGCGGTCGTCACCTGCCATGGCGACGATGCAATAATTGCGCGCGGCATCCCAGCGCCGAACCTGCTTGCGATCATCGCCGCCACGGTCAAGGAAAAGAAAATCGTCCGATCTGGCGTTAGAAAAACCCGCCTCCTCGAGAATCGCGGACAAGTTCTGGGCCGCTGCGACGGGTTTGTCGGATAGCCAGATGACGCTGATCTCAGCCGTCCGCAGGCTTTTCAGCACTTCGACCAGACCATTTTGCCGGTAGAGCGTCTCTGCCTCCATCCAGTCCGGGCTGCTGCTGTCATCGAGGTCTATGACCACAGCCAGAGGTTTGCCCTCGCATTCCATGGTTTCAGGCTGGAAAATATCCACCCGCGGGATCAGCACGACCGATTGCACGCCTTGCCCTTCTGCCAGCCGGGTCGACTGTTTCAGGGCATGGGCCGCAAAGCTGGCATAAGGGGAAGTTTCCAGTTCAGCCAGCTGCAAAATTTTCGTAGAACGGTCAGCAGACGCAGTATCCAGATCGACGTCGATAGCGCCTCCCTGCCCGGTAAATTTCTTTGCCGTCATCGGCACGGCTTCAGCCGCATCGCGCTCGGAACCTATCGTGACGGACCCGACAGGTTTTGCCAGATCAATGGCACCGGCGGTGACCATGTCCTGCTTGGCCTGGACGTGATCAATCTGTTCCTTGCCGATGGTGCCCAGAGCGGCGAGCGGCAGCAACGCGGCAACGCATCCGGACAGAAGCGGCAGAACGGCCAGAAGGATCAGGGATAAGCGGAATCGGGCCATCAGGCGTCTTGGCGCTCCCGAATCATGCGGAATTCAATTTTCTTGTCATAGGGCGCACCATTGATCAGCCGCTTGACATAAATGCCGGGCAAATGGATGCAGTCCGGATCCAGTTCACCGACTTCGACAATCTCCTCGACCTCGGCGACACAGATCTTGCCGGCGGTCGCCATGGGTGCATTGAAATTGCGAGCGGTTTTGCGGAACATCAGATTGCCCGCCTTGTCGGCCTTCCAGCCCTTGATCAAACAGAGATCGGCAAAAATCCCCCGCTCTAGAATATAGGTTTCGCCATCGAAATCCTTATGCTCCTTGCCTTCGGCTACCTGCGTGCCGACGCCGGTCTTGGTGTAAAATCCCGGAATTCCCGCCCCGCCGGCGCGGCAGCGTTCGGCCAGCGTCCCCTGGGGGCAAAATTCCACTTCCAGCTCTCCGGAGAGATACTGCCGTTCGAATTCCTTGTTCTCGCCGACATAGGAAGAGATCATCTTCTTCACCTGCCGCGAGCGGAGCAGCTTGCCGAGGCCTTCATTGTCGATGCCGGCATTGTTGGAAGCGATGGTGAGTCCCTTCACTCCATCCTGCTGGATCGCGTCGATCAGCCGCTCCGGTATCCCACAGAGGCCGAAACCGCCGACGCAGAGATGCATGTCATCGAACAACAGACCGTCGAGAGCAGCCGCCGCATCCGGATAGATTTTTTTCATAGTCGCGCTTTCCTCACTAATGCCCGGCGTCTAGCGCAGGTGGCGCACGAGCGTCCAGAATAGAATATGTTTGAGCTGACGAATCGGCTATGCGCACCGCCATGCTCCGATTGTTTGCTTGCTTGTCGCTGATCTTCTTTCTGGTACCGGTCACTTACGTGCGCGGCCCCGCACCCCAGGCCAATGACAGCCAGTATATCACTCTCGAACCCATTGTCTTTGATGCCGGTGACCCCGACCGGAAACAGGTCGGCCAACTCATCTTTCTCGGCGGCTGGACAATCACCAGCGACAATGACGACTTTGGCGGCATTTCTTCGATGGTGGCAATGCCGGACAACCGGTTTCTGATGCTGAGCGACAATGGCACATTGGTCGGCTTCACATTGGCAGAAGAGAAACATCAGGCGATTCGGCCGTTCATTGCTGCGCTCCCTGACGGCCCGGCTAAACCGGAGGGATCTGTCCGGAAAAACTGGGATTCTGAATCCCTGCTCCACAACCCCGAGACGGGTCAGTTCTGGGTTGGCTATGAACATCAGCACAGCATCTGGCGCTATGGCCATTCCTTTTCCCGGACCGAGGCAAGGAATTTTCCGAAAGCCATGCAGAAATGGCCTGACAATGGCGGCGCCGAGGCAATGCTTCGTCTGCCCGATGGCCGTTTTCTGGTCTTTTCAGAGGCAGCGGACCATCCTGAAGGTGGATATCAGGCGCTTGCCTTCGAGGGCGACCCGTCCGAGCCGACAAGCAAAGCTGTGGCTTTCGGTTATCTGCCGCCCCAAGGCTATAAGTTGACCGACGCTGTATTGCTGGATGACCGCTCGGCGCTGATGCTGCACCGCCGGTTCACGCCGTTGCATGGGGTTTCGGCGATATTGTCAATCGCGCAGCTGGCGGACTTCCGGCCGGGAAACATTGCGACATCCATCCCGGTTGCCACGCTGAAGCCGCCACTCAAGGTCGACAATATGGAGGCCCTGGCTGTTTCTCGGGACGGGAAGGACACGATTGTCTGGATCGCGTCAGATGATAATTTCAGCGTGCTGCAGGAAAGCCTGCTGCTCAAGTTCCGGCTGCTGCAGGGCAAGGCCACACAGAAAAAGCCCGATCCCAAATTCCAAAATGAAAAAGCCGGAGCGAGCCCCGGCTTTTCTACATTCGAATCGGATGGATCGCTTAAGCGGTAGCCACCTGCTTTTTCACGATTTCCTTTTTGAGTCGCTTGACCCGCAGGCTCAACTTGTCGTCCTTGGTCTTCAGCAACCAGTTGTCGAGGCCGCCAACATGTTCGACCGAACGCAGGCCGTGCGTCGAAACCCGAAGTTTCACGCCCTTGCCGAGTGTGTCGGACAAGAGAGTCACATTTTGCAGATTGGGCAAAAATGTCTTCTTGGTCCGGTTTTTGGCGTGCGACACATTATTGCCTACCAGCCGAGTCTTACCTGTCAGTTCGCAAATCCGCGACATCGTAAAAGTCCAATTTCTTGTTGTTGAATGATTCCCAGCGGGAAAGAGCGGTCCCCTAACGCTAATAGCGCCACGCGTCAAGCATATCGGGGACTTTTTGCGCGATCCGGTTCGGCTATGGTCTTCCCGCCCCTTCCGCGCTAATCGATCGTCATGGCGGCGGCAAAATATACTTCTTTCATGGCTGATGCGCTGGCGCTGGCGCATAGGGCGATAGCTGTCGACGAAGTTCCCGTTGGCGCGGTCATCGTCAAGAATGGCAAGATCATCGGACGCGGCCATAATCGCACCCGCATCGATCATGACCCCACCGCCCATGCCGAAATCGTGGCGATTCGCGAAGCGACCCGGGCTCTGGGCAATGACCGGCTGGAAGAGTGCGACCTGTGGGTGACGCTGGAACCCTGCACGATGTGCGCCGGTGCGATCGCCCATGCCCGCATCGGCCGGCTATATTATGGCGCAGACGACCCCAAAGGCGGCGCGGTGGACAGCGGTATACGCTTTTTCGGCACCCCGACCTGCCATCACAAGCCCGAAGTCTATACCGGGCTCGAAGCCGAGAAATCAGCTCTATTGCTGCTCGATTTTTTCAGAAGCCGCCGCGACTAGCGTCTAGTGGACAAACCGCGCCACCACATCCCTGTAGCTGCGGCTGACCTTGACCTGTGCGCCTGATCCCAGCACCAGAAAACATTCACCATTGGTGTGCGGCTTCACTTCCCGGACCTGGCTCAGGTTGACGATCGTGGAACGGTGCACCCGCTGGAAATTGCGGGGGTCGAGCCGCTTTTCCAGATCCTTCATCGTTTCGCGCAGGATCAGGCTGTTGTCGGCCGTATAGATGCACATATAGTCCCCTGCCGCATCGATCCGTTCGATCGAATCGACATCGACGCGGAAAATCTGTCCGCGATCCTTCACATTGATCAGCTTCTCATAGCGATCTGAGGAGGTTGGCTCGTCGGAATCCTCGATATTGGCCATCGCCTCGGGCGCAACTTCGTTGAGCACGTTCTTCAGCTTCTCGAGTTCGGCACCGCCGCGTTTTTCCAACAGACGCTTGCGCACCCGGTCAATCGCGTCGGCCAGCCGGTCTTCCTCCACCGGCTTCACGAGATAGTCGATGGCTTCGGCCTCGAACGCACGCACCGCATGTTCGGAAAAAGCGGTCACAAAAATGAACAGGGGCGGTTCGATCTCCATGATTCCCTGGACAACGGAAAATCCGTCAAATCCGGGCATCTGGATATCGAGAAACACCAGATCGGGCTTCAAGGTCTTGATCTTGCGAATCGCCTCCCGGCCGTTGCGGCAGGTATCGACAATCTCGATATCATCGAATTTCTCGAGCCGGATCTGCAAACCCTGAATCGCAAGCTTTTCGTCATCGACTAATATCGTCTTGATCGTCATATTTTTAAATCCTTATGCTGAATTGATGCCATCGCCGGCGCATTTGCCGGTTCCCGCTGCTGGCCATCGCTTGTTGCATGCTCCCCAAAAATCGTTTCGTTTCTCACTTGTTCGTCGGTTGCGGAATGATCCGCCGCTTCCCGTTCAATCTGTTCTCTCGTTTCAAACGGCAAGGCGATCAATACCGAAAAACCCTCACCTGGCGACGAACGCGTTTCAAATATAGCGCTTTCTCCATAAGCCTGGTTTAATCGCTCCTGAATATTGCCGAGGCCAACGCCGGTGGAATCGAATTTAATGGTCGTTGGACCGGTTTTTCCCGGCCCGGTGTCGGAAACGGTGATACGCAGCTTGTCTCCGTCGAGCTGAGCGGAGACCGAGATATCCGCTCCTTCTTCCTGGGGCGTCACTGCATATTTGATCGCATTCTCGACCAGCGGCTGCAGCAACAGGGATGGCAACAATGCATCACGCACCGCCGGATCAATATCGAAATGCGACCGCAACCGCTCTTCGAAGCGCATTTTCTCGATATCCAAATAGAGATGCAGCGTCTCCACCTCTTGCGCCAATGTGACCCGGCTGTGCACTTCGTTGACCAAAGTATGCCGCAGGAAGGATGACAGGCGCGACAACATGGCATTGGCCGGCTCGGTCTGGCGCAGCAGCACCAGCGTCGAAATGCTGTTCAGTGTGTTGAACAGGAAATGGGGATTGAGCTGATAGCGCAGCATCGCCAGCTGCGCGCGCGTCGCCTGCGCTTCCAGCTGCTGCAGCTGATCATTTTGTTCCTCGACTCGCAGGAAGAAATTGATCGCATAATAAAGCGCCGACCAGGCGCCGAGCATCATGATGCCGAGGAACAATGAGCCCAGGAACAGGGTCCCGAACGCGGTTTCGGTTGTCGGATTCTGAATCAGGAAGACCCAGGCGTCGATGAAGGCATAGAGGGCTGCTGCAACCGTCAGTATCGCGGCGGTGCTGCTCCAGGTCACAATCGGACGGCGGTGAATCAGATTCTTGTAGACCACCGACAGCAGCAGGGAGATCGAATAGCCGGTGATCGTCGAGATAATGACCGGCACCAGAAAGCTCAGCGGCAGCCCGTTCGAAATCCCGCCGATCGCGCGCAAAATCAGCGCACCCGCCCAGCCCGCGGATTGCAGGTTCCAGAATGCCCGGTTCTTGTTGCCAAAAAACGGCTGGGGGCGGATTTCCATGACGGCCATCATGCTTCCTATAGCGGGCCATTGCCGCTTGGGGAAGAATCGCCTATCATTTGCACGAATAAGACGACAAACGCCGCCTTTTTCGAGCCAGATGCCATGATATTGGCGTGGAAGAACGGAAAATTGTGGCTGTAGAGCGGCAAAAGACAAAGGAGAATATCATGGGCGGTCCCAACGAAGTTCGAGCGAAATTTCCTTCGATGGAAGAGGGTTCACAGGAAGACTGGCAGATTATCGGCGGCCATTTTGGCCCGTTCGCCAGCAAGGTCGCTGACCGGGTCCTTGATCATCTGAAACTGCTCGACGGCGATTTTGGCGGCTTTCCGATCGACCGGATGCAGCATAGTCTGCAAACCGCGACCCGCGCGCATCGCGACGGCCGGGACGAGGAATATGTCGTGATGGCGCTGCTGCACGACGTCGGTGATACGCTCGGTACCTATAATCATCCCGACATTGCAGCGGCGATATTGAAGCCCTTTGTCAGCGCCAAGAACCACTGGATCACGGAAAAGCATGGCATTTTTCAGGGCTATTATTTCTTCCACTATCTTGGCCAGGATCGGGACATGCGCGAACAATATCGCGGCCATGAACATTTTGAAGATTGTGCGGAATTTTGCGCCAAATATGACCAGAACTCCTTTGATGCCAATTATGACACCGCGCCGCTGGAGTTTTTCGAGCCGATGGTGCGCCGGGTCATGGCCAGGCCGGTAAACAGTATCTATGTGACCGAATAGCTTGCCCCGGAATTGATTTCAGGCCGCTGAAGACTCGCCAATTTCCCGTAAATGGCGGACAATCATGTCGTCGCGATGCGCGCCATCGGAATCCAGTGTCAATTCCGTTTCATCGATCCAGCACAGGTCATCCAGTTCGAGAATCCGGTCGTCGTGCGCCCGCATGCTGATCCGGCGAATTGGCTGACGATCACGCGAATCGCACAATATCGGGTTGGAGGGCACGCCGGTCTCCCATCTTTCCCCCCATTGCCGCAGCGCAATCATGGTCGGCAGCAAATCCTGTCCCTTGTCGGTCAGCCGATATTCGACCTTCCGCTTGTCATGATCACAGGGACGACGGGTCATGATTCCTGCCTCGACCATGCGGGTCAGCCGGTTGGCCAATATGTTACGGGCAATGCCGATTTCCGACAGGAAATCTTCAAAATGCCCGACGCCATTGAGCGCGGCACGCAATATCATGAAGCACCAACGCTCGCCGATGACTTCCAGAGATATGGGTAGGCTGCACTCGCCGCCAGCCAGACTCGACAGATCTTCTCGAATTTTGTCCATGGTTCCATTCCTAAACCAGTTTTCTGGCAAGTGCGAAAAAAATATCAGTTTTTAGTTGCAACTTAAAACCTATTAAGTTAGGTAGTGATTCGCAACCTATATTGCAACCGAAAATTTTCCCCTCGGCCTTTGCAAAATGGCCGCAAACAGACAGACGAAAGGAAATATCATGCTTCTCTCCCAAAGCCCGCTTCGCTCTTCGATGATTTTTTGTACTGCTGCGATGACCTCGCTCGCCCTGTTCACCGCAACCACAGCGGAAGCACGCGGTCCGGCCATCGCCTATACCGCGGAACTGCAGGCGCCGGTGGAAGCGGCCCAGGAAATTATCAAGGGCGGCGTCATCCGCTGCGTTGGCACGGAATGCATCGGCAGCCAGAGCAACTCCGCACCGCGGACGATCTGTGCCAAGCTCGTCGACGAATTCGGTCCGGTCGCCAGCTTCGCCCATAAAGGCAAGGCTTTTGACGCCGATGCGATTGCCCAGTGCAACAACTGAATGGTTTATCCCCGACTGACCGGCCTCTCCCTCCCGATAGCGGCCAGAACACTGGCACTGCCGGTCAGCTTTAGCGCCGAAGCACGGCTCCTTTTCCGTTCCCCGGGATATAAGAGCCGGCTTCGGCGCTCTTTTTAGTTGCCCCGCTCCTGAAAGAGCGACATCTTCCGACCATGCTCAGGCAATATGAACTGGTGGAACGGGTTCGATCCTATGATCCCGATGCAGATGAAGATCTGATCAACCGCGCCTATGTGTTTTCCGTGCAGCGGCATGGCAGCCAGAAGCGGGCCAGCGGTGACCCTTATTTCAGCCATCCCATCGAGGTCGCCGGCTTGATGACCGACCTGAAGCTGGATCAACAGACAATCGTTACCGCGTTGCTCCACGACACGGTCGAGGATACGCTGACCACGACCGAGGAAATCAGCAAGTTATTTGGCGAAGAAATAGCCCGGCTGGTCGACGGCGTGACCAAGCTTTCCAAGATTGAAGCGCAGACGGACAATGAGCGAGCGGCTGAAAACCTGCGCAAATTCCTGCTCGCCATGTCCGATGATATCCGCGTGCTGCTGGTCAAGCTGGCCGATCGCCTGCACAATATGCGGACACTGCACTTCATCAAGAGCGAAGAAAAGCGGCAGCGGATCGCCCACGAAACCATGGATATTTATGCGCCGCTCGCCGAACGGATCGGCATGTATGAATATATGCGCGAGATGCAATTGCTTGCGTTCCGGCATATGGAACCCGAAGCCTATGACACCATTACCAAAAGATTGCAGGCGATCAAGGAAGGTGACGAGGGCCAGGTCGAGCAAATCTCCCTTTCGATTCAGAAGGCCCTCAAAAGCGGCGGCCTGGCTGCCGAAGTCAGCGGCCGGGAAAAACATCCTTATTCGATCTGGCGCAAGATGCAGGAGCGGCACGTCAGCTTCGAGCAGCTGACCGACATCATGGCATTCCGTGTCGTCACCGACAATAGCGCCGAATGTTATCGGGCGCTCGGCATCCTGCACGAGAAATGGAAAATGGTCCCCGGCCGATTCAAGGACTATATCTCCACGCCCAAGCGCAACGGCTACCAGTCGATCCACACCACGATCATGCATGGCAATAATATGCGCGTGGAAATCCAGATCCGCTCGCAGCGCATGCACGAGGACAATGAATTGGGCCTCGCCGCGCATTGGGCCTATAAACAGGGCAATCGGCCCGATGGCCAAGCCGGCTGGATCCGCGATCTGATCGAGATTCTCGACCAGGCCGAAGATGCCGAGGAATTGCTCGAGCACACCCGGCTGGCGATGTACCAGGACCGCATTTTCGCCTTCACACCGAAGGGTACATTGCTGCAAATGCCTCGGGGGTCGACCACCGTGGATTTCGCCTATGCCGTACACACCGATCTCGGCAATCAGGCGGTCGGGGCCAAGGTCAATGGGCGGCATGTCCCATTGCGGTCCCAGCTGCAGAACGGCGACGTGGTCGAAATCCTGAAATCCAAGGGCCAGGAACCGCAACCAGGCTGGCTTTCCTTTGTCATTACCGGCAAGGCGCGCGCCGCCATCCGCCGCAATGTCCGGTTCAAGGAACGCGACGAGATGATCGCAATCGGCACGGAACTTTATGAGGAAATCATCGAACGGCTGCCCGGCAAGATCGGCAAGCGCGCGATCAAGGCAGCACTGAAACGGCTGAGCATGAAAGAGCCCGACGACCTGATGATGGCGATTGGCACGCGCCAGCTCAGCGACCGCCAAGTGATGGAAGCGATCATTCCTGGCAGCATCCACGATAATGATGACGAGCGGCGATGGCCCGAGCAGGATCGCGCCATATCGATCAAGGGCCTGACCCCGGGCGTTGCGTTTGATCTCGCGGCATGCTGCCATCCGGTGCCCGGTGACCGCATTGTCGGCCTGCGTCGCAGCGGTGAAAATGTCGAGGTGCACACCATCGATTGTCCGAGCCTGGCCAATGGCGTGGACGCCGACTGGGTGGATCTCAGCTGGGGCAATGAAAGCGACGGCGCTCCCGCGCGGCTATGCGTGGTGCTGCACAACAAGCCGGGAACGCTTGCCGAAATGGCTGGGATTTTCGGCTTTCACAATGCCAATATCCTGAACTTGCGCCTGTCCCAGCGTGATGGGCCGTTCCACACGTTCGACGTTGCCCTGGAAGTGCATAATGTCCATCATCTGATGCGGATATTGTCGGCCCTGCGCGCATCGGAAGCGGTGGCGCAAGCCGAACGCTCCTGATCTCGCTCAGGGAGCGGGCGGTGGTCCGCCGGGTGCAGCCTGCATCTGCTGACGCAGCTCTTCCATCTGCTCCGCTGTAATGAAATCGAGCAGGGTCACATCGAAGATCAGCAAACTATTTGGCGGCACCTGTTCACCGGGCGAGGCTTCGCCATAAGCGAGTTCGGACGGAATCCAGATGCGATATTCGCCGCCCTTCTGCATCAGCTGCAGCGCTTCAGAAAAGCCGGGGACAACGGCGCCAACCGGCATCGGCGTCTGTTCATTGGCATCAAAGATGGTGCCATCGCGCAGACGGCCTTCATATTTGACCAACGCCGTATCGGTCGCACTGGGCGAAGGCCCCTCACCTGGCTTGATCACGGAATATTGAAGACCGGATGCGGTCTGTTCCACACCTTCCTGTTCCGCATTGTCCGCCAGAAATTCTGCATTATCCGGTGGCGGGAACAGCTTCTCCCATCCGGCCTGGACAAATTCTGTCGGGCTGGTTTTCTCTGGTATGGCGGCAGCGAGCACGATCACAAGAATGACGCCGAGCAGCAGGCCCAGCAGGAAGGGCTTGGTCGCGAATGATGGCCCGCTGTCCTTTTTAACGGGATCGGTATCACTCACCTACTGCTCTCCAAAAACAACGACAGGCCCTGTTTTATTGGCCGGGGAGCGGCGGACCACCGGGTCCGGCACCCTGCATTTGCTGGCGTAGCTCTTCCATCTGCGCGGCGGAAATAAAGTCCAGCAGCGTCACGTCGAAGATCAGCAGGCTGTTCGGCGGAATCTGGTCACCGGGCGATGCTTCGCCATAAGCCAGCTCGGACGGAATCCAGATGCGATATTCGCCGCCCTTCTGCATGAGTTGCAACGCTTCGGAAAAACCGGGAACAACGCCGCCAACCGGCATCGGTGCCTGCTCGTTGGCATCAAAGACGGTGCCATCGCGCAATGTGCCTTCATATCTGACCAGCGCGGTGTCGGTAGGCGTGGGAGACGGCCCCTCGCCTGGCTTGAGTATCTTGAACTGCAGGCCGGATGCGGTTGTCTCTACCCCGTCCTCGTCCGCGTTGGCGGCAAGAAACTGCGTATTGCTCGCCCCGGTGACCACCGCATTTTCGGTTCCCGAATATGCAAGAAGCAGGGCAGCCGCGACTATCAGAGCTACCGCCAGCCAGATCTTGGTCAGCGAGCCTTTTTTGATGGGATGAATCGGAACCGTCGTGACAGACATGGGCAGGCTACCTTATGTTCGTGGAGCCGAAGTGCTTAAATCAGGCCGTCGCGTTCCATCCGCTTGCGGTCCATCTTGCGGGCACGGCGAACGGCAGCTGCTTTTTCGCGGGCGCGCTTCTCGGACGGCTTTTCATAATGGCGACGAAGCTTCATTTCG
The DNA here is from genome assembly GCF_041748495.1 of Parasphingorhabdus sp. Classification (GTDB taxonomy): domain Bacteria; phylum Pseudomonadota; class Alphaproteobacteria; order Sphingomonadales; family Sphingomonadaceae; genus Parasphingorhabdus. Next base: position 11,213 of record NZ_JBGTDD010000155.1, read on the forward strand.
CGATAGACGCCTTCACGCTGCAATTTCTTCTTGAGCGCCCGGAGGGCCTGATCAACATTATTATCGCGAACCATGATTTGCATAAGACTGAGTAACTCCGTTCAAATTTCGTAGCGGACCAGAAGCAATTTCTTCTGGCCTGAATTGGTGTAAAAGCCATAAAAAAGGGTTTGCAGCAGAATCAATCTGCTTCAATCTCGCGCCGCTTAACAATTTCCTGGCACCGAGGCAAGCATTTACGCGATCCATTGCGCGAGGCGGCGGCGCTTTGCCTTCGTCTTTTTGGGGCTTTGCTATAATATGCGGGACAGAAATAGAATCAGCCGATTCGAGGAGAGAAATATGGCCACCGCGATCAATATCCAGTCCAGTTGTAGCGAAGAGGAGTGGAAAGCGCGCCAGCGTCTCGCGGCCTGTTACCGGATTTTCGCCTATCTTGGCTGGGACGAAATGATTTTCAATCATATCACCCTGAAAGTGCCGGGCGAGGACGAGGCCTTTCTGATCAATCCCTATGGCCTGCATTTCAGCGAAGTGTCCGCTTCGACCCTGGTCAAGATCGACATCGACGGCAACACGATGGATGGCTCGACTTACCCGGTCAACAAGGCGGGCTTCACCCAGCACAGCCTGTTCCACCGCGAGCTGCCCGATGTTCACGCGATCATCCATAGCCATACCACCGCCACCATGGCGGTCTCTGCGCTCGAAGGCGGCCTGCAACCGATCAATTTCTATGCCGCCGCGATCGTGCCGCGGCTTGCCTATCACAAATTTGAAGGCATCACCGTGCACGAGGACGAAGGACCACGCTTCCTCGCCAGCCTCGGCAAGAAGCGGATGATGATGCTCGAAAATCACGGGCCGGTGGTGATGGGACGGACATTGGAAGAGGCGTTCCTCAACCATTGGGTGCTGCAGCGGGCCTGCGAAATCCAGATGCAGACGCTGTCGATGGGCAAGCCGGTGCTGATCGGTGAAGAGGTGATCAGGAAGCATCTTGAAAATCTGTCGCAAGCATCGATCGATCCGCTGAAACAGGGCGTACCCGAATTCGACGCCATGGTCCGGCTGGTCGATCGCGAAGACCGAAGCTGGCGGGAGTAAAAGCAAGGTCCATCATGCTGAACTTGTTTCAGCGCCTCTTCTTGCATAAACAGCGCGCAGGAGATCCTGAAACAAGTTCAGGATGACGAGAATCGCCTCATGACCAAATTCACCGTCAATGATCGCCCGGTCTGGTACCGGATGGACCCAAATACGCCGCTGCTCTGGGCCCTGCGCGATGCGTCCAATCTGACCGGCACCAAATATGGCTGCGGCACCGGCGACTGCGGCGCCTGCATGGTCGAGATCGACGGCGAGGCGATCCGCTCGTGCCTGGTCACCATTGGCGAACTGGAAGGCCGGTTCGTCACCACCATTGAAGCATTGTCCCGCGATCGCAGCCATCCGGTGCAACAGGCCTGGGCAGCAGAAAATGTCCCGCAATGCGGTTTCTGCCAGTCCGGCATGATCATGGCTGCGGCAGTGCTGCTCAAGAAAAATTCCAACCCGTCCAAGGCCGCGATCGACGAAGCGATTACCAATATCTGTCGCTGCGGAACCTATCCGCGGATTCGTGAGGCGATCCAGCGAGCCGGACGCGTAGCGCGGGGAGAAGCAGTGCTCAGCGCAGCACCGCCGCCGGGGATCGATCCCGCAGACGCCGCCCGGGCGGTTCCCGCGCTCACGCCCAAAGAATAGCCATCTTGACGCAACAGGAGATAAGCATGAAAGCCACCATCTGGCACAATCCGAAATGCGGCACGTCCCGCAAGACATTGGCAATATTGCAAGAGGCACCTGGCGTTGATCTGACCGTGATCGAATATCTGAAAAGCCCGCCCAGCCGTGCCAAGCTGAAACAACTTTTCGACGATGCTGGCATGAGCCCGCAGGAAGGCCTAAGAGTGAGGGGTTCACCGGCTGAAGAGCTCGGGCTGACAAAAGCGGACGCAACCGCCGATCAGATTCTGGATGCAATGGCCGGAGAGCCGATCCTGATCAACCGGCCGCTGGTCGAAACCGACAAGGGCGTCAGGCTGTGCCGGCCGCAGGAGCTGGTGCAGGAAATTCTCTGATCCGGCCTGCTCTCGGCGGACATGAGTGAAACGGACCGGAAAAAACAATGTCGGTAATCGCAGTGTACAGCATGAAAGGCGGAGTCGGCAAAAGCTGCTCGGCGGTGAATCTGGCATGGAACAGCGCCGTCGGCAGTTCCCGCCGGACTTTGCTCTGGGATCTCGACCCGCAAGCCGCAGCTTCGTTCATTCTCAAGGGCGACCAGATGCAAAAGGACCGCGCCCGAGCGATGGTCGCCGGCACCGTCAAACCTGGCAAGCTGATCAAAGGCACCGAAATAGAGAATCTGGATCTGCTGGCAGCGGACGTCTCGTTGCGCGGTCTCGATCGGTTATTCTTCCAGATCAACAAAAAGCGCCATCTCGGCAAGTTGTTCGAGGCGTTGAACAAGGATTATGACCGGATCATCCTCGATTGCCCGCCCGGCCTGACCGAGACCAGCGAACAGATCCTGCGCAACGCCGATATTGTCGTGGTTCCCGTCATTCCCTCGCCCCTGTCGGAACGGGCGCTGACCGATGTCCAGATGTTCCTCGACAGCGGCGGCAAAAAGCACGCCCCGCTGCTGCCGGTCTACACGATGGTCGATCGGCGGCGGTCGATCCACAAGCTGGGCCTGGTCCGAAATCCGAAATGGCCGGTCATCCCGATGTCGAGCGCCATTGAGCATATGACCCAATTGCAGCAACCGGTCGGCAGCTTCGCGCCGCGCAGCACAGCCGCGCAGGCCTATGCGCGGATCTGGCGCGGCATAGAAAAGCAATTGGCAAAATCATAGTCCGGTCGCACAGGCTTATGCCGATTTTTTGTCATATCCCAGATATTGGGGTTCAAACATGCCAAACAGGTCTCTGGCGTCTGCTGCTGCCATCGGACGACCGAAATAATAGCCCTGGATCTTGCGGCAGCCCAGTTTCCTGATCATCTTCACTTCTTCTTCCGTTTCGGCCCCCTCGGCGGTGGTGGACATGCCGAGAGCGTCCGCCATCGCAACGACAGCGCGGATGATGGCAAGGCTTTCAGGCGCATTTTTGGCGGCACCCTGAACAAAGCTGCGATCGACCTTGATCGTCGAGAATCGCGTCTTGCGCAAATAGCCGAGCGAGGAATAGCCGGTTCCGAAATCATCGAGCGACAGATTGACGCCCAGAGCGATGATCTGATCGAGCATTTCCGCAGCACCGGTGCCCTCGCGCATGAAAATACTCTCTGTCACCTCTATCTCGAGACGGCTGGGCGGCAGGCCGCTTTCATCGAGTGCCGACACGACCATCGAGAGAAAATTGACTTCGGTCAGCTGGTCCGCCGAAACATTGACCGCGACCTTGACCGTGGAGGGCCATGACATGGCTTCCTTGCACGCCGTCCGCATCACCCATTCACCGATCGAGACGATCAGGCGCGCCTCTTCCGCCACCGGTATGAATTTGGCCGGAGAAACCACGCCAAAATGCGGATTGGTCCAGCGCAACAGCGCTTCAAAGCCGACAACCCCGCCCGAATCTGCGCTCACCACGGGTTGGTAGTTGAGCGATAATTCGTCATTCTCGAGTGCCTTGCGCAAGGCTATTTCCATCACGCGGCGCTCTTCCGCCTGCACGTGGAGCTTGGGCTCATATTGCGTATAGGCCCCACCGCCCTGATCCTTGGACCGATAAAGGGCGAGATCGGCGCTGCGCATCAGCATTTCGACCGTCCGTCCGTCGCGGGGCCCGATCGCCGTGCCAACGCTGGCGCCGATGTAAAGCGTGTGCTGATCGACTTCATAGGGCCGGGACAGGGTTTCTATTATTCGCTTGGCCAGCAATTCGATATATTGCGTGTCGCTCGCGTCCCTGATCACGATGGCAAATTCATCGCCGCCCAGACGACCGCACATTTCATTGTCGGTCATGATCGAACGCAACCGTTCGGATACGCGGGCCAGCAACCGGTCACCGACCGGATGGCCGAGCGTGTCGTTTACCGCCTTGAACCGGTCCAGATCGATCATCATGAAACCGCAACGGCCGTTCCATTTTTCCGCCGCTTCCATGGCCTTTTTGACCGAATCGGTCAGCTGCAGGCGATTTGGCAAGCGGGTCAGCGTATCAAATCTCGCCAGATGCGAGATTTTATCCGCCGATTCGCGCTGCTCGGTTATGTCCGACCCGACACCGCGAAAGCCGTGGAAGACGCCATTATCATCCAGCTTCGGCGAAGCAGACAATTCCCACCAGCGGTTTTCGCCATTGATTTCGACCGGCACCAGCATATTGCTGAAACTGTCACGGCGCTTCAGCTTGTCCGCCAGTTCGCGCAATGCTGTGGAAAACTTCCCGCTTTCCCAGGATTCGCCGGCGATCATTTGCAGGAATGGCATGCCTTCAATCTGCTCTGCGGGCTGGCCGAGGGCATGGGCAAATCGCGGCGAAACGTGCGTTATGCGGCGCGCTGTATCGATCTGCCAAAGCCAGTCAGCCCCGGTATCCTCGAATTCCTTGAGCAACAGGCTGACCACTTCGCTTTTTTCTGTGAGACTGGCTTCCGCGACCCTGCGGTCGATAAAGGACCGACCGGTCTTCAGGCAGGCCGAGATCAACAGGACGCCAATTGCCAGGGAAACCACCGCCAACTGGATGCTGCAAATATAAAGCCAGCCAAAAATCATCGCCGCGCTTGACGCCGTTATGAACAGGATGCTGCTGAGCGGCATGGTCGAAAACAGCATCGCCGAACCGACCATCAGGCAGATGATCGTCGCCCAGACCGGTATCATCGTCATCAGATCCGTGCTGAATGCAAACAGCAGGAACCCGATGCCCCACATCAAGCCCCCTGCGAAAGACACCAGATAAACCATGGTCATATCGGCACGATGGATCGATTTTCGCTGCCATGCGGCCTGTTTCCGGAACAGCAGATGGGCGTAAATATACAGGGCCCCCAATAAGGCGAGCCATGGACCGAGAAGCATGAGATTGACCCGGCCGAAACCCCATTGCACGGTCAGCAGACCGCACACGATCGCGGAGACAATCTTCAGCAGACTATGCTGGTGATTGCCATTGAATTGCAGCGCGCGAATTCGGCCCCAATCAATCCCCGGGGGATCGGACAGGCCAAGCAGCACACTGAGCGGGATTACCCGAGGTAATCCGGATTGGGCGACAGATTTAAACACCGTCCCTGATTAGGCCAAAACCCTTAGCGAAAAGTAAGGATCGGCTTATAATTTTTTGCGATTCGTGGTTAACCGAAATTAACCGGCATCAGGCGGCGACCGCATAAGGCTGAATATCGCCGGAGAGATACAGATTGCGCGCCTTTGCCCGGCTGAGCTTTCCGGAACTGGTCCGCGGCAAGGTCCGCGGTGGCACCAGTTCGATCACGCAATTCATTCCGGTAATGGCTCTCACCTTGTCACGGATCTCGTTGCGCAACCTCAGGCGCTCGATCTCGTCCGATGTCCGGCACTGCACCAGCACGGCCGGCGTTTCTTCGCCGCCCGGTGTGGTGATCGCAAAGGCAGCAATATCTCCGGCCTTGAAACCGGGCAATTGTTCCACCGCCCATTCGATATCCTGTGGCCAGTGGTTCTTGCCGTTGATGATGATCATGTCCTTGGCGCGGCCGACGATGTAAAGATAGCCGTTCGACAGATAGCCCATGTCACCGGTATCGAGCCAGCCGTCCACCAGGCAGGCATCGGTCGCCTCCTGGTCGCGATAATAGCATTCCATCACCGCCGGGCTTTTCATCCAGACCTTGCCGACGGATTTTTCCGCCAGAACCGCTCCATTTTCTTCGCGAATTTCGAGCAAGGTATCGCGCACCGGTTTCCCGCAATTGACGATCGCGCGAAAGCGTTTCGGGCGGCTGCCATCGCTTTGCTTCTCTCCGGAAAGCTCGGTTTCTTCGACCAGCTCCACTTCCATGCCTTCGCCCGACGGCATCAGGGTCACGGCAAGCGTTGCTTCGGCAAGGCCGTAGCTGGGCAGGAAGGCCTTGGCATCAAAGCCTGCCGGCGCGAAAGCATCGGTGAACCGCTGCATCACATCGGGCCGGATCATGTCAGCGCCATTACCGGCCAGCCGCCACCGCGAAAGATCAAAGCGTTCCTGCACATTCGACTGGCTGCCGATACGGCGCGCGCAGATTTCATAGCCGAAGGTTGGCGAAAAGCTGCAGGACGTCCCTTCATGGCGCGTGATCAGGTCAAGCCATGACAGAGGTCGCCGGGCAAAATCGGCAGTCTTTAGATAGTCGGTCGAAACCTGATTGGCGACCATCGACAGAAAGCAGCCCACCAGACCCATGTCATGGTAAAAGGGCAACCAGGAAATGCAGCGATCGGTTTCGCCGATCAGCATACCATGGGCATGCGAGCCAAGATTGTGCAGCAAAGCTTTGTGCGAGACCGCAACACCGTGCGGGAACCGGGTCGAACCGCTGGAATATTGCAGATAGGCAATATCGCTGCTGCTGGCCGTCGGCAATGCAGCGTCGGGAGCATCCCTCCGGGAAAAATCCTCCCAGCCGTAAATCGGAATAGCGCGGGAGGTGCCGGCGGCCCCTGCCAGTTCGGCAATCTCGTCCGGAAACAGCAGCAATGCAGGATCACAGCTGTCCAGCTGCACCCCGATCTGGTCGATATAGCTTTCCTTGCCGCCAAAGGAGGTTGGCAAGGGCAAGGGAACCGGCAGCGCGCCGGCATAGACTGCGCCAAAGAACAGCGCGCAAAACTGCGGTTCGGTATCAGCGATCAAGGCCACCCGGTCGCCCGGCTTTATGCCGAACGCGATCAGTCTTTTGGCCGCTGACACGGCATCGTCGCGCAGTTCGCGAAACGGATAGGCCCGGACCAGCGTAGCGCGGGCGTCGTGAAAATTGAAACCTCTTTGTCCCTCGGCGGCATAATCCAGTGCATGGCCCAGCGTTTCAAAATCCGAAAAACGGCGCGGCAATTGATCCGCCGTCGGGGTTGGTGTCAGTTCAGTCATCCAATATCCATTTCCGGAAGGTCCAGCCTCCCTAAAATCAATCTGTTTTTTTCGGCAAGGGAGTATATTGTCTTTTTGACCTTCCTTTAGCCGGTTTTACCCATGTCATTGCTGACCTCTGGCGTTTAAATTTCGACCCGACTGTGGCACAAAAAGGGCAAGCGTCACAGTTGAAGGTCAAACCGTTGAAAAACAGCGTTAAAACGTTAGATCAGGAGAGCTTGCATCGGCTGGCTATACGCTATGTTGAGCGATATGCAACGAGCCGGAAAAAACTGGCCGACTATCTCCACCGGAAAATCCGGGAAAGGGAATGGCAAGATGATGCTCCGCCCGCGGTCGACCAGCTGGTCGAGCGGTTCGTCACTCAGGGCTATATTGACGATGCACTTTACGCCCAAACCAAGGCTTCTGCCCTCACCCGGCGCGGTTACGGCACCCGCCGTGTCTCGCATGCGCTTTACCAGGCAGGCATTAGCGAAGCGGATGGCCGCGAAGCCTTTCAGATCAGTGAAACGAACAAATGGGCGGCAGCGGACAAGTTTGCCCGCAAGCGGAAGCTTGGCCCTTATGCCGAAAGCCAGCAGGATGCCGACAAATGCCGCAAGCAATTGCAGGCTTTTCTTCGGGCTGGTCATGACTTCGACCTGGCTTCCCGCTTTGTCTATGCCAGACCCGGCGAGGAAATAACGGACGAAGATTAATTCCGGCTAGTGCAAATAAACGCGCCGCTGAACAGGATTGGTCTCTTCAGAGTCAAGAATCGCCAGCTCAATATTATTGTGGTATGAAATACCAACCGATTCGGAAAAGCGTCAGACTTTTGATTGGGTTTTAGTTTTGTTCGGAGATGCATTGTGGCAAGCTTATTTGCGGAACCAGACCCTGCCGATAGTCACGCGTCCCAAGCCAGCACGGATGATCTTTCATCGACCAGTAGCGAAATGCGCCGCGCAACCGGCCGCGTCAAATGGTTCGACAGTCATCGCGGCTTCGGTTTCATCGTTCCTGAACAGGCCGGTGCGGACGAGCATGGCTCCTCACCATTATCGGACATTCTCGTTCACTGGAGTCTGCTTGAATCCCTGGGCACACGGGAATTGCCCGAAATGGCGATCGTTACATGCGAATATGCGGTTGCGCCAAAAGGTCTGCAGGCGACAAAAATTCTCGAAATCGATCTTTCCCAATGCGGCCCACGGAGTGATCCCTCGGCCGCAGCCGGCTCGCGTCATGCCATGCACATCGTCGATGATGATGCCGCTTTCACCCCTACCGAGGTCAAATGGTTTAACCGGGCCAAAGGCTATGGATTCCTGATAAGCGAAGATTTTGGCGGCGATATTTTTCTGCATATGGAAACACTTCGCGACGCGGGCATTGCAGAAATTGTGCCCGGCCAATCATTGCTGGCCCGCATCAGGGATGGCAATCGTGGTCATATGGCGGTACAGATCTGCCTGCCGCCGTCGGCCTGAAACAGAAATATATTCCTATGCACAGTTTTACAAAAGCGGTCGCGCTATCCCTCGCTTTGCTGGGCATGATCAGCCTGCCCGGCTGCCATGCCCGGACCGGTGACACCGCCGCCGCCAGCCTGCAAAGCGAATTGCCATTATCCGAGGCCGGCCTCACCCAAGTCCCGCTCAGCATCCGGACCGCGAACGCAACCCATGCTTTCATCGTGGAAGTAGCGAAAACGGGCGCTGAGCAAGCCCAGGGCCTGATGTTCCGGACCCGAATGGCCCCCGACAAGGGCATGATTTTTCCATTCCCCGAAGATCGGGTCGCCAGTTTCTGGATGAAGAACACGGTGATTCCGCTCGATATCATCTTCATCCGCCGGGATGGAACGATCGAATCGATTGCCGCCAATACCATACCCTATTCGCTCGCCCCGGTTCGTTCCAATGAACCAGTGGCCACGGTGCTTGAAATTGCTGCCGGGCGAGCGAAAGAACTGGGCATCGAACCGGGTGACCGCGTCACCTGGCAGTGAGGATCTGCGCATCCCCGGACATCCTCCACATTTGATATTTTTTCATTGCGGAGCGCATGGCTGGAGGGCTAAGCGGGCGGCATGAGCATATTGGCGAAAATATTCACTTGGTGGGACGGTGCGACGATCGGCACGACCCTGTTCAGCGCCCGCAACGGCAGACGCGTCGGCGAAGATGTGTTTGGCAATATCTATTATCAGGCGAAAAAGGCCGGCACCGGTCATCCGGCCGGACAGCGCTGGGTCATCTATAATGGTGCCAATGATGCCAGCCGCGTACCGCCGGAATGGCATGGCTGGCTTCATCACAGCTTTGACGAAATCCCCGAAAGCTATCTGCCGCAGGCGCGCATCTGGGAGAAAGAACCCAGCGTCAACCTGACCGGCACCGCGCAGGCCTATCGTCCGGCAGGAGCATTGGAACGAGGCGGACACCGGGCTGCAGCGACCGGTGATTATGAATCGTGGAATCCCGCCGAAGCGGAATGACAGGCATGGCGCGCCACTCCCTTACATTCTCGATGCTGGCAGCTGCGCTCCTGCTGTCGGGCTGCGGCTGGTTCAGCGGCGACAATGTCGATGAAAATGCGACCGGGCAGGCTGCCGAGAAAGGCAAGGTTGCCGCGACCGATGATGATCTGGTCGCATCGGTGACCGAGCAGATCGGCACGCCGATGGCGGAACGCGTCGCTACGCTCGGCTTCCTCAACAAGCGCAACGGTCTGACGCGCGATCTCGAGCTCCGTCCGGGCCAGTCGATCCGGATCGGACGGGCGATTGTCCGCTTGCGGGCCTGCGAACGGACGGCGCCTTGGGAACTGACCCCCGAACAGGGTGCCTTTGTCCAGCTGCTGGTCAATGAACGACCGCCCAATCGGTCCGGTGACGATCAGTGGAAGCGCGTTTTTTCTGGCTGGCTGTTTAGGGAGTCACCGTCCCTGAACGTTGTCGAGCACCCGATTTATGATGTCTGGGTCAAAAGCTGCGCGATGAGCTTCCCGGGCGAAGAGGATCCGCCCGAAGATTCGGCAAACCCGACAGCACCGCGGACATCCTCGTCGAGTCCCGCCAATAATGCATCCAGCGCGCCGAATGAAACAGAAGCGGGCGCATCAGCGGCCCCTTCAGCGCCTGCGGCCAGACCCGCACCGGCACCGGATGATCTGATCGGCGACCTGATCGGTGAAAGCGAAGACGACACATAGCCCCTGACTCTGGTCAGCTCTTCCAGATAGGCTTGCTGGCTGATCTCGATCGCCCCCAGTGACGCCAGATGGTCGGTCATGAACTGGCAATCGAGCAGCGGAAACCCTCCCACCTTCAACCGGGCCACCAGCCAGGCCAGTGCCACTTTCGAAGCGTCGCGCGCGCGCGAAAACATGCTTTCCCCGCAAAACGCCCCGCCGATGGCGAGGCCGTAAAGGCCGCCGACCAGAATGTCCTGGCCACTCTCCTCGTCCGGCAACCAGCATTCGATACTATGCGCATAGCCCAGCAGGTGCAACTGGTTGAACGCCTCCTCGATCTCGGCATTTATCCAGGTATCCTTGCGATCTCCCGCCTGCGCCGCGCAGATCGCGATCACCTGCGGAAAATCCGTGTCTGCCGTTACCCGAAACCGGTCGGATCTGATCGTTTTGCGGAGCGAGCGCGACATCCGGAAATTGTCCAGCGGAATGACCGCGCGACTCTTGGGCTCGACCCAGAAGGTTTCCGGATCATCGCGGGCGTCGGCCATCGGAAAGATTCCCGACGCATAGGCCTTTATCAGTAGATCGAGATCAATGGTCATGGACAGGAGATAGTCTGGTCATTTGCATTCGCCCAGCCGGAAATAGACATAAAGGGCGGCCCATCAACGCGCTAGTAAAACGCGGGCTTCCTCGGCTATTTTTTCTGCAATCGCGGCATATTCGCTGGCAAAGCCCGCATTGGTCCGCCATGCGGCGCCGATGCTGCGGGTCACCGACCAGCCGTCGACATCGAGCAAGGCAACGTCCCCGCCGCGGTTCAGTTCGGAACGCACATAAAGTTCCGGCAAGATCGCCAGACCGAGACCGGACGCCACCATCTGCCGGACGCTGTCGAGGCTGGTGCCTTCATAGTCGCGCAGCAGATTCATGTCATGCAACTGGCACTGGCGCACCACGTCGCGGTGGAGATGGTGGCGGCGGTCGAGGCTCAGCACCGGTATTCCCGCGAGATCGGAGAGCACCAGATGCGCCTTGTTGGCGAGCGGATGATCGGGTGGTGCGACCAGAATCAGCGGTTCGCGAAACAGGGGTTCGATATGCAGATTCTCGCCTTCGATCGGCAACGGGCCGAGCAGCATATCAATCGAACCCTTGGTCAGTTCCATAGCCTGCAGATCGGGAATGCCTTCGCGCATGTAAAAGCGCAGATCCGGCCGGGTGCGATGCAGCGCCGCAATCACTGGCGGCATCAGATAGGGCCCAAGGGTTGGCGACACGCCGAAGCGCAGGATGCCAGCCAGACTGTCGCTCGCCCGCTCGGCCAGATCGCGAATATCCTTGACCTGCACCAGAACATGGCGGGCGCGATCGGCAATCTCCCGGCCCACCGGAGTCAATTCGGCACCATGGCTGCGCCGCTCGACCAATGTCACGCCCAATCGTTGCTCGAGAGTCCGCAATTGATGGCTCAGGGTCGGCTGCGATGCAGCCGCGGCATGCGCTGCCTTGCCAAAATGGCGATGGTCGGCAACGGCGACCAGATATTCAAACTGGCGTAAAGTCGGCATGGTGCTGCAATTCCATCATATAGAGAAAATCTATCGATTCTTACGATTTCATTCGATTGGAGTTATCATCTGAATTGCGTCATATCAACCATATCGTCGTGAAAGCGCGATAGAAAGAGCATATGTCGTGGCAAAATATACCAGCAGTTTGATTCAAAAGCACAGCAATTCGCGCAGCCGGATCGAGACTGGTCACGACCATGGCGAACAGGTGCGCGAACTCAGAGAATTGCAGCGCGGGCTGGCCGAGCGCATCCGCCGGATGCAGCTTGGGGCGCAATATCGACAGCCAAGACATTCCGCATAATATACCCAACACTTCCCTCAATCCTCGGGGCGGCAGCACACCCTCAAGCGCTCGCCGCCCCAATTTTTGATTCCGCGACAATCGCCCGCCCCATTATCCGCGCTTTCCCGACATTGCGGCAGCGGGGCTAGTCCCGCTCCAATCGCAGCATCAGGCGGCCTCGATCCTCACCCCCCTTGAAATTGTCGGCATTGGCCCCGTTCCATGCTAGGGAAACGAAATGAAGCGACACCTTTTTCTCGTGGCGGGACTGGTTTCGGTGGCACTGGGCGGCATCGGAATCATCCTGCCGTTGCTGCCGACCGTGCCGTTCATGATTCTGGCGGCCTTCTGCTTCGCCAACAGCTCGCCGCGGCTGGAAACCTGGCTGGTCGACCATCATATTTTCGGCGGCCATATCCGCAACTGGCGGGAACGGCGAGCAATCACCCGGCGCGGAAAATGGGCGGCAACGGTCGCTTTCGCGGTCAGCTGCGTGGTTGCGCTGATATTCGTCGAACTGCCATGGAATCTCGTTCCGATTGCCGCGGCGCTGATCGGCGGTAGCTGGATCTGGACGCGCAACGAGCCGGATCCCGCAAAATTGCCGCTGCACCCCCCTTCGCAGAAAGAATAGTTTCCGCTGCGTCCGAATCTGATAATCTGGTCGCAAATCGAGGAGAGAAAAATGTCGCGGCAGCAATTGTTGGAAATGACCCGTTCACTGGTTGAGCATGGCAAGGCAGACACCATGGAGTTGGTTGATAACGTGGTTGCGGTGCCCGCATCCGACTATACCGATGAAGCGCGATTCGAACGCGAAAAGGACCTCATCTTCAAACGACTGCCGCTGATGATGGCACCATCCTGCGAACTGCCCGAGCCGGGCTGCTACAAGGCGATGGACATGGCCGGCATCCCGGTCCTGATCACCCGCCAGAAGGACGGCACGGCCCAGGCCTTTCTCAACAGCTGCACCCATCGCGGCAATCCGGTGGCGCAAGGCAGCGGCAAGGCATCACGCTTCACCTGCGGCTATCATGGCTGGACATTCAAGAATGACGGCGATCTGCTAGCCGTCGCCTCTCCGAAAGATTTCGGCACGGTCGACAAGGCGGCCTTCTGCCTGAAGAAATTCCCGACGCTGGAACGCGCCGGACTGATCTGGGCCACGCTGGATCCGGACAGCACGCTTGATATCGAGGCCTATCTCTGCGGCTATGACAGCCTGCTCGAACATTTCGGCTTCGACGGCTGGCACCTGTTTGACCAGCGCACCATTCCGGGGCCGAACTGGAAGACAGCCTATGACGGCTATCTCGATTTCTATCATCTGCCGGTCCTGCACAAGGATACGTTCGGTGCCGATTTCTTCAACCGCGCCAATTATTTTTTCTGGGGCCCGCACCAGCGCCTGTCCTCGCCATCGAAATTTGTCCAGAAGACTGGCAGCGACGAGCAGGTCGATCTCACTCAGATCGATGAAAAAGACTGGCCGATCGATGCGCTGCTACAGGGCGTCTGGACGATCTTCCCGCATATCTCGATCGCCAGTTTCTACGGTGGCGGCGGTCGCGGCGCGATGATTTCGCAGCTTTTCCCCGGCAAGACCGTCGGCGAAAGCTACACCACGCAATTTTACGTGATGGAACATGCGCCGACCGACGATGCGGTCCGTCAGGGTGCGCGGGACCAGTTCGATTTTCTCGAAACCGTGGTCGCGGAAGAGGATTACAAGACCGGCAAGCGCCAGCATGAAGCGCTGCAATCCGGCCTGGTCGACAAGGTCTGGTTCGGCCGCAATGAAGGCGGCGGACAGGCCTTCCACCAATGGGTCGACCGTCTGACAAGGGCCGATGATGCGGAACTCGACCGGATATTCGCGCCGCAATTGCAAGCGGCGGAATGATCCGGCTCAGGCGTTGCGATAGGCTCTGACCGGCGGCAGCGCCTCTTTCCATTTCGGCTGCTCGGCGCGCAATTTTTCAAGCATTTTCTCCCAATAGGCGTCGGTCTTGCCTTTGAACCGGATATCAAAATCCTCCTCGGTGCGGAACTCGAGCAGTTCGACGCCCTGCTCTCCGACGGTGTAAGTATAAGGCGTACCGGCGGGCAGGAAAAACCCGTCGCCTGCCCCCATTTCTTCCGTGCCCATCCGGATATCGCCGCTGATCAGATAATAGAGGCAATCACTGTCATGGCTGTGCAAAGGCAAGGGATATCCCGGCTTGAACCAGACATAGTGAAGCGAAAAACCAAAACCGCTGAACAGGCATTTCAGCACCGCGCCCTCGCCGATACCGGCTTCGCCAAGCTTCGCCGCGCCCGCCAATATCACCGGATCATCGTCGACATAGGCCATATGCCCTGCCTCATCGAGACTGGGTGCGTCCTTGCCCCTGAAAATCCGTAGAACTTTCAGCGGTGGGGGTTTGTCTGCCTGCGGGCTGTCTGCGTCTGTCATAAGGTCCTCCGGTCCAGCTTGAAAGGGAAGCATAGCAGACCGGGCAGCATTGCAAAAAGTCGAAAAATGACAGGCGTTCGCTATTGCGCCGGATATTTCGACACATAATGGTTCAACACCGCCGGATTGAGCAGATGTTTGAATGCACCGCCCATGCCGTCATGATCATGCCGCACCACCTCCGCCTCGAGCGCCCCGAGACCGGGCAATGTCAGCCAGCACCGGGTTCCGGGATGGGCCTGGATGAAGGCGTCACAGAAAAATCCGGCCAGCGACATGTCCATCACCACCACGGGAAAGCTGGTCGAACAGGACAAACGCATCTTGGCCGGGATCGAAAGCTGGTGGCGCTGGGCACATCGATCTTCTTCCGATGCGATCGCATAAGGCAGGTCTGGCAGGCTCTCGAACCCGATTGTCGGCGGCCTGCGAATCACAGAATCTGTCATAACCGTCTCCTCAGCGCGGGCATCGCTATAGTGATCGCCTCCCGACTGGATGGTGAATGGGCACTTGATGCTGTTTCGGCCTTGCGGGTAAACCCCGCCTTCTGGCTTGCGGTAAACGGCGGAACCGCGAAAGTTAACCATCTTGCGAACTTGCTGGCCGGGAAACAATCGCGCTTGCCGAATGGCTCGCAGGACGCTAATGCCCGCGAACCGTCTGTTCCGCGAGGGCGAAACGGCCTGTGCAGGAGTGTAGCTCAGTTGGTAGAGCATCGGTCTCCAAAACCGAGGGCCCACGGTTCGAGTCCGTGCACTCCTGCCATCATTCCTTTTCTTGCACCGAAATCTCCATGACCCAGTTTATTGCCGCCATCACCCTGATCGTTCCCGATTATGATCAGGGAATCGCCTTCTATGTCGGATTGATGGGGTTCGAGCTGATCGAAGACACCCCATTGTCGGAAGACAAGCGCTGGGTATTGGTGGCCCCGCCCGGCAGCACCGAGACACGAATTCTGCTCGCCCGGGCAGCGAACGAGGCCCAGGAAGAAGTGATTGGCGAACAGGCCGGCGACCAGGTGTTCCTGTTTCTGGAAACCTATGATTTCGAAAGTGATTTTGCGATCATGCAGCGCGCCGGCATCCTGTTCCTCGAACAGCCGCGCGAAGAGCCCTATGGCAAGGTCGTAAAGTGGCGCGATCCTTTCGGAAACAAATGGGATCTGATCGAACGCTACTGAAAACCGGCGCTGCCGTAGCGTCATTTCAGAATTTGCATGAACCGCGGAATTCTGCCATATTCCGCCTATGTTGGAACAGAGAATCAGCCCCGTGCACAGCGACATTGAATCGTTTCTTGGCGGCCGCACATTTGATCAATGCTGGCATGAATATGACGAGTCCGGCTATATAATATTTGAAAATATTCTGTCGCCGGCGGAAGTGGAGCGGCAACGGGCCGCCCTCAAGCCCTGGATCGATGCGGACATAAGGGGGCGCAACAATTTTGAAGGCGACCGGTCCAATCGTATCTACGGGATGCTCGACAAGGATCCGATATTCGCCGACCTGATCTCCCACCCGCTGCAACTGGCATTCGCAGAGCGGGAACTGGGCGAAAGCTGCCTGCTTTACGCCTGTCTGGCGATCAACCTGCATCCCGGCGAAACGGTCCAGCCCTGGCATTTTGACGACAGCCATTGCGGCCTGGCCCGGCCGCGCGATCCGCTCAGCCTGTCGACCTTCTGGTCGATCAGCGACACGACCGAGGACAATGGCGCCACCGAAATCATTCCCGGCAGCCACAAATGGGGCAATGACCAACCGGCGGGGGCGAACCGCTCTGCCGATTTCCAGCCGCGCCTGTCCGGACAGCAGTCCGATGGGAACGGCGATCATCCCGACATGATCAAGGCCGTCATGCCAGCCGGTTCGCTGATGATCGCCAAGGGCACATTATGGCATCGCGGCGGCAGCAACAGGTCCGATGGCCCTCGCCTGATCGTGACGCCGCAATTTTGCAAAGGCTGGTGCCGTCCGCTGGAACAGCAATTGCTCGCCGTATCGCCCGAAAAAGCGGCACAATATCCAAAACGCGTGCAGGAGCTACTCGGCTATACTATCCATCCGCCCTTCATGGGCTATGTCGATGGCATGCACCCGAGCCGGAAATTGCCGGCCGGGCCGGCCTGAGCTTCGATAGCGCTTTCCTACACCAGCCCCGATCGTCTATATTGTCTGCCGGTCGTTTGACGGGGAAGGACAGGCTCTTTGACAACCGGTCGAAAGGCGGCGCGGCTTGCCACGTACATCATTCCATGGGCACCCATCCCGCCGGAAGGTCACACTGAGCGCGACACCGGCAGTCGCTGAAGGCAGCAAATCTGCCGCTTTTGGACAAAGGTCACGTAAATCAAAGAGGCGCGTTGGTGTAAAGCATTAAATGGTAGCGAAACCGGCAAACGGTGAAGCAAGGCGCCGGCATCCCCTGCGCTGCGGCCCTGCCCGGGTACAATCATGTTCTTTTTCTTGCGAATCCGGGAATCTGAGTCTAAAGAGCTGGTTCTTTCCGAAACCATGCATATATCCGACACAGTCAAATGGCTGACACCCGGAGTTTATGTTAAAACCGGCGAGAAAGTTTAGGGAATCAAGCATGGCAAAAGTCAATCCAGGCGAATTCATGAATCAGGTCAAGGCTGAGACCAACAAGGTCGTCTGGCCAACCTGGCCCGAGACCGTCCGCACGGCGATCCTCGTGCTGATCATGACCACCATTTTGGGACTGTTCTTTCTGGCCATTGATTCGGTTTTCAACGGGATTGTAGCCTGGCTCCTGAGCCTTGCCTAAACGCCCCACACAGATTTTTTAGGTTATTCGCATGGCACGCTGGTACATCATTCACGCTTATTCGGGCTTTGAACACAAGGTCAAGGAAGCCATCGAGGCCGACGCCAAGCGGCTGGGCCTGACCGAACTGGTCGAGGATATCGAAGTCCCGACCGAAACGATCACCGAAGTCAAACGCGGCAAGAAGATCCAGTCGGAGCGGAAATTCTTCCCCGGCTATGTGCTGGCCAAGCTGGAAATGACCGATGACGTCTATCACCTGGTCAAGAACCAGCCCAAGGTCACCGGCTTTCTCGGCAGCAGCGGCAAGCCGCAGGCGATCAGCGAAGCCGAAGCCGCGCGCATCCTCAACACCAAGGAAGAAGCGGCCAACGCTCCGAAAGAACGGATCACGGTCAGCTACGAGATTGGCGACGAGGTCAAGGTCAAGAGCGGCCCGTTCAACAGCTTCAACGGCATTGTCGAGGAACTGGATTTCGACAAGAACAAGGTCAAGGTTTCGGTGTCGATCTTCGGCCGCGCCACCCCGGTCGAACTGGACTTTGGCGAAGTCGACCTGATCAGCTAGTTTTCCGCTCCGGATCAGGTCCGGAGCACAACAGAATTCCGGAGCTTGCTCCAGAATACCAGCGCGGGAGGAAGTTTCGGCTTCTGTTTGACCGCTTAATTTGCGGGTGCGGCAATATTGCCAATCCCAAAAGAATGAAAGGACAGCCAAATGGCTAAGAAAATTGATGGTTATATCAATTTGCAAGTACCGGCCGGTATTGCAAATCCATCCCCGCCGATCGGCCCAGCATTGGGTCAGCGCGGCGTCAATATCATGGAATTCTGCAAGGCGTTCAACGCCGCGACCGACAAGCTCGAAAAAGGCACGCCGATCCCGACCAAGATCACCGTCTATGGCGATCGCAGCTTCACCTTCGAAACCAAATCGCCGCCAGCCAGCTTTCTGATCAAGAAGATTGCCAAGCTGAAAAAGGGTTCGAGCGAACCGGGCAAGACCTCGGGCGGAACCATCAAGGCTTCGCAGATCAAGGAAATCGCCGAAACGAAAATGGTCGATCTCAATGCCAACAGCATCGATCAGGCTATGAAAATCATTTCAGGCACCGCACGCTCGATGGGCGTAGAAGTGGTGGAGGGATAAGAATATGGCGAAACTCTCCAAAAAAATGCAGGCGATCAACGAAAAAGTCGATCGCGAAAAACTGTACAGCATCGACGAAGCAATCACGACCCTCAAGGGCCTCGCTTCGACCTCGAAGTTCGACGAAACGCTTGATGTCGTGATCAACCTGGGTGTTGACCCCCGTCATGCTGACCAGATGGTCCGCGGCGTCGTCTCGCTGCCAGCCGGCACCGGCAAGGAAACCCGCGTTGCGGTTTTTGCCAAGGACGCGAAAGCAGACGAAGCCAGGGAAGCGGGCGCCGATACCGTTGGCGCCGAAGACCTGATGGAAGCCATGCAGGGCGGCGATCTCAACTATGACCGCATCATCGCAACCCCCGACATGATGGGCCTCGTCGGTCGTCTCGGCAAGGTTCTGGGTCCCAAGGGCCTGATGCCGAACCCGAAACTCGGCACGGTTACCCCGAATGTTGGCCAGGCGGTCAAGGACGCCAAGGGCGGCCAGGTCGAATATCGCGTTGAAAAAGCCGGCATCATCCACAATGGCATCGGCAAGGTCAGCTTCAAGGAAGCCGATCTGCGCAAGAATTTCGATGCGCTGGTCGGTGCTGTCGTCAAGGCGAAGCCAGCCGGCGCCAAGGGCAAATATGTCCGCAAGGTCGGGCTCAGCACGACCATGGGTCCCGGCCTCAAGGTTGATCTCGGTGAGATCGAAGGCGCCTGATTCGCTTTCCGCCACCCCTGCAACCGCAGGCAATGGCACAATGACTGCTAGAAAAAGGCCGGGTGCAACCCCGGCCTTTTTTCATGCGCTCGATTTTTTCAAGGACCCGCCATGACCCGATTGCAGATCAGCGCCGAACTCTCCTATCGCCTCCCCGCGCCCTGCACCATATTGGTCCAGGTCTCGGCAGCGGCGACAGCGGAACAGCGGCTCGACCAGGCGCTCATCACGGTCGGTCCCGCCCCCGACCAGACCATCATCGCGGCGCAGGATCACATCGGCACCCGGCTGTGGACCACCCAGCAGGAGGCGCTTTCCGTCTCCTATCGCGCGCAGGTCACGATCGATCGCGGCAATCCCGATTTCTCCGCCCTGCCCGCAACCCCCCTGCCCGACCTGCCGGGCGAAGCCGTGCCCTATCTGTTCAGCTCGCCTTATTGTTCGGCTTACGCCTTCGATCAGCTGGTCGCCGACAAATTTGCCGATCTCGGCGGCGGCCCGCTGGTCGCCGCCCTGTCGGAGCATATCGGTCAGGTGATGACCTATGGCTCGGACAGCGACAATGCCCACACCAACGCGGAGCAGAGCTATCAAGCGCGCAAGGGCGTGTGCCGCGACTATGCCCATATCCTGATCGGCATGGCTCGCACCGCCAATATCCCGGCCCGCTTTGTCAGCACCTATGCGCCCGATGTCACGCCGCAGGATTTTCACGCGGTCGCCGAGGTCTTTCTGGACGGCGGCTGGCATCTGGTCGATCCGACCGGCATGGCACAGCCCAGCGACATGGCCGTGATCGGTATCGGCCGGGATGCCACGGACGTGTCCTTTCTCACCGGCTTCGGCAGTCTGGAGATGGTGGAGCAGCAGGTCCGCGTCTCCCGCGCCTGACTCCCGCAAGCAA
>NZ_JBGTDD010000156.1:0-2397 GCF_041748495.1 Parasphingorhabdus sp.
GGCGGGGATCAGGCTTAGGCCCGGTATCCGGATCAGGACGGGCTTGTCGACATCCAGGTTGAAATAGCATTCCAGCTTGAAGCCCGAAGCGGACAGGTCGGATATTTGCGCTTTCAGATTTCTGGTATCGGCTTGCTTGACCTCTACGTTGAACGCGATTGCCGTCCGCCAGTGACTTCTGGCATCCTCCAGCTTTGGCGGTCTGCTAGCCTGCGCGCCGGGACCGGGTTTTTCCATGATAGGTTCCTGCATCTCTTTTGCGTCAAAATTTCGTCGGGCCTGCATCGCCCAGTCATCAACTCATGCTAATGGCCCGTTTACTAAGCCATTTGGGTTAATACAGAATAAAAATATGGGCAGAAAATGGCGCTATATTGCGGTTCGCTTTAACAGGACCCTCTGCTCGCCGCAGCCAGACCGGATTTTTTGCGCTTCGGATTTTTCCGCTGCCGATTTTTCCGCCTCAGGGGATCTGAGCCGCGCGACCCTCTTCTGATCTGCCGCCGACAGCAGCAACAGAGTGCCCGGTAAAGCCCCGCTGCTAGCCCGCGACCAGCACCACATAGATGCTCTCGACCCAGCCGCTCGCGCACGGGCCGTCATAATTGCGCTTGGCGCGGACCGGAGAGGAGACGCCACAATTGCCGGGGCTGCGGGTCGGGGCCGCGCCTTCTTCCGCCGCAGGGGCCTTGTCATAGACGATGCCGAACCATTGCTGGTCGTGGCTGCGGGTGCAGATATAGACCCGCTGGCCGGCGGGGATGCTGTCCTTCCTAGCGGCGGCGTCAAACGGGGCGCTCAGCACCGGCAGCGCGCCGCTGTCATGGCGGCCGACTTGACCGACCGACTGGCAGGCAGCGAAGCGGGGTCCACCTTCGCCGATGAGCACCGGCTTGGCCGACGGATCGCTTTCGACCCGCTCGGCGCGGCCGGTCGGATTGTCGAGATAGTCGCTGCTTGCGGGCAGGTCATCGCTGACCTCGGTGGATTCGGAGCAAGCGGTGGTGGCCAGGCTTAACAGGGAAGCGGCGAGCAGGATTCTGATCATGGCCGGAGGTTTAGCCCAAAAGCGGGGTCCAAGGGAAGCAGCGAATGACAAGGGCGGCGCCGAGCCCGTTGAAGCGCGGCTATATGTCGTCCGGGCCGAGGCTGCCGAAGATCATTCCACTCCCGTTCGAACTGAGCCTGTCGAAGCATCTTTGCCTGTTCGAACGTCCTTCGACAAGCTCCGGACGAGCGGCGGTTGGTCGGGCTTTGACAAGCTCAGCACGAACGGACGGACGCACAAAGCCTCACAACACGATCTGGGTCTGCGTGACCACTGCCACCAGCGTCCCGTCCTCGAGAGTGATTTTCGTCTGCCAGACCGATTGCCGCCGGCCGACCTTGAACGGCGTCGCCTCGCCATAGACGATGGCCCCTTCCGGCGCCGCGCTCAGGAAATTGGTCTTGCTCTCTGAGGTGGTGGTGCCGTTCGATCCCTCGGGCAGATTGGCAAAGCCGCCAAAGGCGCCGAGCACATCGGCAAAAGTCATCACCGCGCCGCCATGGATGCTGGGACTGCCGCGGCCATTGCCGGCGGTGCAGATCTCCGGCCGCACCAGCATCTCGCCGCACACCCGGTCCTTGTCCATCGCGGTGATGGTGATGCCCATGGTCTTGGCGAAGGGGACAATATCGGCGGGATTGGTCATGGGAAGGGTCCTTTTCTGACTTGATTCACGCGAAGGCGCGAAGCAGCGAAGTCGGTATGCCTGTTGACGATGCGCTTGCATCCCATCTTGAAAGTCGGCGCACCGAAATTCATCAACAAGCCCAGCGGCAGATCCATCAGTCGAAGATAGGTGAGCACCTGCTTGGCATGTACCGCCATATGCCTTTCGGTCGATTTCAGTTCAATCAGCAATTTGTCTTCGACCAACAAATCAGCGCGAAATCCCTCCTCCAGCACAACACCCTGATATCTGATCTTGATCGGCTTCTGTCGATCAACTTTCAGGTTCAGGTCACGCAGTGACTTGGCGAGAAGCGCCTCATAAACGCTCTCCAGCAGGCCCGGACCGAGATTGACATGCAGCTTGTAACCGCATTCTACAGCTATCGCTGACAACCGTTCAGGCGCATTGTCCATGGCATATTCTTCGCATTCTTCGCGCCTTCGCGCGAGAAAATATTGCGCCTTGTCCTAATATGTTAAACCACTGATATATATATCTATTATTATCACAAAATCCGACATTTTGCTTGGGTTTGCCGGCCCCAGCGGCTATGGTCCCGGCATGAATGACATTAGTGAAAACAGTAAAGCGGAAGAAGCCTCCAATTCTTCCAACCAGAACGAATATGGCGCAGATTCGATCAAGGTTCTCAAGGGCTTGGACGCGGTCCGCAAGCGGC
>NZ_JBGTDD010000157.1:0-10871 GCF_041748495.1 Parasphingorhabdus sp.
GCGTTTGACAATTTCCAGGTGGTGCCGCCCGGCACCGGCATCTGCCACCAGGTCAATCTGGAAAATATCGCCAAGGCGGTCTGGTCCTCGGCCGATGCCGACGGCGTGATGGTCGCCTATCCCGACACCTGTGTCGGCACCGACAGCCACACGACGATGATCAACGGTCTCGGCGTGCTCGGCTGGGGCGTTGGCGGGATCGAGGCGGAAGCCGCGATGCTCGGCCAGCCGGTGTCGATGCTGATTCCGCCCGTCGTCGGGTTCAAGATGACCGGCAAGCTGGCCGAGGGCATCACCGCCACCGATCTGGTGCTGACCTGCGTGCAGATGCTGCGCGAAGTCGGCGTGGTCGGCAGCTTTGTCGAATTTTACGGCCCCGGCCTCAAGGAACTGTCGCTCGCCGACCGCGCGACCATCGCCAATATGGCGCCGGAATATGGCGCCACCTGCGGTTATTTCCCGATCGACGAAAAGACCCTGGAATATCTCGCGCTGACCGGCCGCAGCGCCCAGGATATCGCGCTGACCGAGGCCTATGCCCGGGAACAGGGCTTCTGGCGCTATGACGAGACCACCAAGGACGCGATCTACAGCAAGACGCTGGAGCTCGACATCAGCACCGTCGTGCCGTCCCTGTCGGGGCCGAAACTGCCGCAGCAGCGGGTGTCGATGGCCGAGCTCGACGAGGGTTTCAACCGCGATCTCAAGGAAGTGTTCGGGGTCGAGGACACCGGCGAGCGGGTCGCGGTCGAGGGCAGCGATCACGGCTTTGCCCACGGCGATGTCGCGATTGCCGCGATCACCAGCTGCACCAACACCTCCAACCCGACGGTGCTGATCGCCGCCGGCCTGGTCGCGCGCAAGGCGCGGGCGTTCGGCCTGCAGCGCAAGCCCTGGGTGAAAAGCTCGCTGGCGCCGGGATCGCAGGTGGTCACCGACTATCTCGACAAGGCCGGGCTTTCCGAGGATCTCGACTATCTCGGCTTCAATCTGGTCGGCTATGGCTGCACCACCTGTATCGGCAATTCGGGGCCGCTGCCGGCGCCGATCAGCAAGGCGATCAACGATCATGACATTGTCGCCGCCTCGGTGCTCTCGGGCAACCGCAATTTCGAGGGCCGGGTGTCGCAGGACGTGCGCGCCAATTATCTCGCCTCGCCGCCGCTGGTTGTCGCTTATGCGCTCAAGGGCACGGTGCGCCAGGACATGTACGAGACGCCGATCGGGCAGGGCAAGGATGGCGAGGACGTCTATCTCAAGGATATCTGGCCGACCAACGCCGAGGTCACCGACATGGTCAACAGCTTCGTCAACCGCGAGATGTTCCTCAGCCGCTATGCCAATGTCTATGACGGCGACGAACAGTGGCGGGCGATCGATGTCACCGGCGGCGCGACCTACCAGTGGCGCGCCGGTTCGACCTATGTCGCCAACCCGCCGTATTTCGACGGCATGACGATGACGCCGGAGCCGATCAGCGACATCATCGAGGCCAAAACCCTGGCGCTGCTGGGTGACAGCATCACCACCGACCACATCTCCCCCGCCGGCGCCATCAAGGAGGACAGTCCGGCCGGAGAATATCTGAAAAATCATCAGGTTAGCCGCGACGATTTCAATTCCTACGGCTCCCGCCGCGGCAACCACGAAGTCATGATGCGCGGCACCTTCGCCAACATCCGAATCAAAAACGAAATGGCCGAAGGAAAAGAAGGCGGCTACACCAAATATGAAGGCCAGATCATGCCGATCTACGACGCCGCAATGCGCCACAAGGCCGACGGTACGCCGCTGGTGGTGATCGGCGGCGAGCAATATGGCACCGGCTCATCCCGCGACTGGGCCGCCAAGGGCACCAATCTGCTCGGCGTCCGCGCGGTCATTGTCGAAAGCTACGAGCGGATTCACCGCAGCAATCTGGTCGGCATGGGCGTCCTGCCGCTGCAATTTGCGGAAGGCACCGATCGCGAGATCCTCAGTCTCGATGGCAGCGAGAGCTTCACGATCAAGGGCGTTGCCACGCTGAAGCCATTGCAGGAGGTCGAGGTCGAACTGACCCGCGCCGATGGCACGACGTCAACCTTCAAGACGATCTGCCGGATCGATACCGCCAATGAGATGGAATATTTCCTCAACGGCGGCATCCTGCACTATGTGTTGCGGAACTTGGCCCAGGGCTAGCCACAGCCGGCGCCGGGCCGGTCTGCTCGTCCTGATGCTCGCGTTTGCGAGTCAGGACGACGTGGGGT
The DNA here is from genome assembly GCF_041748495.1 of Parasphingorhabdus sp. Lineage (GTDB taxonomy): Bacteria > Pseudomonadota > Alphaproteobacteria > Sphingomonadales > Sphingomonadaceae > Parasphingorhabdus. The sequence goes on from NZ_JBGTDD010000157.1 coordinate 2,250, forward strand.
GAGGGTTCATGCGACGGGTCAGCCACGCCTGGGACTCTTGCAGGGATCTGTTAATCACATCGTCCCAAGGCTAGGCCGTACCAAAAATATCCGGTTGTAACAATTGCAGAGACGCAAAAGGCATCGACATTGGCTTGTCGATGGCCTTTTAACTGGCGATATGCAATTCAGGCTTGTTGATTGTCGCCGCTTCATTTGCCCGCAGCCCATTGAGAATCGTGTTGATCACGATCCTCAGCCGTTCTTCGGTCGCGACATGCATCATCTGCGGCATCAGTCGGGGGTTGCAAAATGGCTGGACCATGGTGTTCACCAGCGACATGACGGTATCGAGCTCCAGGCCGCTGAAATAACCTTGTTCCATCGCCTCGGCGAGAATCAGGGCCATATAGTGATCGGCGAGATCAACATAGCCCTTGATCACCTCAAAATGTTCGTCGCCCAATTCCATATAGGATTCAAACAGTACCGGATCATCTTCATAGCGCGCCCGTTTGACCACCAGACGTCTGGCAAAAAACTGATAGAGCTTCTCTTCAACCGGCATCTCTGCCGCAACCAGCTCTTCCATGATGACCTGCAATTCGGCAAACCATTCGCCCGCCATCGCTTCTGCGAGCGCATCCTTGCTGTCAAAAAAGCGATAGAGATTCGCTGGCGACATTCCCACTGACGCCGCGAGATTGGTCATGGTGAAGCTGATCGTGCCTCGGTCCTGGATCATCTGGTCTGCGGCATCGATGATCCTGGCGCGAGTGGCAGCGATGTCGGTTTCGGGACGGGACATAGACTGGCTCCTGTAAGGGCTCCTTGGTGCGGCAGAATAGCCAACGTGATATATATAGGTGATACGGTTTCTTGATAAAAGACCAAAAATCTTCAACATACAATTACGCGGCAGGTAATGAGACGCCCCATGATTGCTCTCAAGCACAGAAGCGTTATTTCAACACGTGCTTGCTCAGGATTCCGATCTCGGCAATCTTGTCCCGGTTGCAGATTGCGCTGGCTGGCTTCGCTGGAAATGATTATTGCAGTAAACATCGGCGCAGCCCAAAAATATTTAGCCCAAGTTCATTTTCAAGGCTTTCGCTTAGGGTACCAATAGGGAGAGAGAATATGCGGCATTTCGGTTTACTCGGGCTCTTGCTGGTTAGCGCTGCAGCCCCTGCCATCAGCCAGTCCGCTTCGCAGGAATCGGCGCAGGGCGACATCTCGGTCACGATATACAATAACAATCAGGCGCTGGTTCAGGATGTCCGTAATCTCAATCTTCCGAATGGCCGCAGCAAACAGCAATTCCCGGACGTATCCGCGCAGATTCGTGCAGAAACCGTGACGCTGTCGGGAGCAGGTATCGGCATTGTCGAGCAGAATTTCGATTTCGACCTCCTGACGCCGGCCAAGCTTATGGAAAAAGCGGTTGGCCAGACGGTTACCCTGATCCGGACCAACCCGGCAACCGGCGCTGAAACCCGTGTTCGGGCGGAAATACTGGCGGCCAATGGCGGTGTTGTGATGCAGATCGGCAATTCAATCGAGGTGCTGCGCGACGATGGTCTGCCGGTACGGGTGATTTTCGATCGGGTGCCGCCCAATTTACGCGCGCGGCCCACACTGTCGATCACTATGGAGGCGACCGGCGGGCAGGTGCCCACGACCCTTAGCTATCTGACGCCTGGCCTGGGTTGGAAAGCCGACTATGTGACGCTGTTCGACGATGCCAAACAGACGATTGACGTCCAGGGTTGGGTTACATTGACCAACAATAGCGGCACGGACTATCTCAACGCCAAAACCCTGCTGGTCGCGGGAAGCCCCAACAGCGGCGGCGGGCGCAACAGCTACGCGCAATGGCCGACCGGGACAATCGAGAGCGCAGGCACTGAATCCAATGATCGCGAGCAGCTTGGCGATTATTATCTCTATCCGCTCGCCGAGCGCACCACGATTGCCAATGCCCAGCAGAAACAAGTGAGTTTTCTGGATGTGACGGCGGCACCAGCGCGTCGGGTTTACGAATATACCAATGGCTGGCTGGGTTCCACCGACGCGACCAGTGCCAGCTCTGTGCTGAAATTTTCCACGTCGCGATCCGGTGGATTGGGCGATCAACTGCCGTCCGGCATCATGCGGGTCTATATGCGTGACAAGCGAGGCGATCCGCAGTTCATTGGCGAAAGCCAGATCGAGGCGACACCGATGGGATCGTCCATGTCGATCCGCACCGGCGAAGCATTTGATGTGAAGTTCAAGACCGTGGTTGAAGAGCGTACGCGGCGATCGTCCAGCCGCTGGCGTACCAAGATGCGCTATGAGGTCACCAATGCCCGTCCAGAGGCAGTCACCGTCGATCTCGCGCAGTCGGGACTTTGGGGCGATGTCCGGATCGAGCAGGAAAGCCAGGCCAGCAATCGGGTGTCTGCCGACAAGGTCGAATGGCGGCTCAATGTGCCGGCCAATGGCAGCGTAACGCTGACCGCGACCTTCGACAGCCGCTACTGACCGGCCGCGCGGTGAACGGATCCCGTCTGCTGGCCGTTCTGGTCTTCATGCTTTGCTTGCAGGCCAGTCCGCTGCTCGCGCAGCAACTGGTTATTTCGGACCAGGCAAGCGACGTGTCGATCACTATCTATCGGGCGCCCGGGAGAGGGGACCGGGCGATCAATGCAAACTGGCCGCAAGGCTATGCCCTGATTACGGAAAGCCGGACGGTGCAATTGCCCGCCGGCGATGCGATCGTACGTTTCGAAAGCGTATCCGAAGGCATGTTTCCGGAAAGCGCCATCGTCACCGGCCTTCCCGCTGGCGTGAGGGAAAAGAACCGCGATGCACGGCTATTGTCGCCGCAAGGTCTGGTCGACGCCTATCTCAAGCGCGAAGTTTCCATCACCCGGACGAATATAGTGACAGGGATATCGCGAACACAGAATGTGTTCATCACCGCCGGGCCGGATGGGGGCGTGATTTTTGAAAGCGATGAAGGGTTTGAGGCGCTGCGCTGCACCGGCCTTCCGGAGCGGATGATCTTTTCGGAAGTTCCTGCGGATCTGTCAGCCAAGCCGACGCTTTCCATTCTCACCACTTCACCGCGTGCCGTGACCGCGAAACTGACGCTGACCTATCTGGCGTCGGGTTTCGACTGGCAGGCCAATTATATCGCCACAGTCAAGCAGCGCGACGCGGGGCAGCAAGCACAAATGGACCTGTTCGCTTGGCTGACCGTGGCCAATGGCGGAAATCAGAGTTTTGAAAATGCTCATATGATGACGGTTGCTGGAGAACCCAATCGTGAACGAGTTGCGGGTCAAGTTCGTCCAACCGGCGGCGCTCTCCAAATCCGCTGCTGGCCCATGCAGCGGACCCATCAGGTTCCTTATAATCCAGGTTATCTGTCAGCCGTGCCTCCACCGCCGCCAGCACCAATGGCGATGATGGAAGCCACGGGTGAAGAGATCATGGTCACTGCTCAGCGGCGAAACGGAAAAATGAGGGACATGGCGTCCCCTGTCGCCGTTGTGGTGGCAGAGCAGGAAGATTTGGGTGACCTGAAACTATATCGTGTACCGGAGCGCGTCACTGTTAGCGCAAAGGGTCAGAAGCAGGTCGCGATGATTGTTCAGCCTGATGTCAGCTACGAACGTATCTATGTCGCAGATGCCCGAGATTATTCCAGGGAGAGCGCGCCGATCTCCTATATCTTGCGTAGCAAGAATGAGGCAAAGAGTGGACTGGGAGTCCCGTTGCCGGCTGGCAAGGTTGCGGTCTTTGAAAATAGTCCGGTCGGACCCATGCTGGCAGGAGAAGGCGATCTGCCGGATCGCGCGATAAACGACGAGATTGAGATTGTCGTCGGTCAGTCGTCGGATGTTCGTCTTTCTGTGGACGAACTTCGCCGGACGAAAGGCCGGGAGTATTGGCGCGCAACCATTTCCAATGCCCGCAATCATCCGGTCGAAGTTGAAATGGAAATCCCCTATGAACTCGCAAGCCGAACGAAAGGCGTCGAGAAGATCGATGGTGTCCCGACCTGGCGAGTCACCGTTCCGGCAAATGGGGAAGCGAAAATCGATTATACCATTAAATTGCAGTGACGGCGGAGCTCTACGCTAAATATTTCTTCTTCGAATCTTCCGGGATCACTCTTGGATGATGATTTTCATCCAGCGCCACAAATGTGAACAATCCACTGGTTACGGGCACCCGCTCTTCATCGAGATTGCGAGACGCAATCACATCCAGTCGGATTGCGATTGATGTGCGGCCTATTCGCTCGACCCGGGCATAGACCGATATCAGGTCGCGGGTCAGAATCGGTGCGATAAATTCCATTGCCTCTATCGCTACTGTCGCAGTGGATCCGCGTGCCACTCTGGCTGCCATGATCCCACCCGCGATATCCATTTGCGCCAACACCCAGCCACCGAATATATGGCCGTTGTTGTTGAGATCGCGAGGTTGCGGTGCAACCCGCAATACCGGCTGCAACTTCGCAAGTTCTTTCAGGTCATCGTTACTCATCGGGATAGAGATGCCGCGAAACCGGATCATCGATCGATTCGTCATGGCCGGAGTCGCTCGACAGGAACACCAGACCCATCAGGGCGGCCATCAACATCAGCGTAAAGGCCACGCCGCCTGCAGTTGCGATATACATATGAATGGATACAAAGCCATGTAGGTAAAACAGGATGCCTGAAGCAACAGCGACACAGAGCAGGGTGAATTTCGCCATGCCGCGCATCAACCGCCAATAGCGGGCCCATGCGACACTGGCATATAGCGGATCTTCAAGGCGGGAAGGTTGGGGCAAAACGGACTCCGTTGGTTTTCGGTGCATTGGACGGGAATCCTGTTACCATCAAGTCCAACGACTTTCAAAATTATGTTATAGGCATGCAGTAAACAGAATCAGAGCCGAGGAGAGGGACGATGACCATACAGGCGATTTTGCAGGGACGCAGTGACGAGATATATAGCTGCACAGCAGATATGTCGGTTTCGCAGGCGGTTGAGATATTGGCAGAAAAGCGAATTGGCGCGCTTCCGGTTCTGGATGGCGACGCGGTTGTCGGGATATTCTCCGAACGCGACGTTCTGCATTGTATCCGCAAATATAACCATGATGCTATGGATAAGCTGGTGCGCGAAGGGATGACGTCAGATGTAATTTTTGTCGAGCGCACCAAGAGTGTGATTGGTGCGCTCTCGCTCATGACCAAAAGACGCATCCGCCACTTGCCGGTCGTGGAAGATGGCAAGCTGGTCGGTTTTGTCTCGATTGGCGATTTGGTCAAATACCGGATCGACAAGATCGAAAGCGAAGCCGCCGCCATGCGCGACTATATTCAATCGACCTGATTAACCGGAATGCCGTGCTGTTTCAGATAGGCTAGGCTGGCCTTGCGCACGGCGTCGGCCCGGTCGACCGGATCAGGGAATTGATCACGATAGATTTTTGAACGGATTTCCAGGCTGAGCGGGATATGTTCTGGCAACGCCTTTATAATATTGGCCACGGGCAAGGCGCCTTCACCGGGGCAGCTTCTCAAATCGACGGCGTCTGCCAGATAGGTCTCGAAGCCCGGATCACAAAGCAAATTGCCATCGCAGATTTGCGTATAAGGCAATAATGATGCTGAAATCTTTTCCAGGTCTTCCGGCGCATGGCCGGCGCGCTGGAAATGTAGCGTGTCGATCAGCAGAGCTGCCGCCGGATGGTCCGCTTTGTCTATGATGTCGAGCGCGCTATCCATCGACTGCACCGCTGTGATCATCAGAAATTCGAGTGCGATCCGCATCTCGCCTGGCGCGACCCATGCACATAATTGGTGCAGGGCTTCGGCTGTCCTGCCATGATCCGGTTCCGAACTGACCACCAATATATTGGCCGCACCCAGTTCCAGTCCGGCGTCAATGATCAGTCTGTGATCGTCCGTCAGTTTGCCACCTTCCGGGATCCAGACCACTTCAACGTCAAGCACGGACAGGTCCTGGTCGGCTATAACCGTCTTTGTTGCGTGCAAGGCAGCCGGATTCCAGCTCTCCGGTTCAATGGTGAATCCGCAATGGGTGAATCCGGCCTTGCCCGCTGCCCGCGCCACATGTTCTGGCTGGAATTCCGGCAATGTGCCCGCGGCGAGAGATATTATATGGTCCATGGCGACAATGCTGCGCTCATCATCCGATTTCGACAATGGGCATTTTAATCAGGGAAGTTATCATCGTGCCAGAGCGCGGCTTATATCTCTCCTGACCGAAGTTCCGCTGCGCTTGGTTCCGGCGGCTTGCGACGGACAACGAGTCGAATCACTTCGAATAATGTCGGCCTGGCCAGTATATAAAGCAAACCGACGTAGACGAGGCCACCCGTTGCGACCAACACCGCAAGGCGTGCATAAACGATCATCTCTGGCAGCAGTTGATCGGTGCCGTAGACGATCCCCGCCATGGCGGTGGAAGCGGACAGGCCAGGCCACACCGCTTTGCCAATCTGCCGCGCATCGATACCGATATGCTTATGCGATTGCGAATAAGTGAAGATTGTCAGCAGCGGGAAGGCAATGACCCAGCCCCAGGCCAGTCCAAAAACGCCATATTGAATGCCGATCAAGAATGCGATCGGCATAAGCACCGCGCCAAACATATTGGTGCGGGCGGTCACTTGCGGGCGGCCCAGCGCATTGTTTGCCGGCGTAAACAATATCTGCAAAGTCATGACCGGCATCGCTAGGGCCAGTATCGCGACAAAGGGGGACATCCCTGTCCACTTGCTGCCGAATATCGTTTCGACCAACGGATCGGCTGTCACCGCCATGCCCAGATAAAGAGGGCAGGAGATCAGCATGATCAAACGAATCGCTTTCAGAAAGGACCATGCCAGCGCGCGGGGATCAGATTGCAGGCGCGCATAAGCGGGGAAGGCCACCTCGTTCAGGGGCGGAACAAATTTTGCCGCAAAGATCGTCGTCAGGAAAAGCGCCTCCGCGTAGAGGCCGAGGTCATGCGGATCCAAATAACGGCCGGCGATGAAAATATCGGATTGGCTCTGGATCGTCCAGAACAGGTGACTGGCCAGAAGGGTGGCGCCGAATCCGAACATCGCGCCGGCGCCTTTGAAATTGAAAGTCGGCAGAATATAGAATCTGACCGCTATGACGAGACAGATCGCGCGGCTCCAGAATATCGCCAGGGGCGCATAGACCAGGGTCCATACGCCATAATCATTATAGGCAAAATATAAGGCGGTGACGGCCCCGACCACGGCCGAGATCAGATTGATGATTGCCGGCTTCTTGAATTCCAGATTTCGCGTCATCAGCGCTTCGGGCAGGGCCATGAAGGGAGTCGCCAGATAGATCAGCGCCTGAACACGCAGCAGGTCGGCAACGATAGGTTGCCGATAATAGTCCGCTGCGACGGAGGCGAGAAGCAGCTGGAGCAGCGCGATCGCGCCATTCAGGAGCAAAAGCATCCCGAATGCCTGGCGAATCTGGATCGGTTCGACTTTCTCGGCCTGAATAATCGAGCTCACCAGGCCATATCCGTTCATAAAGCTCAGAAAAACGAGAATGACCTGCGTCATTGCAAATATCCCGTAATCTTCGGGATTAAGAATACGGATCACCGCCAGAGTCGCGCCCCAGGCAATGACTTGCGACAATATCTGCGTGCCAGAGCGCCAGAAAACTGCGCTTCTTACACGGCTACCAAAATTCTCATCGTCAGCCAGAGGTGCGGATTCATTCAACATGATGTTTTGGTCTAGATGCCTTTATATCGCCGGAAACACGGTCATACCGGCCAATTACGAATATTTTTGAAACAAAAGTGAAAAACTATGTTGACCGAATCAGGCCATCCATCTAGAGATCTTTTCACCGGCACGAAGCGGCTCACATGGGCCCCAAGGTGTTGGTCGTCAAAATTTGTAACAACGGTTCTCCCCGGTAGCAATAGCGGGAAAAATCGTTGTCTGCGTTTTCTGACGGGCTCTTTGACATTGTAATAATAGATGAAGGGACATGTGGGCGGCGGCCCCAGACCCGGGAACTTCAAGGTTCCGGTGCTCTGGTAAGTTAAGTCGTTCCATAGGTTTCGTGAGAAAGCTTCGGCTCTATCATGTTACCGAACATGTCCTTTATATGTATCCATATACGTAAAAAAGATTTGTGCAGGAACGGCTCCTTGAAATGTAGCTGTTTCGGTGGATGGCAAACTTCGGTTTGTGCCACCATTACAGGACATCAAACTTGAGAGTTTGATCCTGGCTCAGAACGAACGCTGGCGGCATGCTTAACACATGCAAGTCGAACGAGATCTTCGGATCTAGTGGCGCACGGGTGCGTAACGCGTGGGGATCTACCATAGGGTGCGGAATAACTCAGAGAAATTTGAGCTAATACCGCATAATGTCTTCGGACCAAAGATTTATTGCCCTTTGATGAACCCGCGTAAGATTAGCTTGTTGGTGAGGTAAAGGCTCACCAAGGCGACGATCTTTAGCTGGTCTGAGAGGATGATCAGCCACACTGGGACTGAGACACGGCCCAGACTCCTACGGGAGGCAGCAGTGGGGAATATTGGACAATGGGCGAAAGCCTGATCCAGCAATGCCGCGTG
>NZ_JBGTDD010000158.1:0-26205 GCF_041748495.1 Parasphingorhabdus sp.
GCATAAGCACTATCCTCCAGAAAATGACTTCGCCTGCGAGCCGGTCATTTTCTGGAGGATAGTGCTTAGCAAACCAAAACGGCTGAAGCCTTATACCAGCTACAAGCTGGTGGGTTTACTCCAAAGGTGAGACACTAAACGAAGGCGGTCAACCGGAGGATCAGCTTCGCAATCCTCTTGAACAATTGTTTCATGAACTCGCCGAATTAGCCGGACTTCCGGCAAAGGCCCTTACACTTGTCGGTGAAAAATCATTAGCCGAACTGCATACCCGCCCTGACTTCGCCGTCCAAGTGCACAAGGTGCTGAATGGATTTATCGAGGTCAAGGCACCAGGCAAAGGGGCCAATCCGAAAAAATACAAGGGTCATGACAAGGAGCAATGGGATAAGCTCAAGGCGCTTCCTAATCTTCTATACACAGATGGAAATGAATTTTCATTGTGGCGCGATGGTGAACCGGTCGGCAAGATCATCAAGCTAGATGGTGACATTGAAACATCGGGTGCAAAACTGGATGCGTCCGATGGTCTAATGCCGCTGATCAATGATTTCCTGTCGTGGCAGCCAATCCCGCCAAAGAGCGTCAAGGAACTGGCCCGCGTTTCGGCTCGACTTTGCCGGTTCCTCCGCGATGAAGTGATAGAACAACTCGAGATTAGCAACGCGCCACTAACCGAATTAAAAGAGGATTGGCGCGTCCTTCTTTTTCCCGATGCCGACGATCCGACTTTTGCCGATGGCTATGCACAAGCAGTCACTTTCGGCCTGCTGATGGCTAAATCTAAAAACTTGTCACTGGCCAATGGTTTAGATCAGGTCGCCAAAGAACTCGGTAAAACCAATACTCTAATCGGCACGGCGCTGCGCTTGCTCACGGAGCAGGATTTGTCACTTGGGCCTTCTCTGGACACGCTGACCCGTGTGCTGGACGTGGTTAGCTGGGCAGAGATTGCCAAGGGCGATCCAGAGGCATGGCTCTATTTCTACGAGGACTTTCTGGAGGTTTACGATAACAAACTGCGAAAACTAACCGGAAGCTATTATACGCCGCCCGAAGTCGTACAGACGATGGTGCGGCTGTGCGACGAGGCTTTGCGCTCGTCGAAGCGCTTTGCGGTAGCCGAGGGACTGGCGGGCAATCAGGTGCATATTGCCGATCCGGCGGTGGGGTCCGGGACGTTCCTGCTTGCCGTGCTTCGCTCCATTGCAGCAACGGTGGCAGCAGACGAAGGCGAGGGAGCCGTGGCCGCCAAGATTGAGGAAGCTGCTAAGCGGCTTTATGGATTTGAATTGCAATTCGGGGCCTTTGCCGTGGCGCAACTGCGCTTGTTAGCGGAGATGATCGAATTGGGCGCGAGCAATAGTCCGCAGTTATTTGTTACAGATACATTAAGTGATCCTCATGCCACCTTCGAAGGCGGGACGGGTATTTACAAGGAAATCTCCAAGTCACAGCAACAGGCGAACGAGATCAAACGCGCGCAGCCGATTACCGTCGTAATCGGGAATCCGCCGTATAAAGACAAGGCGAAAAACAAAGGTGCTTGGATAGAAAGTGGAAGTGCAAATAGAGTAGCACCGCTAAAAGATTGGCAGCCGCCAAATGATTGGGCAGTGGGAACACACACGCACAAGTTGCGAAATCTGTATGTCTATTTTTGGCGATGGGCCACTTGGAAAGTATTTGAACAAGGGGCGGGTGGTCGAGATTTAGAACCCCCAATTGAAGAACAACTGTCCGGAATGGTGTGCTACATTACGGTCGCTGGATTTTTGAATGGGCCCGGCTTTCAAAAAATGAGATCTGACTTACGCCGGGATTGCGACGAGATATGGATAATTGATTGCTCTCCTGATGGCTATCAACCGCCTGTCTCAACCCGTATTTTTGAAGGCGTTCAACAAGCTGTATGCATAGTATTGGCGTCGAAATCACCTGAAGCTGATAACAGCAAACCTGCTCAGGTTAAGTTTCGTTCCTTGTCTAAGGGACATCGCGAAGATAAGTTTGCGGAACTTGGTGATATCTCATTGGAAGATAATCAATGGCAGCCCGGAGCGAAGGAATGGCGCGCTCCATTTCTCCCAGAATTTTCAGGTGGATGGGGGGATTTTGTAGCCCTTGATAATTTGATTGGTGATAGCGGCATGGGTACCATGCCAGGTCGTACTTGGGTGATTGCACCAGATAAACAGACGCTTGAGGCTCGTTGGCAAGAACTACAAAGAGAGCCGCTGACTACAAAGCGCGCATCACTTTTCCATCCTCACCCGAGCGGTGATAGAACGGTCGACAAATCCAGCGCACAAGGTCTTGGGCGTCATCATGATGCAATCCAATCCATCGAATATGGAATAAAGGAAAAAAAATCCGATGACCCTGAAGTTAGAATTCTTGCTCACACGGCATCAGATATAATTACACCAACGAGGTATGGCTTTCGATCGTTTGACCGCCAGTGGATTATTCCCGATAATCGTGTGATAAACCGGCCCAACCCGAGCTTATGGAAAATCGATAGCAGCAACCAAATTTACCTTAGCGCATTGATGTCCCATGATCCGGGGAGTGGCCCGTCAATCACGACTACGGCACTAATTCCAGACTTGCACCAGTATAAGGGATCGTTTGGCGGACGTGTGTTTACCCTCTGGAAAGACGCAAAGGCAACCGAAGCCAATATTCCCGCTCCTATCCTTGCCACCTTAGCCAAATCCTTTGGTGAAGAACCCGATCCCGTTGACATTTTTGTCTATGTTGCTGCTCTGTTAGCACACCCTGATTACACCAAACGCTTTCGCGAAGATCTTATCCGTCCCGGCTTACGGGTGCCCTTGACGGCCGACAAGAAACTTTTCGCCGAAGCGGCTGAAATTGGAAAACGAGTGATCTGGCTTCATACCTTTGGCGAGCGCTTCGCCGATCCCGATGCCACCCCACCGCGCCCATCCGGCCCTCCGCGCCTTCCAGAGGGACAGCGTCCTACGATAACCAAGGAGGGCGCGGTTCCCGCCACAGCAGAAGATTTTCCAGACACTATCGACCATGATGCCGCAAAGCAGCGTCTATTGATCGGCAAAGGATTTGTCGACAACGTTCCAACGGCTGTATGGAAATATGAAGTGTCCGGAAAACAAGTGCTGCGCCAGTGGTTTAGCTATCGCAAAAAGGACCGCAGTCGTCCGCTAATTGGAGACAAAAGACCACCATCTCCCCTCGGCGATATTCAGCCGGATCATTGGTTACCCGAATATACCAGCGAACTTCTGAACGTAATCAACATTTTGGCCCTGCTGGTCGAGATGGAACCGGAGCAAGCAAATTTATTGCAGCGAATTTGCGACGGACCTTTGATTCCCGCCAGTAAAATCGTCTGATCATTCAGCAGACAATTCACCGCCATGCGCACCCGCCTCTCCATCTGCCGCAAGAAGCGCCGTTTCGCGACCGAGGCCGACGCGATCACGGCGGCGGTGAGTGCGGCGATTGTGCTGCGGCCCTATCTCTGTGATCGCTGTTTCCGCTATCATCTGACCGGCCGCACCCGAGGCAAGCGCCGGTTGCCTGGTACGGGTTGAGGTCAGGCGCTTCCGTTCCCCGCGCCGTGTCTGGTCCTTGGCGCAAAGCCATGGGCAGGCTGTCACAAACGTGAAATAAATATGCCATGAAAGAGCAACGCTGCCGTCATATTGCGCACATCAAGACGCACAGCACAGGCAACGGACAGGTTCACTCATGACATCCCATCTGCTCAAGACCATTGGCCTGTTCGCCGGCACCGCGGCGATTGCCCTCTATCCCGCTTCGGCGATGGCGGAGACGATTTCGGCCGAGCAGGCCGCGGCGCTGCTGGGCAAGCTGAACCAGCTTGAGCGCGAAGTCGCCGATCTGAAAGCGCAGCTGGGCGCGGTGCAGCAAAGCCAGCAGGTTTCGACCAGCGCGATCGCCGCGACCGAGGCAAAAATCGCCGCGACCGAAGCCAGGCCGGCACAGCAGCCGCCGGTCAATATCGGCTGGAAAGGCGCGCCCGAGATCAAGGGTGAAGGCGGCTGGAGCTTCAAGCCGCGCGGGCGGATTTTGTTTGATGCCGGCACAGTCAACGCGCCGGACAGCATCGTCGATCCCGGACTGGGCTTTGCCAGTGAAGCCAGGCGGATCCGGCTGGGCGTGTCGGGATCGATGCCGGGCGGATTTGGCTACAAGCTGGAAGCGGATCTTACGGGCGGTGACGTGGAACTGACCGACGCACTGTTCACTTATGAGGATGGCGGGCTGACGCTGACCGTGGGCCAGCATAATCCGTTCCAGGGCCTGGAAGAATTGTCGAGCAGCAATGACACCAGCTTCATCGAACGCGCCGGCTATACCGACGCCTTTGGTTTCGAACGCCAGGTCGGGATTTCCGCGCAATATGGCGTGTCCGACCTGTTGTTCCAGGCCGGCCTGTTCACCGACAATATTACTGATCTGAACGATGACGGGAATGACAGCATCGGTTTTGATCTGCGCGCAGTGGCGATGCCGAAATTCGGCGAGGTGCAGACTCATTTCGGCGCGTCTTATCATTATCGCGATCTGGGGGATGCGATCGGTTCGCGCCGCTATCGCCAGCGGCCGGCGGTACATTTTACCGATACGCGCTTCATCGATACCGGCGCTATCGGCGATGCCCGGTCGGAGCGCAGCTATGGCCTGGAAGCGGCGGTGATCGCCGGGCGTTTCCATGCCGTGGCCGAAAGCCACTGGCTCACACTGAACCGCAGCGGCAATCTTCCCGATCCGACCTTTTTCGGCGGCTCGGTCGAGGCGGGTTTCTTCCTGTCAGACGACACGCGTCGCTATGGGGATGGCATGTTCAAGGGGATCAAGGTGTCCGACCCGGTCGGCCAGGGCGGGCTGGGCGCGTGGCAGGTCAATGTCCGCTATGACCATCTCGATCTGTCCGATGCCGGCTTTGTTGGCGGCACGCAGGACGCCTATGAGGCCAGTCTGATCTGGAACCCGATCGATTATGTCCGCTTCCTCCTCTCCTATTCCAGGCTCGACTATCGCGACGCGGCGATCCTGGCTGCGGGGGAGGGAAATTATAATGTCGATGCCTTTGCCGGGCGGTTCCAGATCAGCTTCTGAGCCAGGACGGATATAAGGGGATTTGGTTCGCTTGGGGGGGGGTCGGTCTGCTGGCCCCGATAGCGCAGAAGAGATTCGTCGGGTTTCTTTGTCTAAGCTGGAGCTTCGGCGGCAAGCCTTTCTGTCATTCTCCTTCACGGGAGAAATATTTTTCAGGCCTGTATTATTGCAGATGCTCGGCCCAGGCGGGGCTGACGATATCATCGCCCTTGTTGCGGTCGGGCATCTGGCGGCCGGTTTCGGCAAAATAGGACAATTCGGCGATATTGGTGGCATGGTCGCCGATCCGCTCAAGATTTTTCGCGATGAACAGCAGATGCGCGGATTCGGTGATATGGGCGGGATTCTCGATCATATAGGTGATGATCGAACGAAAGAAGCTGGTGTAGAAATTGTCCAGCGTCTGGTCCCCGGCCCAGACCGAAACCGCCAGATCGACATCGCCATCGGCATAGGCCTTGAACGCATCGCTAACCAGATCGGAGGCAATTTTTGCCATCGAAGGCAGCAGTGCCACCGGCTCGATCTGGCGACTGGATTCCGCCACCAGCGGCACCCGCTTGGCGATATTCTTGGCATAGTCGCCGATCCGTTCGGCGATGCTGGATATCTTGAAGGTGGCGATCAGGTGGCGCAGGTCATCGGCCATCGGCGCGCGCAGCGCGATCGTCTGGATCGACAGCGTATCGATCCGCCGTTCCAGTTCGTCGATCTGCCGGTCGTCGGCGACCACCGATCTGGCCAGTTCGAGATCATTTTTCTCAAGCGCCGCAATCGCCCGGCTGATCGCGAGGGTGCTCTTGTCGCCCATCTCCAGAACCATCGCCCGGAGATCGTGAATTTCCGCGTCGAAAGCGCTCACGGTATGCTGGGCGATACTGAGATTCATGGGGGTTCCTTGTTACGCGTTTGCTCTTTGTAACAAAAATGTCATAAAATAGCAATCGAAATGCATTTCCGGTTGTCAGCCGCGCAGGAAAAAGGGGCTGTCGTTGCCGGCAGCCCCTTTTTCCCGTCCAACGGGATTTTCGTCCCGGAGCGATCCGATTGCCGGACCAGGCGATACCGCTTCGCCTATTTCAGCATGTCCTTGGTCAGGAGCGGCAGGTTTTTAGCGGCATCCACCGTCGATGCCCGGACATCATCCGACGCCGCGATCAGGCCGATCTTGGCCAGATAGCCGTCGCGTCCACCAGCGTTCACAAATTCCGTGGCAAATTCCTGGATACCCGGGATCACGCCCACATGATGCTTTTTCAGGTAGATATACATCGCGCGCGCGCCGGGATATTCACCGGAAACAATCGTATCATAAGTAGGCTGCACACCGGACAGGGCGATGCCGCGAACCGTGTCCTGATTTTCCTCGAGGAAGCTATAGCCGAAGATCCCGATCGCATTGGGGTTGGATTTCAGCTTTTGCACGATCAGATTGTCATTTTCACCGGCGTCCAGATACGCGTTGTCGGACCGGATGTCATGACAAATGGCTTTATAGGCATCCTCGTCGCTATCCTTGAGCGCCTTGGTCGCCGGATCTGTCTGGCAGCCGACTTCCATGATCAGTTCGGTCAGCGAATCCCGCGTACCCGATGTAGAGGGCGGGCCATAGACGCTGATCGGAATGGATGGCAGCGACGGGTCAATATCCGACCAGTTCTTGGTGGTATTTTTCTTGCCATAAGGATTTGCCGCAATGGCCCGGTAAATCTGTTCGGTCGTCAGGGCAATGGCGGGACCATTATTGGCCTGTGCCACCGCAAGCCCGTCGAGGCCGATGTTGATTTCAACAATGTCGGTGACACCGTTTTTCTGGCACAATTCAAATTCGGTCACCTTCATCCGGCGCGATGCATTTTCAATATCGGGCGTGTCGGCGCCGACTCCGGAACAGAACAGGCTCATGCCTGCACCGGTTCCGGTCGACTCCAGCACCGGCGCCTTGAAGTTGCCCGAGCTGATAAAATATTCCGATACCGCCTTTGCAAACGGGAATACGGTTGACGATCCGACAATCCGGATCTGGTCCCGGCTGCCGCCGCCACCGCTGCCGCCGGCCTGATTGTCACAGCCAGCCAAGGCGAGCGTCGCCAGAGCGAATATTGCAGTTTTGCTTTTCATCAAAAATTCCTTGTTCAAGGTTGCTTTCGCACCGACATTTTCTGTGCGACCTTTCGAGCCTGTCGTCTACCGTTGATCGATGACCTCTGGATTACATAAATATTTCACTATTATTGCAGACATTGGTCGATGTCCCCTTGGCTAGCGCGGTGCCCGCTTCATCGCCTCGAGCGGCGGGCTGGTCGGCGTGGCATGGAACAGCTCCACGCGCTCGAAGCCAAGACTGCGATAAAAGCGCTGGTTGGCCGGATTGCTATTTTCCAGATAGACCATCGTGCCGGTGGCATCGCAGGCATCGAGAACCGGATCGATCAGGCGGCGATCCAGCCCCCTGCCCCGTCCGGCGCCAGATACACCCACGGTGAACAGATAGGCGTGCGGCTCTGTCGGATGATGTCTGGCCATGGCGTCACCCGCCGCCTTGCCCCGCACCAGGGCGCCCCAGCCAGAACTGGCGAACAGGCCCCAATAGGTTTTCCACATGGCCGCCCCCGAGCCATTGGGCTTGTCGCCGGGCAGCAACCACATGGTCGCGGCGAGGCCTTCGCCATCCTCCGACAATATCTGGCAAAATCCATGGGGGGCATAGATCGATCGCGCGAGATTGGCAAAGGTCCGCTGCATCGGCGCTGAACTGCCGAACAGCCAGAGATTGAAAGGGTCGTCGCGAAAGGCGTCTGCGGTAATGGCTGCAAGCGCTGGCACGCTTTCGGGGCCAACGGTATCGACCCCCGGCGCGGACAATATATCCGACGCTTTCAGCATCGGCCCTGCAGCCGCTTAGTAAATGCCACCTTGGGCCTGCAGGAATTCATCATCATTGCGGGCCGGACCGCGATTGCGGGCGGCTTCCAGAGCGCGGGATTCCGCTGCCGCCCGCTGCGCCAGCAATTGCGCCTTGCGGGCCTCCAGACGCGCCAGCAGATCGTCCTTGCGGAGTGAACGACGGGGCTCTGTTTCGGGTTTGAAGACATCCCAGATGACCGCCGATTTGGGATCATCGGTCGGCCATCCGCCATAGACCCGCTTGCCGGTCCTGCGATCGACCCGCACCATCCGCACGCCCTTTGGGGCGACAAAGGGAGTTTTCGGCATACCCGCCATTGCCCGCTCGGCAAATTGCCGAAATATCGGTGCCGCGAGTGTGCCGCCCTGCGCATAGCCGCCCATATTGCGTGGCTGGTCAAAGCCGAGATAAACGCCGGCCACCATGTCGGGCGAACCGCCGACGAACCAGACATTGGTCGGACCGCTGCTCGTGCCGGTCTTGCCGAACAGGGGCCGTTCGAGACTTCTCAGATTCTGCGCGGTTCCGCGCGTGATCACGCCCTGCAATATGTCGACCATCTGATAGGCGGTCATCGGGTCCATCAACTGCTTGCCCACCGGCCGTGGACGCGGCATCGGCTGCCCGTCCCAGTCGCTCAAATTGCAATTTTCACAATTGCGCTTGTCGGCGCGAAAAATCACCTTCCCCTGCCGGTCCTGGACAAAATCAATCACCGTCGGATTCAGTTCCCGCCCGTGATTGGCCAACATGGAATAGGCATTGGTCAGGTTCATCACGGTGGTGTCGCCTGCTCCCAGCGCAAAGGCGAGATAGGGCTGATAGTCACCGATCCCCATGGTCTTGATGGTTTTGACCACATTATCCATGCCGGCATCATTGGCTGCCCGCACAGTCATCAGGTTGCGAGATTGTTCGACGCCCCAGCGCAAAGTCTGCTCGCCGGCACTGCGCGCATTGCCGAAATTCTGAAAACATTTGCGGCCCAGAGAGGCCGATTGATAGACGCAGAACGGGCTGTCGGCGATCAATGTCGCGGGAGTCATGCCATGCTCCAGCGCGGTGGCATAGACGAAAGGCTTGATCGTCGATCCCGGCTGGCGCTGGGCCTGGGTCGCGCGATTGAACGAGCTCATGCGATCATCAAATCCGCCCTGCATTGCCCATATCCGGCCGTTTCGGGGATTTTGCACGACCATGCCGCCCGAGACTTCCGGGACATTTTCCAGCCGGTAGCTGCTGCCCCCCAGAGGGCTGACAGCAATGATGTCTCCGGCTTTCAAAGCGCTGGGTGCAGAATTGATCCGGCCAGTGGTGCCATCCGAAAATCCGATCTCGGCGCCGCCACCGGCGGGCCGGATGGCAACGGCAATCTGCCAGTTAGAAAAATCGGTGCCAATGAAGGTCGACAAAAGCCGCCGCGGCCATTGGTCATCCATCTCGATCTGGCTGATCGGGCCGCTCCAGCCCCTGCCGCTGCTGTACCGCAGCAATCCGCCACGCAGCGCATCCTTGGTATATTCCTGCAATTCCGGGTTAAGCGAGGTCCGCACCCAGAGACCGCCGGAATAGACGCTATAGGGTCCTGCGTCCTCATTCTCGCCAAATTGCTCGATCAGCTGGCGCCGAACTTCCTCGACAAAATAGCCTCCGACCCGTTCAAAACGGGGTCCGGAGCGGGCAATCGTGCCCAGCGGCCGCGCCGCCGCGGCCTGAAATTGCGAGGCAGTGATCCAGCCATTGTCGCGCATCGCCGCCAATACCCAGTTGCGCCGGCCGATTGCGCGCTGTTCGTGCACCTCGGGACGGTAATTGGACGGTCCCTTGGGCAGAATCGCCAGATAGGCCATCTCGTGCAGCGCAAGCGCATCGACATCCTTGCCAAAATAGGCCTGGGCAGCGGCCTGCACGCCATAGGCATTGCGACCGAGAAAAATCTGGTTGAGATAGAGTTCGAGAATTTCTTCCTTGGTCAGCACATCCTCGATCCGATAGGCCAGTATCGCTTCGCGGACTTTCCGGCGATAGGAGACCTCGCTGGTCAGCAGCAGGTTCTTGGCAACCTGCTGGGTGATGGTCGATGCACCGACAGGACGCCCGCTGCTGGAGATATTGGTGACAATAGCGGTCGCAATGCCAGGATAGTCAAGGCCGCCATGTTCAAAAAAGGTCCGGTCTTCGGCAGCCAGATAGGCGCGCACGAGCAGCGCCGGATATTCCGAAAACTCCAGTTGCACGCGCCGTTCGCGCGCATAGCTATGCACCGGCTCGCCATCATAGGCGCGCACCGTTGTCGGCAAGGGTGGCTCGTAGGTCTGAAGCGCCGCTGCATCGGGCAGATCCCGGGCAAAGATCAGCCAGACCAGAAACCAGCCAAGGACACAGAGTCCCAGAAAAGCCACCAGCAAGCGAAACCATTTTTTCTGCCAGAGTCTCTCGACCCGCTCGAAAAAACTGCCCGTGCTTCGCTCCAGCTTGTAGGCGAGGCTTTCTCCAGCCGTATCAGACGCTTCATTTACCATAGGCTGGGCTATCTAAACCGGCTCGCCTGCATTTTCCAGCGATTATCGATGAAAAACGCGTGCCGCCTCGACACGGGACGGTCGAAGCATTCTACCCGGCCAGATTATTCTAGCGCATCGCGAGTTTTCGCGCGAAATGCGACTCGATTGCGCTGCCGACCCCGGCTGCAACCTTCGTTCGGCCCTGCCGGGAATTCAGGAAGGCGACATCATCCTTGTTGGTCAGATAACCGGCTTCGAACAACACCGACGGTGTATCGGGGGCCTTCAGCACCACGAACGAGGCATAGCGGTGAGGTATTTTGCGAAAAGTCATTTGCCGACCGGCTTCGCGGTGGAGCAATTTGGCAAAATCCGCGGAAATATTCATGGTTTCGCGCTGGGTCAGGTCGATCAGGATCGACGAGACATCCTGGTTCGCCCCGCCAAGATTGATACCGTTGATGATATTGGCCTTGTTCTCGCGCGCTGCCAGTTTGGCCGCTTCCCGATCCGACGCAACTTCGGACAAGGTATAGACAGTGGCCCCGGATGCGATTTCATTCCCTGCCGCATCAGCATGAACGGAAATGAACAGATCGGCATTGAGCCTGCGGGCAATACCGTAGCGTTCTTCCAGCACCAGATATTCATCGGAGTCACGGGTTAGCGCCACGCGGACCATGCCGCCCGCCACCAACCGGTCCCGGATTGCCCGAGCGATCGCAAGAGTGATGTTCTTTTCATAGGCGTTGCCATGCGGAGACACGGCACCCGGATCGTGTCCGCCATGTCCTGCATCAATAACGACGAGCGGTCTGCTCGGATCACTGGGTCCATATATTTTCGGCAAACGAACCGAATCCCGCGGCTTGCCGAGGGGCATCTTTACGCTGTAGATTTGCCTTGGCGGTTCGGCGCGGAACTGTATCGGCGGCAGAAACGACTGCCGGCCGGTTGCAATCTGATTCTGGCCGACCGATTGCAGCTGCAGTTTCAGGCTTTTTCCGTCGTTCGAAAAACTGCCTCTGGTGATCACTGCCGGTTGATCGAGGTCGAACACGATGCGTGCGGTATTGGGATTAAATTGTCCCTGACGCACAGCTTTGACAATACCGGTCGCATAGCCACCCTGCCCGGCCTTGCCGCCCTGTATATCAATGGCGATGCGGTCCGGCCCAATCAGGGAAAAGCTTGACGCCCCTTCCACCAGATCATCGAAAGAGATGGTGATTTGTGAACCACTGGCTTCGATCCGGCTGATCGAACCCGCCTGGACCGGAAGGGTCGCCAACAGAGAAGAAACCAGTATTGTTGCCATTGCCATGGCCTGCCTATGCATCCCATAGCCCTTTTTGGTCCAGTCAATTTTCATAGATTGCGGCTTCCTGAATGGCTCACATCGTGAAACGGAGTGAAGACGCAATTAAGGATGCTTTCGTAAAACGCCGTAAAATGACGCGGTTAACGGGCCATTAGGCATGAATGGGAGCGCCAGCCACTCGACCGCCGTCAATCCGGTCGGTCACAGTTTGTGTTGCCGATCAGCACGAGCGGTGCTAGCAACATGAATGAACCTTTCGGGAAGAATCCGGAACCGGTTCGTCTAAATGCCGATAATCATTCGGCATCTACCAGGTTGACGCAACATGAGGCATGAAATCTCCGGCTATGAGGCTCTCCATTTTGGAGGCGCTTCCTTGGGCGGAAAGACTTTGGCTATCGGCCAGAGCCATGCGGTTGTTGCAGACACATTTTTATCAGAAATATTTGAAATCAACCGGATGACGCCGCCCGCCCCTTATCAAAGGAACGCGCGCACAGAAACGTCATCCCCATTATATCGCATGGACCCGCCGGGCTCTGATCCGTCGCTCCCTGCCAGGAGACTATTGAATGACTACGCGCATGCTAATCGACGCGCGCCACCAGGAAGAAACCCGGGTGGCTGTCGTAAAAGGGAACAAGATTGAGGAATTCGATTTTGAATCATCCGAGCACAAGCAGCTCAAGGGCAATATCTATCTAGCGAAAGTCACCCGCGTCGAACCGTCGCTGCAGGCTGCTTTTGTCGATTATGGCGGCAACCGCCACGGGTTTCTGGCCTTTTCCGAAATTCACCCCGACTATTATCAGATTCCGCGTGAAGATCGCGAAAAATTGCTGGCCGAAGAAGCCGAGCATGCGGCGGAAGAAGCCGCTCTCCGTGCCCAGGAAGAGGAAGAAGATGATTCGCCGGCCGACATGGTTCGCAGCGAAGCCACCGAAGAACTCGACACCGCGCTGGTGGAAGTCGACAAGGACGATAGTGTCGACACGATCGATGTCACCGAAGGCGAAATGCCGCAGGAAAATGGCAGCGACGAAGACGATGACGATGACGACGACAATTATGGCGACGATTCCGACGATGATTCATCCGAAGGAAATGAAGAGGGCAAAGGCAAGAACGATGGGCGGCGCGGACGCGGCGGGCGGAGCAAGGGTCGCGGCAAGGGCAGCATGCCCAAAGCCAGTGATCAGGCGCGTCAGAAGCGCATGGCGCTGCGCAAACGCTACAAGATTCAGGATGTCATCCAGCGGCGACAGGTTGTGCTGGTCCAGGTGGTCAAGGAAGAACGCGGCAACAAGGGCGCGGCGCTCACCACCTATCTGAGTCTGGCCGGCCGCTATTGCGTGCTGATGCCGAACACCTCTCACGGCGGCGGAATCAGCCGCAAGATCAACAATGCCGGCGATCGCAAGCGCCTGAAGTCGATCATTGGTGATTTGAATCTGCCAACCAGCATGGGCTGTATCGTCCGCACCGCCGGCCTTTCCCGGACCAAGCCCGAGATCAAGCGTGATTTTGACTATCTCGCCCGGCTCTGGGACGAAATCCGCGAAAAAACCCTGAGCGCGACGGCGCCGAGCCTGATCCACAGCGACAGTGACCTCGTCAAACGCGCCATCCGCGACATTTACAATCGCGAGATCGAGGAAGTGCTGGTCGAGGGTGCCAATGGCTATACGGCGGCGAAGAATTTCATGAAGCTGCTGATGCCGAGCCACAGCAAGCGGGTGAAAAGTTACGCTGATCCGGTCTCGCTGTTCCAGAGATATGGCGTGGAGGATCAGCTGTCGGCCATGTATTCGCCGGAAGTCCAGCTGAAATCCGGTGGTTATCTGGTGATCAACCCGACCGAGGCTCTGGTATCGATCGACATCAACTCTGGCCGCTCGACCCGAGAACACGGGATCGAGGCCACCGCCGTCAAGACCAATATGGAAGCCGCGGCCGAAATCGCACGGCAATTGCGCCTGCGCGACATGGCCGGGCTGGTCGTGATCGACTTCATCGACATGGACCGCAGCGGCAATGTCCGCAAAGTCGAACGGGCGATGCGCGATGCGCTGAAAAATGACCGGGCGCGGATTCAGGTGGGTCGGATTTCGAGCTTTGGCCTGATGGAAATGAGCCGCCAGCGTCTGCGCACCGGCGTGCTCGAGGCCTCGACCAAAGTCTGTCCGCATTGTGAAGGGACTGGACTGGTCCGCACGGCATCGTCTGCCGCGCTGTCCGTGCTCCGCCTGCTGGAAGAAGAAGCCGCAAAGGGCAAAGCCAGCGTGATCAGCCTGCGCACCAGCCAGGAAGCTTGCATTTACGTATTGAACAGCAAGCGTCACGAAATCGACGATATCGAAAAGCGTTACGGCGTCTCGATTGAAATCGTACCGGATGGCGAAACCGAAGGCGCGCGGATGGACATCCAGACTTCTGGCAGCCCGCCGAAAAACATGCCCAAGTTCGAGCCCATCATCGATGACGACGACGACGATGAAGATCATATCGAAGAAGAAGAAATCGTCGAAGCCGTCGAACGCAACACCGAAGCGCGCGAAAGCAAGCGCAATGGCGAACCGCGCGATGACAATGGCGAACGGCCCAAGCGCAAGCGGCGTCGGCGGGGCAGACGCAATCGTGGCGGGGATCGGCCGGATTCCGGCAATACGGATAATGCTGGCGGCGAAAATGGTCGCGGCGAGAATTCCGTTGAAGCCGCCGCACAGCCTGACGACACCAGCGCCGAGCAGAAGGAGCAGCCCAAGCCCCGCACCCGTCGCAACGACAGCCGCAAGTCTGAGGCGGAATCCGATGCAGCGTCCGCAACCGGCGATGACGACAAGACGGAGGCGAAGCCCCGTGGCCGCCGTCGCTCCGCCAAAAGCGAAGCCGGGACTGAGCAGCCCGTGGCAAGCAAGGACGCGGGTAGTGAAGCGGCAGAAGAAAAGCCGAAACGCCGTCGCGCGCCGCGCAAAGCCAAGGCAACAGCCGCAGCACCAGCGACGACGACCGCTGATGCACCGGCTGATTCGCCAGCTGATGGAACGGGTGAGAAAAAGCCGCCGGTAAAGCGGGCGCCAAGGACACGGGCCAAAAAGGCTGATGCTGCGGAGGGGTCTGACAAGGCCGCTCCGAAAGCAGCCAAGGAGGCCAAGGAGAAGGCCCCCGCCAAACCGCGCAAAGCAAGGTCAACCGCCAAGCCAAAAGATGAAGCGGTCGCCAAAAGCTCCGACAGCGACCCCTCGGAGTCCAGCGATGGATCGCCTCGCCAGGGCTGGTGGCAGCGTACATTTGGATAAAGAACCAAGGACCGTTCCCGCCCCTTGACCGGGCGGGAACGGTTGATATTTCATCCGGCGTTCAGGCAGATACTGTCAGGGGGGACAATACCAACCGGACTTTCATGCTGAGGAATTTCATGCGCAATTTTCTTGCTGTTTCATTTTCCCGCATCCTTTTGCCCGCCCCAGGCCAGCTAACCCGCTTCCTGATCGCCTTTCTGGCTATGGCTTCGGTCATCGTGCAACCGGTTGCCGCCCAGTCAATCTTGCGCGACGCGGAAACAGAAGCGCTGTTCGCCGACATGGTGGCACCGCTGGTAGCGGTATCCGAACTGGATTCCAACGAGGTCGAGGTCGTGCTGATCAATGATCGGCAGATCAACGCCTTTGTCGCTGGCGGCCAGCGCATCTATTTTTACTCAGGTCTGATTGAAACAGCCGACAGTGCCAATGAAGTGCAAGGCGTCATGGCCCACGAACTGGGCCATATTACCGGTGGCCATATCATCCGCTTTAACGAAGGTGTGCAGGCTGCCACCGGCATTACCATTCTCAGCCTTATCCTCGGTGCCGCAGCAATCGCAGCGGGGGCCGGCGACGCCGGCATGGGCATAATGGCCGCTGGTCAGCAAGCGGCGATGGGCAAGTTTCTGGCGTTCAGCCGGGTGCAGGAACGATCAGCCGATTCCGCCGGCGCCCGCTATCTGGCCGACGCCGGCATTTCCGGCAAAGGCTCGATCGATTTTTTCAAGAAGCTGCAAAATTACGAATTCCGTCTCGGAATTCCGCAGGAAGACAGCTACGGGCGGACCCATCCTTTGTCCGGCGAACGGGTCAGTCTGCTTCGCGATGTCTATGAAAAAGATCCGGCCTGGGACCGTCCGCCCGATCCGGACATCGAAGCCCGCTTTCAACGGGTCAAGGCCAAGCTGCTCGGTTATACCGCAGAGCCGGCCGTGACCTTGCGACAATATCCGGAAAGCGACCAGTCGGTCCCTGCCCGCTATGCCCGCGCTTATGCCTGGCACAAGAGCGCCTATCCCGACCGCGCGCTTTACGAGGTCAACAATCTGATCGCGTCCGCACCGAACGACCCGTATTTTCTGGAACTTCAGGGTCAGATATTGCTGGAATCCGGCAAACCGAATGAAGCGTTGCAATCGCTGCGCCGAGCCGTGCAGCTGACCAACAACCAGCCGTTGATCGCGAGCCTTTTCGGGCATGCGCTGATCGCCACCGAGGATCCGCAATATCATGACGAAGCGACGCAGGTCCTGAAGGCCGCAGTGAACAAGGATAACCGCAATCCCTTTGCCTGGTATCAGCTGGGCGTGGTCTATTCGCAGCAGGGCGATATGGCGCGGGCGCAGCTGGCAACGGCAGAAAGTTCGATGCTGCAACGCAATTATGCCAGCGCGATCCGCAGTTCACAAATCGCCATGTCCGGCATGCCGGAAAATACACCGGACTGGATCCGGGCGCAGGACATTTCCTTCATCGCCAAGGCAGAATTTGAAAAAAACAACCGGCGTCGTTAAGCCATGGCGCGCTTGCCAGAGCCATTGAGGCTGGACAAGTCCTGTGGTCATGGCCAAGGCCGTCGTGCAAGGAAAGAACGCAATTGTGGATGACAGTTCAAACAGAAAGTGGATGATTATGGCGGGTGGCGGACTGGCGATAGCGGCGGCGTTGAGCGTCTGGTTCTGGCAAAGCAGCAGCGCGCCCTCGGCCGAAACAGCCAGCGAAGCGGCACTGGCGGCAGGCATTGACGCGCAGCAGCAGAAGGCAATCGAGGCAATTGTTCGCGACTATATCCTGACGAATCCCGAGATCATTCCGGAAGCAGTCGAGCTGCTGCAAAGCCGGCAGAAGGCGAGCGCAATCGATGGCGTGCGGGGACAAATCGAAGCCCCCTTTGCCGGGAACGCCTTTGCCGGCAATCCCAACGGAGATGTGACGGTTGTCGAATATTCGGATTTCAACTGTCCCTATTGCAAGCAGAGCGAGAGCGACATCGCCAAGCTGATTGCCGAGGACAAGAATGTGAAGGTCGTGTTTCGCGAGCTGCCGATCCTGAGCGAAGCCAGCAATGACGCTGCGTTGATGGCACTGGCTGCGGCCAAGCAGGGCAAATATTATGCGTTTCACAAGACCATGTTCGCCACCGGTCGCCCGACCCCATCGACGATCGAGGCCGCTGCCAATGAAATCGGTCTCGACATGGCGGCCGCGCGCGCCTTCATCGCCTCACCCGAAGCGAAGAACGAGATACAGAATAATATCGCCATCGCGCAGCAATTGCGCTTCACCGGAACACCGGCCTGGGTGGTTGGCGATCAGTCGGAAGTGGGCGCGGTTGGCTATGAAGGCCTGAAGGAAATGGTCGCGAAGGCGCGCGCCGCCAACTAGACTGGATTGCTAGGCCTGATCGGCACTGCCCTTGAACCCCTGAGCGATGACATACCATTCCGAAGAGCCCTTGCGACTGGCCGGCGGCTTGGCATGTTTGACCACATCGAAATGTTTTTTGAGCAGAGTCAGCAATTCATTGTCGGTTCCGCCGGCCAGAACCTTGGCGACAAAGGCCCCGCCCTTCTGAAGATTCTCCACCGCGAAATAGGCGCCAGCCTCGACCAGCCCCATGGTCCGCAAATGGTCGGTCTGCTGATGGCCAACGGTATTGGCGGCCATATCCGAAAGCACCAGATCAGGCTTGCTGCCCAGCGCTTCCAGCAGCATGTCGGGAGCCGCGTCGTCCATGAAGTCCATCTTGAAAATGGTCACGCCCTCGATCGGATCGACCTCGAGCAGATCGATGCCGACGATCGTCGCCT
Source organism: Parasphingorhabdus sp. (assembly GCF_041748495.1). Lineage (GTDB taxonomy): Bacteria > Pseudomonadota > Alphaproteobacteria > Sphingomonadales > Sphingomonadaceae > Parasphingorhabdus. The sequence goes on from NZ_JBGTDD010000158.1 coordinate 17,982, forward strand.
TTGGCGCATATTTACGCATCACCTGAGCCCAGCCACCCGGAGCGATGCCCAGATCGACAACCGCTTTTGCGTTGCGGACCAGCTTGAACCGCTCATCCAGCTCGAGCAGCTTATAGGCCGCCCGTGAGCGATACCCTTCGGCTCTGGCCTGCTTGACATAGGGATCGTTGAGCTGCCGCTCGAGCCACCGTGTGGAACCGATTTTTCGACCCTTGGCCGTTTTGACGCGTTGCTTGTTTCCCGCTCGGCCCCGGCTCATCGAACCGCGCGCCGTTCGTTGGCCGACATCAGCGAGCGCAATATGCCTTCACGGATGCCGCGATCCGCAACGCCAACCCGGGTCGCTGGCCAGATATCGAGAATCGATTCCAGGATCGCGCAGCCGCCGACCACCAGATCCGCGCGCTCCCGTCCGATGCACGGTATCTCCGCTCGCTCGTCCGGCGATGCATGCGCGAGCATATTGCTGATTTCGCGCATCGATTCGGTCGGGACGATCAAGCCGTCGATGACGTTGCGGTCATATTGCGGCAATTTCAGATGCAGGCTGGCGAGAGTGGTCACCGTGCCGCTCGTGCCCAGCAGACGATAGTCGCATTGGTCGAGGCGCGGCAAGCGCGCGGCAAAACTGGCGAAACTGTCGGCAACCCGCGCCCGCATCGCGGCAAAGGCCTCGATCCGCGCGCGCCGGTCATCGCCGTCAAATTTTTCGCTCTCGGTCAGCGAAACCACGCCCCAGGGCGCGCTCTGCCAGTCGATGATCTCGGGGGCAGACCCGCTGGTATCAACCAAAACAAGCTCTGTCGATCCGCCGCCAATGTCAAATATCAGCGCTGGCCCCTCGCCCGGCTCGAGCAATATCTGGCATCCCAGAACCGCAAGCCTCGCTTCCTCTTCCGCGGTGATGACGTCCAGAGCAATTCCGGTTTCACGGCGAACCCGCTCGATAAACTGGTCACCGTTGCTGGCTCGCCGACAGGCCTCGGTGGCCACCGACCGTGCCAGTGTCACGTTGCGCCGCCGCAGCTTGTCGGCACAGATAGACAAGGCCGCAACGGCCCGGTCCATCGCCCGGCTGCTGATCTGTCCGGTCTCAACCAGACCTTCACCCAGCCGCACGACCCGCGAAAAGGCATCGGTGACAATGAAGCCGTCCGACGATGGTTTCGCGACAAGCAGGCGGCAGTTGTTGGTGCCCAGATCTATCGCTGCATAGGAACGCAATTTGGGCCAGCGCACAATGCCCGGTTGAACGGGAGGCGCAGCACGACTCTGTCCATTATGTGTCGCCGCAGGCTTCTGGCGGGATTTCCTTGCGGATGATCCGCTTTTTGTAACTTGCGGCGATGGGGATGCTTGATCCACCATAACCATACTCTTATGTTCTCCGGATCGGATAATACCGCCGGTACTTGCCATCGAAGATAACGCTGCAGGGCCTTAGACGCAAGGGCCGGGAACCCTGTCGCACGGAAAATATGATGTCCTGCCGCAAATTCAGCCACGAAGAACGAAGATAGGCACGATATCGCGCCATCTTTGACATCGTCCAGCCCCCGTCCGACAGCAATTTCCAGCCCATTATAAAATTTGCCCGACCCAGCGTGTTCCGGTGTGCCTCAACCGTGACAGAACGCGGACGGCGGGAATGATGCATTGGGATCTGGTGCCGGGTTGGGCCAGGAACACAAGATATGTAGCCAAGATGATCAACGCCCGGGCCGAGACGCTGGCAGAAAGGCCGTCCTTCATTCCCCTGTTCGACCATCATCGATGCATCATCATGGTTTCCGGATTTTTCGAATGGCAGCGGGAAGCACCGGCTGATAGCTATCGTGATGAGTGGACTGCGATCCGGATTTCCAGCACGCTCAACAGCAACCGCAACATCGGCCCCGAACCGCTCCAGCCTTTAGCCGCCTTGTCCCTACCAAAAGGCTTGACCCACAGTCGCTCCCTGCCTATTGCCGCGCACCGGCACTCCCCTGTCGTATAATGGTAATACCACGGACTCTGACTCCGTTAATTGAGGTTCGAATCCTCACGGGGGATCCAGTTTTCTCTGGCAACATATTGAAATATATGACTTTACTTATCATCCATGATTGCTGCTCCCACCCTCGCTCCCGATTTGCGAGTTGAAGCGGATCTGGACAGGTTGGTCAAACGTGTCGCCGCCGCAAACAGATAGGTAAGCCGCTGGATCACGGCGCGTGAGTTTGGCATAGCGTCACATGATCTGCATCCCCTGCATGTCGCCAATGATCAGAAAACGACAGCTTCATTGCTTCCGCCATCAGGCTTGAAATAAAAAGCCCTTTGATCATCCCGGGCTGGCCGCCTTCAAGCGATAAAAAATCCCGCTTTCATCATGACCGGTGAGTTCCAGCACGCCGCTGACAACATGCATTTTGGTTGCGTTCGTTGGAAATGGTATGTCGGCCAGCACTTCGATAAACTGGTTTGGCATCGCATGGAAATGGAAAGGGCATCCCGGCGGATAGGCCAGCAGCACAACGCGGCTTTGCCGTGACCCCTTGTCCAAGGGCATCATCCACCCGGCCACCTTGATGCGTTTGCCCGCAAGCGATTTGACGGTTGGGGTGAATAGCGGTTTCGAATAGAGATACCCATCACGGCCTGTTCTGGTCTTCTCTTTGGTTCCCTCCAGCACCGACCATGAAATGCCGCCTTTCGGTGTTGCCGCCGGCTTCCAGACATCTTCCACAGGTGCCTTTCCTCCGTTTTGCATGGCTGCGGAGGCGGATGCTGCGTTCAGAATGATTGCCGATGCGAGGATCAGTAAAGGCAGGATTTTCATTGGTAACCTCATGCGGTTCGGGCGAGAGTTCGCGCCAGATTGATACGAAAAACGAGCGCTGCAGGGATGAGCGCGGCGAGCACACCGATCAGGAGCACGGCGCCGACTATGGCCAATTCGGCAGGGAGAAAGCCAAATGCATTCAGTCCAAGCTCGCCGAGCGTCTGGAAGCTTCGGCTTGCGATAAAAAGCGCTGCATGGGCTCCGATCAGCCCGAATATAGCTCCGGAAGCGGCCGTTATCAGGCCTTCCAGCAAAATTGTGCCGAAAACCTGCGGTTTGCTGGCACCCATCACCCTTAACAACGCAAGATCAGCCTCGCGGGACCTCGCCATGGTCAAAAGAGCGATGAAAATTGCAAGGCCGCCGGTCGCAGCCAACAGCCAGGCGAATATCCGGGCTCCTTCCATCCCCGCTCCGAACAAGGCGATTAGTCGCGCAGTTTCAACTGCCGGTGTAGCAGCCTGCAGGTCGGTCTGGCGATTGATCATGGAAGGGATGCGAATGGCGCCTGATGCGTTCCGGTAGCTTACCAATATTGCGGTGAGTTCGGGCTCCAATGCCCCACGCGTGGTTTGAGATTGATCCCCCGTTGCATGATCGTGATGGTGCTCACCCTGCGGCTCCTCCCGGTGATCATGATCAATCCCGTGAACATCCCAGACGCTCTCGACCGAAGTCAGAATAAGACGATCAAGAACTGTTCCACTTGGGGCGAGTATGCCCACTGTTTCAAAGGGGGCATGGTCGTGTCCCTGCCCGTCCGCTTGCTCGGTTTCGAGGCCATGGCTGCCGATGAACTGCTGTCCAAGCCGTGCGCCGGTTGCTCTAGCCACGGCGGCTCCCAGTATTGCATCCATCGGGGTTTCAAACATCCTCCCCTGGTCGATTTTGCTACCGTGAAAACTAACATAGGATGCATCGGTCCCGACAATTCGGTAGCCATCGAAATTGTCACCGAGCGCAAGTGGAATAGCAGCTCGGACCGCCGGATCGCGGCGCAGCATGGCAAGGCTATCGAACGGGATATTACCGGTGGGCTGATCGACGTGAAATATACTCGAAAGGATCAACTGCAGCGGCGACCCCTTTGCCCCGACCACCAGATCAATGCCTTGGGAATCGCGCTCCAGTCGGCTCGTCATCTGGCTGCTGAATTGCACGAGCAGCACAAGCATGGCCACAGAGATCGCCAGCAACAGGATATTGAGTGCCGTGGTGAGGCTACGATCACGTAAATAGGCGAAAGCGAGTCCGAGCATGGCTAGTCAGCCCTCCCGCCCTGTTGCGCCAACACGATCCGGTTGGGGAATACGGACGCCAACCGGTCATCATGAGTGGCGACCAGCAGAGTGACGCCAAAATCTGAAGCACATTGCAGCAGAAGCTCAGCGACCTGCCGGGCGTTTAAGGCATCAAGCGCCGATGTCGGTTCATCAGCGATAAGCAAACGGGGTCTCGTCGCCAGAGCTCTGGCAATTGCCGCCCTTTGCGCTTCGCCCTGGCTCATTTGATAGGGTTTCGCATTTGCCAGGTGAGCGATCCCCATCCGGTCCAGCAGAGTAGCAATCAGGGGAGCATCCGTGGCTCCCCGTGAAAGGCGCTGCGCCAGCAATAAATTGCCTGATAGATCCAGTGCCGATACCAGGCGGAGCGTTTGAAAAATAATGCCAATATATTCTCGCCGGACTCTGTCACGTTCTGCTTCGGTAACGGTTGCTATATTGCGACCGGCAATACTGACCATTCCTTTGTCTGGCGAAAGGAGGCCACTGATCAGATTGATCAGTGTAGTTTTGCCGGACCCCGAAGGACCCACTAGCAAATGATGACCCCGCTCCGCGACAGACAGACTGAAATCCGAGAAAATATGCTTTCCATCAATGCTGTAATGCAGATTGTCAATTTCGAGTAACATGGGTTTAGTGAAACATCGCTGTGTTGCTCACCGGCTCTCGGGTGATTGAGGATATCCCGCCTTGGGGATGTTCGCCTTTTCCCGTTCGGTGCGCGCTTTGCTTCTCGTGCTTGCGCGGGCCAATCGCAATCTCATTTGCAGATAGATTTGGATCGTCAGCCACGCGTCGATCGAGGGACAGCTTGCCACCGGGTCTGCCACCTGCATCTTCTGAGACCAGAGGGGGAACATCATTTTTCCCAGGATTTGGAAAGTCGCTCCAGGATTGACCGGACCGGAAGGATCCGGCCTGAAACGGATTGTAACGATGCATGACGGATCCGCCGTCGAGGCTACAGGCCTTTGCTCGGGTACCATAACCCAAGACCGCCACTGCAAGGACAAAGCCCCCGCACAAGAGCTTCAACAATATCATAAATGATATGTTACATCATATCTTTAATGAATCCAAGATTAATTGGTGTAAATGTGACAAACAGTGAGATGATCATATCACTTGGCAAGCATGACAGACCCCGGTCATCTCCAGAAAAATTTCGTTCGGTTGGAAATCCTGGTCGTCGCACAGCCGGGCCAATCCGGTGATTGCTTCCTGACAGTCAAACATTTCAAATTTGCCGCATATGCTGCACAGGGTCGTCAACCCGCCATCGCAGGATGATGGGACATAGGCCTTGCGCGAGGCGATCCGTCGCGCTTTCCCGTTTATTACATGACGCTCAAGCGCTCGATAAACTTGCGCTGCTGCAACATGGGGCAGTTGGGCCGCGATTTGATAGGCACCCATGGGCCGAGTGCTCTGACGGAGAATTGTTGCGACCTGTTTGTCCAGCGCAAATGCTTTTCGGCGTTTCAAGCCTCAATCTCATTCTTAGGCGAACACCGTGAACGACGGCGCCAATTGGAAATATGGGCCAGCGCAAGAATGGTGGCGCCGATACTGCTCAGGATCATCTCGTCGACATTATTTCTGCTGTCCAGAGCAATCCCCATAAGCATCAACCCGAGCACGCCGGCAACCAGCGGCAACGGTGATCTGTGACGATGCATCCCCAAACCGAGCGCGGTCAAACTCAACGGCAAAGCCAATAAAATAGCATATAGATGGAGTGCTTCTGGAAATCGGAAAACAGAACTCAACGCAGGCAGCGCTGCCAAGACCAGTGGGAGAGCCAGGCAGTGGAGAAGGCAGATGGCTGACAAGAACAGTGCCGAGCCATCCAGCCGATTGGTAAGTTGTGGCGGCACAGATTTTATTTCCCTTGCATCTACAAAGTTCGGAAATTATTACCTAAATGATATGTTACAACATTACATGCTTCGCAAGGACTTAATTTTATGACGCTCGATTCAAACAAGCTTTTGCCGGTAACGGTCATTTCTGGTTTTCTGGGAGCAGGCAAGACCACGCTGCTCAACCATATTCTTGGCAACCGTGATGGCAAGCGGGTGGCCGTGATCGTGAATGACATGTCAGAAGTGAACATTGATGCGGACCTGGTTCGCGGCGGGGACGCTTCGCTATCGCGCGCAGAAGAGACGTTGGTCGAAATGACGAACGGTTGCATCTGCTGCACTTTGCGGGACGACCTGTTGATCGAAGTCCGAAAACTATCGGAGCAAGGCCGCTTCGATTATCTGGTGATTGAAAGCACCGGAGTGTCCGAACCCCTTCCCGTGGCTGCTACATTTTCATTTCGGGATGAGGACGGACAATGTCTGGGCGACGTATCGCGTCTCGATTGCATGGTGACCGTCGTCGATGCGGTCAATCTGATGAATGATTATTCGAGCAGTGATTTTCTCGCAGACCGCGGCGAGACTGCCGGTGAAGGCGATGATCGCCGTCTGGTCAGCTTGCTGGTGGAACAGATTGAATTTGCCGATGTCGTCATCGTCAACAAGGCGAGTGCGGTGTCTGCCGAACAATTGGCGGTGGTGAAGCAGGTCGTGGCGTCGCTAAACGCCGATGCGAGGATAATCGAAGCCGATTATGGCAAGGTCGAACTTGATGCGATCCTTGATACAGGGCTGTTCGATGACGAGAAGGCAGAACAGCATCCCTTATGGGCCAAAGAACTTTTCGACTATGCTAATCATCGGCCCGAGACCGAAGAATATGGAGTCGAAAGCTTCGTGTATCGTGCGCGCTGCCCGTTCGATCCAGAGCGTTTCTATGATTTCCTGACGCAAAACGGTCTTGACAATGTGATCCGCGCCAAGGGTCATTTCTGGCTCGCCACCCGCCCCGATTATCTCGGAGAACTCGCGGTTGCAGGCAGCCAGACGATTACCACACGCATGGGCCGCTGGTGGGCGGCAGTGCCCAAGAACCGCTGGCCTGAAGATGACAGTTTCGAACAATTCGTCATGCGCCATTGGGATCCAACCTGGGGTGACCGCCGGCAGGAACTTGTGTTCATCGGCATCAAAATGGATGAAGCGCGTATCCGCAGGGAACTCGACGCCTGTCTGATCGCTGGCGATGCGTTTCAGCCCGAGCAATGGGCTGCGCTCGCGGATCCCTTTCCGGCATGGGAAGCACCGAAGCCTGCGCTGGAACCCGCAGAATGAGCGTGGACACAAAAGAGCGGTCAGTCGCGCTAATCGCTGGCAATCCCGAAAGCTTAAGCGGGATCCGCAACGAAAGTGTTGCGATTGCGATCTGGAAGAGAGTGCCGCCTTTATGTCTGTCGGAACTGAAACTAGATGGCATATCTGACCTATGTTTCACCGCAGCGATCGGCGAGCTAGCCGCCGCTCTCAATGTCGCGCTTGAGGATGCCGGTCATCAACGAGACGGTGCCCGAGATATCTTGCACGCCGATATTCTGTCGCTTGCCGATCGATTTGCCCGGATCATGCAGACCAAATTTGTCGAAATACGGCTGGAGCATGTTACCACAAATGCCTGCAAGAAATTCCACACGGATTACGTCACCGCAAGACTGATCACCACTTATATAGGTCAGGGCACGCAGTGGCTCGATGAAGATCAGCCGGCCGATTGCGATTGCGGCGATCCCCACAATATCCAGCAGATGCGGACCGGTGATGTTGCCCTCTTCAAGGGTCGCCTCTGGTCGACCTGCGCCGCCATTCACCGCTCGCCGCCAATTGAAGGAACCGGCGAAGAGCGGCTGGTGCTGGTTATCAACCCGGGCAGATCGGACGGGGGCAACGACGATGACAGATGAAGCTTTCGACTTTGACGCGAATCCGGATTTTGTCGCCGAATATGATCGTGGTCCGCCGATGTTCATGCCGGGCTATGCAGCCAGCCATGTCATGGCAGCTTCGGTGCTGGTGGACCGAATAGGCGCAGACGCAGATCTGCTGGTTGTCGGTGCCGGCGGCGGGGTTGAGATCGCAGCCTTCGCGGGATTGTGCGCTGACTGGCGGTTTGTCGCGGTCGATCCATCACAAGCGATGCTCGATCTTGCCGCCACGCGGCTGGAACGGGAGCGACCGCGGACGCAGACAAA